>NZ_UHIY01000001.1:3453221-3767150 GCF_900460525.1 Yersinia kristensenii
TTCAGCAATGACTGTTAATCCGTGCCATGTAGTATTACTAAAACTTTGAATTATTCCCTCACGCCATTTTTGCGCATTGCAGTCGGGATGCCAAGTTTTGACCAGGTAATCCACATTCTTTTTCACGTAAGCGCTATAGCGGGAACGCATCAATACTGCCGGGTTAACCGCAACTTGAGTACCAAGAATATAAGGTTCACAACATTCTTGATATTCAAGTGTACTGCCACAAGGACACTGTTCTAACAAAATTTCTCCCAAATAATCAATATGCCGTGATAACCGCGAGTTACTCGTTAGCGGCCGATCAACACGAGTAAAGTCGAGTTGTGGTGAATAAGACGCTATCTTACCTAATCATGTGGTGAGGTTCAAAGCTGATAGTCCCGTAAGAAATAGAGTACAATGAGAAGTTTTGTGATTCATATCACAAAAATACTTGACCGCCGTTTCATTTTGGATTAACTTTGTAACTGTGATGTGTGTCACATAAAAATAAAGATATTGACTGGAGCTAACCATGAAACTGATTAATAAAGTTATCGCAATGTTTGAAAAAATGAATGTCTCATTCGGTACCATTAACGGTTAATTATTTCATTATTAATCCGTAATTTTTCATAATATTTTGGACGAAATTCGGTTCACAGGCGATGGCTCTGAGTTCATTACAGACAGACCATAAAGTAACCATGCAATATGCATAACCTGTTACTCGTGTTTTTTATCCGATGATGTTTCGCCTTTTGAGCGCGAATTCCTGAATATTAACTCTAAATAGCTACCGAAAAGGTGGCTATTTTGCTTTTTATCTATTGTTAATGATAATAAAATTTAAGCAATAGAGTTAATAAAGTAATTGTATATTATCCATATATGTTTCTTATGATTTACTTATTGGTTTGGATCTAGCTTTTTCACCATAAATACACTCAATGGGTCATAGGTATAATGGCTGAACTGAGCAGTCAATTCAAAACCTTGCCGTTGATATAAGCTTATTGCTTCAGGTTGTAACACTCCTGTCTCAAGGTAAACTTCCTTTACTTTTAAAGTATTAGCTTTGTCAATCAAAGCGGACATCAACAATGATGCAATACCATAACCTCGACAATCTGGCGTGACAAAAACGCGTTTAACTTCAGGGACGCTATCCCTTGGTAGTACCAGAGTCGCGCATCCGACAATGCGACTGTCCCATTTAGCGACATAAATATATGTTTTTATCTGAGCCAAATTCTCTATAGGCTCCGCATGATTGCTTTCTGCGGGGTAGAGTGCCGATTGATACGCATCTAATTGATTAATTAATGTAACAATCTCAGGGATAAACCGATCCATTTGGCATATTTCAATATTCATCGTATGTCTTTTCGTCCCCGCGCTATATCTTAGCCCTGAAATGTAAAGTATTTGTATCAAAATAGCAGAAGAATAAATATTCACTATAGTTATATAAGTAAGGCTACAAAGTAAAAGAATAAATATACGTTTTATTCCCTAGCTACAGTGAGGTTGATATCAACTAAATTGACCATCAACGAGCGGTATATAAGGCGTTAGATTTCAGAGCAGGGGAAGTGCCAAAGTGATTTGAAATGGATGAAACACAATGAGAAAAAGTAAGGTTGGATTGGCTCTGGGAGCTGGGGCTGCTAAAGGATGGGCACATATTGGTGTCATTAATGCACTGAAAAAGATGGGCGTAGAGATTGATGTGGTCGCCGGGTGCTCAGTTGGCTCATTGGTTGGTGCAGCTTACGCCAGTGATCACTTGGAGGTGATGGAACGCTGGGTGCGTTCATTTAAATACTGGGATGTTATCCGAATGATGGATTTTTCGTGGCGACGTGGTGGGCTACTGCGCGGGGAACGCGTATTTAATGTGGTAAATGAAATTATTGAAGTACAAGATATCGCCGAATGCGCATTACCTTTTGGGTGCGTGGTGACAAATTTAACAACCGGCCGGGAGCTATGGTTTACAGAGGGGGATATCAAGCAGGCTATCAGAGCATCGTGCAGTATGCCTGGGTTATTCTCACCTGTTTTGTTCGAGGGATATTGGCTTGTTGATGGTGCAGTTGTTAATCCGGTTCCTATCTCTTTGGCCAGGGCTATGGGGGCAGATATCGTTATTGCGGTTGATTTGCAGCATGATGCCCATCTCATTGCGCAAGATATATTTTCCCCACAAACACCTATTGAAAGCAAGTTTGCGGAGATACCAGATAATTGGCACCGGCGCTTGAAAGCACGGATAACGGACTTAACATCCAACCCGATAAAGAATGCACCCAGCGCGATGGAAATCATGTCTACGTCGATACAAGTATTGGAAAACCGATTGAAACGCAATCGTATGGCCGGTGATCCTCCGGATGTCCTGATTCAGCCGTATTGTCCGCAAATATCAATGTTGGATTTTCATCGTGCGGATGAAAGCATTGCAGCCGGGCAGTTGGCCGTGGAGAAATGTGCGGAACAATTATACCCCCTGATAAAGCACAGATAGCACAGATCGGTGTTTGTAACAGAGGCATGACAATTTCTGACAAGCACAAACAATCATTTTGAGCCACTATTATCATTAAGGTCAGTAAGAGAAGCAGTACATGGAAAAACCACTAGCAGGTAAAAATATTTTAGTCGTTGAGGACGAAACAGTTTTTCGCTCAGTCATTGCAGAATTCTTAAGTTCACTCGGCGCGACAGTTCACCAGGCGGAAAATGGACTTGAGGCTTTAGAACAATTAAAAACTCAGGTTCCTGATCTGATACTGTGTGATCTCGCTATGCCTGTGATGGGAGGGATAGAGTTTGTTGAGCGTTTACTCATTCAAGGGGTAAAAATTCCCATTCTAGTGATATCAGCAACCGATAAAATGACAGATATTGCCAAAGTTCTGCGCCTAGGTGTAAAGGACGTTTTGTTGAAGCCAATTGTCGACTTAAAGCGCTTGCGAGAAACCGTACTGACTTGCCTTTATCCCGCGTTGTTTACCTCCCATGCAATTGAAGAAACGGAACTTATTCAAGATTGGGACGCGCTGCGCCAGAATCCTTATTATGCTGCTCAGTTATTAAAACAGCTCCAACCTCCAGCACAACAAACAATTGCTCACTGCCGCATAAACTACCGGCAATTGACCATGGTTGAGAAACCAGGGTTAGTCTTGGATATAGCAGCATTGTCAGATAAAGATTTAGCCTTCTACTGTCTGGATGTTACACGTGCGGGAGATAACGGTGTTTTAGCCGCCTTACTGTTAAGGGTATTGTTCAATGGGATTCTACAAGAGCATTTAGCACATCAACAGCATCGGCTGCCACAGATGTCATCTTTACTCGAACAAGTTAATCAACTCTTAAGACGTACCCATTTAGATGGGCAATTTCCTTTGCTTATGGGGTATTACCATGCGGAATATCAGAATTTGATACTGATTTCCGCTGGTTTACATGCCAATGTTCATGCAGGTAAACATCAGATTCAACTCAGTAATGGTGTGCCTTTAGGAACATTAAAAACAGCCCATTTAAATCAAATCAGCCAGCGTTGCGCTGCATGGCAGTGCCAAGTTTGGGGGGGGGAAGTCGTTTACGGTTGATGCTGTCTGCGGAGGAGCCCGCCGTACTCTGAATCTAAAACACAATAATGAGTTTAATAAATCAATATATTGACACATTTTTTTACGACTACATCTATCCTAATATAAATGGTTCTATAACGAACCTGTGAAATAAGCCCAATGTGTTTCAATCAATGTGTATAACCGAGATGTGATAATTATCGGTTGATATACTTTCTTCCATACTTATCTCTGAAAATTTTTAACCTGCGTTATTTACAGGCAATAAGATGCGTCGCTTCAGGCTAAATTAAGGTTGGTTCCTGATAATGGTCTATAGCACGTCTCTTATTGAATTTTTAACTTGAGGATAGATCGAATGAAGGTTACGGTTTTTGGCATTGGCTATGTCGGGTTAGTTCAGGCTGCGGTATTGGCTGAAGTTGGTCATGATGTCATGTGTATAGATATAGATGAAAAAAAAGTTGCTGACCTTCAAAAAGGTCGTATCGCTATTTTCGAGCCCGGATTAGCGCCGTTGGTAAAAGAAAATTATGAGAGTGGAAGGCTACAATTCTCCACAGATGCAGAAGCCGGCGTAGCACATGGCACGATTCAATTTATAGCCGTTGGCACCCCTCCAGATGAGGATGGGGCCGCTGATCTGAAATATGTACTTGAAGTTGCCAGTACCATTGCTAAATATATGGATTCCCCCAAAGTTATTATCGATAAATCTACTGTCCCTGTCGGCACTGCAGATAAAGTGCAACAAAGGATACAAACTGTTCTACAGCAACGTGGGCAGAAAATAGCATTCAATGTGGTTTCAAACCCTGAGTTTCTGAAGGAAGGGGCGGCGGTCGCTGACTGTAAACGGCCTGAACGTATTGTTATCGGTATTGATACTGATGATAACGGTGTTATCGATTTAATTAGCGAGTTATACGAGCCATTTAATCGAAATCATGACCGGATGTTAATAATGGATATTCGCAGTGCTGAACTGACGAAATATGCGGCAAATGGTATGCTGGCAACCAAAATCAGCTTTATGAATGAGATAGCTAATATCGCTGAACGTCTTGGTGCAGATATCGAAAAGGTGAGGCAGGGTATTGGTTCCGATTCACGCATTGGCTATCATTTTATTTATTCTGGCTGTGGTTATGGTGGCTCTTGTTTCCCCAAAGATATTCAGGCGTTAATTCGTACAGCTGAAAGTTGTGGCTACCAGCCTCAGCTGTTACAAGCTGTTGAGCAAATCAATAATGAGCAGAAATTTAAATTGGTCGAATTTATTCTGCATCACTTTAACTCACAACTGGCGGGAAAAACATTGGCTCTTTGGGGGTTAGCATTTAAACCCAATACGGATGATATGCGTGAAGCTCCGAGTCGGATTTTAATGGAGTCATTGTGGAAAGCCGGTGTGACTATTCAAGCTTATGATCCCGAGGCAATGGATGAAGCCCAGCGGATTTATGGTGCAAGGGATGACTTAAAATTAATGGGTACGAAAGAGTCAGCATTACAAGGCGCTGATGCTTTGATTATTTGTACTGAATGGCAGAATTTTAGGGCGCCTGATTTTGAGATGATCAAGTCCCGCCTTAAACACCCCGTTATTTTTGATGGGCGTAATTTGTACGATCCCGAGCGTCTAAATAGACAAGGTTTTACTTATTATGGGATTGGCCGTGGCGCTTCGATTAATCGTGCACAATAAGTGGTAAAGATGGTTTTATGTGTTGGGTGCAAAATTGAATGAGTTCTTTTTTGTAGCCAACACGAATCTTCATCGGATTCAATCACAGTAGTTTATCGCTAAATTTATCTTATATCACAAAAGGATAATGTCGATTTGGCTGTTATAGCGATTATTATAGTGTCATAAATTAGCAGAGTATTCTTATCGACTTTCAATGAGAGTGATAACATAACGTTATTTATTGAGAATGATATGTTTAGATTGGCTGTTGCTTATCGATTGGATGTAAACAGCTGGATAGGATAATTCATCGCGAGGAGTGCGAGTTTTGACGCTTAAAGAGAACGCAAAAAATACCCCCCATATAATAGGAGGGTATTTTTATCACAATAGTAAATTAACTATTACGATTACAGCAGGAAATCATCGAGTGATTTGCCTTCATCTTCAATGGCTTTCTTAATCACTGCAGGAGTACGGCCTTGGCCTGTCCAAGTTTTAACATCGCCATTTTCGTCTGTATACTGATATTTAGCAGGGCGCGCAGCACGTTTTGATTTACCCGTCGCGGCTTTAGCAGCTGCGATAGTATTCAACAGTTCATTCGGATCAATACCATCTGCAATAAGCATTTCACGGTATTGCTGCAATTTACGTGTGCGTTCTTCAATTTCTGCTTGTGCCTGGGAGTCTTCTTCGCGGCGTTCGTTAACGACCACTTCGAGTTTCTCAAGCATCTCTTCTAAAGTTTCAAGAGTGCATTCACGCGCTTGTGCACGCAGAGTACGGATGTTGTTAAGAATCTTTAACGCTTCGCTCATTGTCCTGGTCTCAAATTATAATTGGTGGGGGGCGTCTGGATAATAATAGAGTGCTATTTTAATTTCTGCAATAGCCAATTTGATTAGCATACTCGAATTCACGTATTTATTAGCGAAAACTTGCTGCTTACACTAATAAACGATGGGACTTGTTATTATCTGAGCTGTTTTTAACGTAAATTTTCGTTTCACTCACTAATGATTCTGCTTGTGAACATGATTTTCTCACTAAGTTATAATTTTGCTTTATATCAATAAAGCAAAAATACGTTACCGCTCATGTTGGGATGCACAATAACTGATCACCCTGGAGCCACCGAGATATTGATATAGCTGCAACGAAATATGGAGTAAGAAAAAACATGCAGTCCAAGCTTTGTCAGGTTACGGCAATATTTGTTATCACTATTTACGAATTAATCATGAGAACACATTATCCGTATCATTAATGAACCAATCGTGCGGCCTCCATATGAAACTGAAGCGCTATTGCTTGTACCTCGCCTAAACCTGGTTAATGTTCGAGCAGAATACTTTTACTGTCTCAATATTGTGAAATGGGTCATGTAATCTACCTAACAATACACAGGTAGATTACATAAAAATTCGGCCAACTCCATTAGTTATCGCATTACTTAATAGAGAAAACAGTAATATAGAGGAACTCGTCTGCTCCACGAAACCCCTGAATTTATGATAAACTCGTTACACGTTGTTAATGTGACCATTTATTATACTATTTGGAGCTACGGGCTCATGGCTCAACTTTATTTTTATTACTCAGCAATGAATGCAGGCAAATCCACTGCGTTATTGCAGTCTTCTTATAACTACCAAGAACGTGGTATGCGCACTCTGGTGTTTACAGCCGAGATTGATAACCGCTTTGGAGTTGGAACCGTCAGTTCACGCATTGGCTTGTCTTCACAGGCTCTGCTTTACAATAGTGGGACATCATTATTATCTATTATCAATACTGAACATCAGGAAAATCCGGTTCATTGTATTTTACTCGATGAGTGCCAGTTTTTGACTAAAGAGCAGGTCCAAGAATTGTGCCAAGTGGTGGATGAATTGCATATTCCTGTTCTATGCTATGGTTTGCGCACTGACTTTCTCGGTGAGTTATTCCCCGGCAGTAAATACTTGTTGTCGTGGGCCGATAAATTGGTCGAGCTAAAGACAATTTGTCATTGTGGGCGCAAGGCTAATATGGTGTTACGTTTGGATGCACAGGGGCGGGCAGTTCACGATGGCGAACAAGTTGTCATTGGCGGGAATGAAAGCTACGTTTCTGTTTGTCGCCGCCATTATAAAGAAGCCATCAAAGCAGCTTCCCTCCCTTAATCTCTTTAAATGCCTATCATCAGCGGGATAACACCTCACTGGCTCCTTTATTAAAGGCCGTGGGGTAGTTGCCTTTTATGGAATTAACACTATATAGAAGCATACAGCTCCATTCATTGCGTTTATACGTGTTACCCGTACCCTCTGATTCCTTATTTCTGATCCAGCCATAAATGACCACAGTATTTTATTTAATATCATCGGCCTGATGATATTGCGCTATTCATTTTTTATAGGCTAATCAACCCACGTTATCCCTATGCAGAGCGCTGTTAGTGAGCTGTGGCGAGTTTATTTGATTGAGTGGGTAAATGAGGTAAGGGCGGTTATAAATCGCCATTACGGAGGATTTTAGAGGCAATGAATAAAGTGAGGTGCGAGTGGACAATGTCTAAATTCAGGGGATGAATACAAAAAGAAACCCCCAACAGATGTCGGGGGTTATATCTTTCAGTGACTCACCTCACCCGCAAGTGAAGTTGCACAGTAAGTTAGGGATTACTTCTTAGCTTTTTTCTCAGCTTTAGGTGCTGGGGCTGCGACAGCAACTTCTTCGCGATCTAACTCTTCGCTGAACTCACGGCCGTAGTATGTATCCATCAGAATCTGTTTCAGCTCAGAGATCAGTGGGTAGCGCGGGTTAGCACCGGTACACTGGTCATCAAATGCATCTTCAGACAATTTGTCTACTTTAGCCAGGAAGTCTGCTTCTTGCACACCAGCTTCACGGATTGATGCTGGGATACCCAAATCAGCTTTGATCTCATCTAACCAAGTCAACAGTTTCTGGATTTTCTGTGCAGTACGGTCGCCCGGAGCACTCAGACCCAGATGGTCTGCAATTTCAGCATAACGACGACGCGCTTGTGGGCGGTCATACTGGCTGAAAGCAGTCTGTTTGGTTGGGTTGTCATTCGCGTTATAGCGGATAACGTTAGAGATCAACATGGCGTTTGCCAAACCGTGTGGAATGTGGAACTCAGAACCCAGTTTATGGGCCATTGAGTGACAGACACCCAAGAAGGCGTTCGCAAAAGCGATACCGGCAATGGTCGCGGCATTGTGAACACGTTCACGTGCAACCGGATTTTTTGCCCCTTCATGGTAGCTGGCTGGCAGGAACTCTTTCAGCAGTTTCAGCGCTTGCAGAGCCTGGCCATCAGAGTATTCGTTCGCCAAGACAGAAACATAAGCTTCCAGAGCATGGGTCACAGCATCCAAACCACCGAATGCACACAGAGACTTAGGCATATTCATAACCAGGTTGGCATCAACGATTGCCATATCTGGAGTCAATGCATAGTCAGCCAATGGATATTTCTGGCCAGTTGCATCGTCGGTCACTACCGCGAATGGTGTGACTTCTGAGCCGGTACCTGATGTGGTAGTTACGGCGATCATCTTCGCTTTCACGCCCATTTTCGGGAACTTGTAAATACGTTTACGGATATCCATAAAGCGTAATGCCAGTTCTTCGAAGTGGGTTTCTGGGTGTTCGTACATAACCCACATGATTTTCGCAGCATCCATCGGTGAACCACCACCCAGCGCGATAATCACGTCTGGTTTGAAGGAGTTCATCTGCTCTGCACCTTTGCGCACAACACTCAGGGTAGGGTCTGCTTCTACTTCGAAGAAGACTTCAGTTTCGATACCATGAGATTTCAATACGCTGGTGATTTGATCAGCATAACCGTTGTTGAACAGGTAGCGGTCAGTCACGATGAAGGCACGTTTTGCACCGTCAGTTGCCACTTCTTCCAACGCGATAGGCAGTGAGCCACGACGGAAGTAAATAGATTTCGGGAGTTTATGCCACAACATGTTTTCTGCTCGCTTAGCCACAGTTTTCTTGTTGATCAAGTGTTTCGGACCGACGTTTTCAGAGATGGAGTTACCACCCCAAGAACCGCAACCCAGCGTCAGAGATGGCGCTACTTTGAAGTTATACAGGTCACCGATACCACCATGAGAGGCAGGGGTATTGATTAAGATTCGGGCGGTTTTCATTTTATCGCCGAAATACTTAACGCGCGCAGGCTGGTTATCTTGGTCTGTATACAGGCAAGATGTATGGCCGATGCCGCCCATTTCCACCAGTTTTTCTGCTTTTTCAACAGCGTCTTCAAAGCTCTTCGCACGGTACATCGCCAACGTTGGCGACAGTTTTTCGTGAGCGAATGGCTCTGATTCATCAACAACTTTAACTTCGCCGATCAGAATTTTAGTATTAGCAGGAACTTTGATGCCGGCCATTTCAGCAATTTTAGTTGCTGGCTGACCCACGATAGCCGCGTTCAGACCACCATTTTTCAGGATAATATCCTGAACAGCTTTCAGTTCTTTGCCTTGTAACAGGTAGCCGCCGTGGGAAGCAAAACGCTCACGAACAGCATCATAAACTGAGTCAACAACAATGATAGATTGCTCAGACGCACAGATTACGCCGTTATCAAAGGTTTTAGACATCAGAATAGAGGCGACAACACGTTTGATATCTGCTGTTTCATCAACAACAACTGGTGTGTTACCTGCACCAACACCGATAGCTGGCTTACCAGAACTGTAAGCTGCTTTAACCATGCCCGGGCCACCGGTCGCCAAAATCAGGTTAATGTCTGGGTGATGCATCAGTTGGTTAGACAACTCAACTGTAGGGGCATCAATCCAACCAATAATATCTGCTGGCGCACCTGCTGCGATAGCGGCTTGAAGCACGATATCTGCGGCTTTATTGGTTGCGTCTTTAGCACGTGGATGTGGAGAAAACACGATACCGTTACGGGTTTTCAAGCTAATCAAAGCCTTGAAGATAGCGGTAGAGGTCGGGTTAGTCGTTGGCACGATACCGCAAATCAAACCGATAGGTTCAGCGATAGTGATAGTACCAAAGGTTTTATCTTCTTCCAGAATGCCACAAGTCTTTTCATCTTTGTATGCATTGTAAATGTATTCAGAAGCAAAGTGGTTTTTGATCACTTTGTCTTCCACAATACCCATGCCAGATTCTTCTACAGCCAGTTTGGCCAGAGGAATACGGGCATCTGCTGCAGCCAGAGCTGCGGCGCGGAAGATTTTATCAACCTGCTCTTGAGTAAAGTTGGCATACTCGCGCTGGGCTTTCTTGACGCGTGCTACTAACTCGTTAAGTTCAGCGACATTCGTTACAGCCATAATGCTCTCCTGATAATGTTAAACTCTTTTAGTAAATGAGCTGTTGAAGCAATCAGTATAGACAGGCTAAGCCATGCTGTACTCACGAATAGAGATAGTTTTTATATCTTACTTTCTCATTCTTTACCGCTGATTTACTGAAAGAGCTTTAAGTTTGCTAAGAATAAAGTGGGAGAAAAACACTATTTCAACCCTGATATTCTATTTCTTACTAAAGGTTCTCTCTACTACGGCTTTGAGCTTAACCATTCTTATGACTATTTTTCGTGATTTAAATCACAAAATTCGCAAGCTGACACCATTCAGCAATTATTAGTTGAGAGTAATTATCATTAACGTAAATAAAGTGATAATTCATGACGTTAAATCATCATTAGCACCACAGAATGTTAACAATAATTATTATTTTAGACAGCGATAATTTATCCTGTCTAAATGCGGGTTTATTCCATGGATTCCTGTGACTAATTCTATTACATTAGCGCGCACATCTACTTGAGGTTGCCCTAAGGGTGATTTTCAGTGAAAAGAACTGTTGTTAGGGAGCTGGGCAGTGAGGATCCGTTGCAGAGTGCGGTGATATCATTATTTGCTCGTCAATTTCCCCAGGTTTAGCCGTAAGATGTGTTATCTCGGGGCATTAGGTATAATGACCTGATATCTATGATGTATTTATGAGCAATTGCGCGGAGTGATGTGTGAGTCAATCCCTGTTGGACCTTTCAGGTTACATCAAGTTTTTTGTTGGCTTATTTGCGCTGGTTAACCCGGTAGGTATCTTGCCGGTATTTATCAGTATGACCAGTTATCAGGCAGCGGCAGGGCGGGATAAAACCAACCTGACAGCTAACCTGTCGGTAGCGATTATTTTATGGATATCTCTGTTTCTTGGGGATGCGATCCTGAAAATATTTGGTATTTCTATTGATTCATTCCGTATTGCTGGTGGGATCTTGGTGGTTAGTATTGCCATGTCGATGATCAGCGGTAAATTGGGTGAAGATAAACAGAATAAGCAGGAAAAAACAGAAACTGCAGTGCGTGAAAGTATTGGCGTCGTCCCATTGGCATTACCTTTGATGGCCGGGCCGGGGGCAATTAGTTCAACTATCGTATGGAGTTCTCGCTACCACAGTTGGCAGAACCTGCTGGGGTTAACTGTTGCGATTGCACTGTTTGCCTTTTGTTGTTGGTTATTATTCCGTGCTGCGCCGCTATTGGTTCGGTTGCTCGGTCAAACCGGTATTAACGTTATTACACGTATTATGGGTTTACTGCTGATGGCATTGGGTATCGAATTTATTGTTACCGGCATTAAGGCTATTTTCCCAGGATTGCTTTAATCCCTCATAAGACATCTCATCATCATTAAGAGGCTACAGGTTTATTACCTGTAGCCTTTTTCTTGCTATTAGCATGATATTTAAGTCCCCAGGCCTTATTTTGGTGCAAACAATGCAGGAACTTTAATCTATTGCACTTAAATGCTGCACTAATAGTTATTCTGAACAAATAATTTGGATTAAGGCTTATTTATTCATCTTTAATAAAGAGTTTGATAACCTTCCGATTAAATTAAATACGCTATTTGTTGTTAAAATGCTCACATCATTCTGTAGGGCTTGTGCTGAATTTATCTAGATGTTATTAGTGATTACATCGCAGTGAGTAGGTGTTTATTCTGGCAATAGTTAAAATGTTAACTTTATGTTTCTTATTGCTGTTTTTAAACATAATTTTTGATGTGAAGTTAAAAATGTTATTACATATAACCAATAGATTCATAAAGTTATGTGTTTATTAGAATGATGACATCCTAAGTTACTGTTGCTAGTGACCCAGTAAAAAAGAGAATTGCTTAACATTTCTGTAAAAATTATTGGCGTCAGATTTCGGGTTCTGTTAGCTTTCGGGCAACTCCCTAACGAGAGTTTTCTTGTTTTTCCAATGAAACTGAACCGTAATTTTTATTTTTGGAATAGTTATTGCTAGTGATTGTTGGCGGAAAATTGACGCATAACCTTGAGAAAAACATCACAAATCTCGTAAAAGGGCGGTTAGAAATGCAAATAAAGTTTAAGCAGCGACCACTGGCAATAATTGGCACTATCCTGGGTTTGTCATTCTCAGCGGGATCAATGGCTGCAGCCGTTCCTCCGGGCGTAGAATTAGCGTTAGATCAGAGGATTACTATTAATAATGGCTCTGAGGTTGCTTCTTTGGACCCGCATAAGGTTGAGGGAAATCCTGAAACCAATATTATTCTAAATCTATTAGAAGGGCTGGTAAGTAATGATGCTAACGGCCATATCATTCCGGCTGTCGCAAGCCATTGGGATAATGATGGTTATAAAGTTTGGACTTTCCATCTGCGCGATAACGCAGTATGGAGTGATGACACTCCGGTCACTGCGCAGGACTTTGTTTATAGTTGGCAACGCTTAGCTAATCCTAAAATAGGTTCACCTTATGCCAGTTATTTACAATATGCCCAAATTGATAATGTTGATGCGGTGCTAAAAGGTGTCAAAAAGCCAGATGAATTAGGGGTGAAAGCATTAGATGCCAAGACGTTGCAGGTCACGTTGACTGAACCCGTCCCTTATTTTATTAATATGTTGTCACACACCTCACTGAAACCGGTTAAGCGTGATGTCGTTGAGAAATATGGCGATAAATGGACACTTCCACAGAATTTTGTCGGCAATGGCGCTTATAAATTAAAAGATTGGGTGGTTAACGAGCGCATTGTGCTCGAACGCAGCCCGACTTATTGGAATAATAAAGAAACCATCATTAATCAGGCGACTTTCTTGCCGATTACTTCTGAAGTCAGTGATATCAATCGCTATCGTAGCGGTGAAATCGATATTACCAACAGTGCCATTCCGCCAAATTTGTTTGCCAAAATGAAAAAAGACCTGCCAGCGCAGGTTCATGTTAGCCCATACCTTTGCACATTTTATTACGAAATTAATAATCAAAAAGCGCCTTTCACGGATGCAAGGGTTCGAACCGCCATAAAATTAACATTAGACCGGGACATTATTGCCACCAAAATTATGGGGCAAGGGCAGATCTCTGCATATGGCTTTACCCCAACATTTACCGAGGGCGGTAATTTCACTGTACCTGAATGGGCCAGTTGGACTCAGGAAAAACGTAATGTAGAGGCGAGAAAACTCCTCGCTGAAGCCGGTTTCAATGCTGAGAATCCATTGAAATTTAATTTGCTCTACAACACCTCAGATCAAAATAAACAGCAGGCGATTGCTGCCGCCTCAATGTGGCAAAAAAATCTCGGGGCCACGGTCACTTTGCAGAATCAAGAGTGGAAAACCTCGTTAGAAAGTCGTCATCAGGGCCAGTTTGATGTTGCCAGAGCAACCTGGTGCGGTGATTACAATGAGCCGACGGCATTCCTTAATATGTTGTTATCGGACAGCAGCAATAATACGTTTTTCTATAAGAATCCTGAGTTTGATGTGCTATTAGCCAAAACGTTAGCGGCACCTGATGCTAAAGCGCGCGCTGCGTTATATCAACAGGCCGAAAACTTATTGGATAAAGACTCTGCCATGGTGCCAGTATATTATCGCGTCAGTGTCCGCCTAATTCGGCCTACCGTGGGCGGGTTTACGGGTAAGGACCCACAAGATTTAATAGATTTAAAAAATCTCTATATTCGTAAGTTAGAGTAGTGAAAAGCGGTTAGCCGTAAGAAGTCGAGTCATAAAGCATCTAGGAAAACAAATAGGATATTAGGGATGTATAACACAGTACGAATTTTCGGCTGATGTTAATACATATAGGGTATTACATGGCCGGATTCGTTCCCCGCGCGATGTAATTTAAAAATACCTTTTAAAGGTGATGCTCGCCTGATTATTGGGCGATGCAATAATAAAAACTGGAGTGGATATAAGCATGACCAACATCACGAAGAAAAGTCTCCTGGCCGCAGGCATTGTGGCTGCCTTAGGTATGATGGCTGTAGGCAATAGTTTTGCAGCGAATGTGCCTGCAGGCGTACAACTAGCTGAAAAGCAAGTCTTAGTGCGGAATAATGGTTCCGAGCCTCAGTCATTAGACCCACATAAAATTGAGGGTGTCCCTGAATCCAATATCTCACGCGACCTGTTAGAGGGGCTGGTTATTAACGATCCTAACGGCAAAATTCTACCCGGTGTGGCAGAAAGTTGGGACAATAAAGATTTTAAAGTGTGGACTTTCCATCTGCGTAAAGATGCTAAATGGTCAAATGGTGACCCTGTAACGGCACAGGACTTCGTTTATAGCTGGCAACGCCTGGCGGATCCTAAAACAGTTTCTCCGTATGCAAGCTATGTGCAATATGCCCACATTGCCAATATCGACGATATTATCACCGGCAAACAAGCACCCGATACCTTAGGCGTGAAAGCTCTGGATGACCATACTCTGGAAGTTACGTTGAGTGAGCCAGTGCCTTATTTGGATAAATTATTAGCGCATCCTTCTATGTCTCCGGTGAACAAAACCGCGATAGAGAAGTTTGGTGAGAAGTGGACTCAGCCGCAGAACTTTGTTGGTAATGGCGCCTATAAGTTGAAAGATTGGGTCGTTAACGAACGTATCGTGTTAGAACGCAGCCCAACTTATTGGGATAATGCCAAGACCGTCATTAATCAGGTGACTTACCTGCCAATCTCTTCCGAAGTGACTGATGTTAACCGCTATCGCAGTGGTGAAATCGACATGACCTATAACAACATGCCGATTGAATTATTCCAGAAGCTGAAAAAAGAGATCCCACAAGAAGTTCATGTTGACCCGTATCTGTGCACCTATTACTACGAAATTAATAACCAAAAAGCACCATTCACCGATGCTCGTGTTCGTGAAGCCCTGAAACTGGGTATGGATCGCGATATCATCGTGAACAAAGTGAAAAACCAAGGTGATTTACCGGCTTATGGTTTCACCCCTCCATATACCAGTGGTGCTGAGTTGACACCACCAGAGTGGTTCAGTTGGACACAAGAAAAACGGAATGAAGTGGCTAAAAAATTACTGGCGGAAGCTGGTTACACTAAAGATAAACCGCTGACATTCAACCTGTTATACAACACATCAGATTTACATAAGAAGCTGGCTATTGCCGCCGCCTCTATCTGGAAGAAAAACCTGGGCGTTGATGTTAAGTTAGAAAACCAAGAGTGGAAAACCTTCCTGGATAGCCGTCATCAAGGTGCTTTCGATGTAGCACGTGCCGGCTGGTGCGCTGATTATAACGAACCTTCTTCCTTCCTGAATATGATGTTATCTGACAGCAGCAACAACACCGTGCATTATAAAAGCCCGGCGTTTGACAAGCTGATAAAAGATACGCTGAAAGTTAAAACCGAGCAGGAGCGCGCGGGCTTGTACCAACAAGCTGAAGTCTTGCTGGATAAAGACTCTGCTATCGTACCGTTGTTCTATTACGTGAATGCTCGTTTAGTGAAACCTTATGTCGGTGGTTATACCGGTAAAGACCCACTGGATAACATGCACGTTAAAGATCTTTATATTATCAAGCACTAATATCTTAAGGGCAGCCGTTTAACTGGCGTGCTGCCCTTATTGCTTGATAATTCAAAAAGGCTAAAGGTACAGGCAATGTTAAAATTTATTCTACGCCGCTGTCTGGAAGCAATTCCGACACTTTTCATTTTGATCACCATCTCATTCTTTATGATGCGTCTTGCCCCGGGCAGTCCATTTACCGGCGAACGCAATCTTCCACCCGAAGTGATGGCGAATATTGAGGCGAAATATCATCTCAATGACCCAGTTTATAAACAGTATTTCAATTATTTGGGGCAACTGGCACAGGGTGATCTTGGGCCTTCATTCAAATATAAAGATTACACCGTCAATGAGCTGGTTGCAGCCTCGTTTCCTGTTTCCGCTAAACTTGGGCTGGCTGCATTTTTACTCGCTGTAGTATTAGGTGTTAGTGCCGGTGTTATTGCTGCGCTGAATCAAAATACCAAGTGGGACTATATGGTCATGGGGTTTGCTATGACCGGGGTGGTTATCCCGAGCTTTGTGGTGGCACCTTTATTAGTGCTGGTGTTCGCCATTATATTAAAATGGCTGCCGGGTGGTGGTTGGAATGGCGGGGCACCACAATTTATTATTTTGCCAATGGTGGCGCTATCCTTAGCTTATATCGCCAGTATTGCGCGTATTACTCGCGGTTCAATGATTGAGGTTCTGCATTCCAATTTTATTCGCACTGCGCGGGCCAAAGGTCTGCCACTGCGAACGATTGTATTACGGCACGCATTAAAACCGGCATTGCTACCGGTTCTCTCCTATATGGGGCCCGCATTTGTTGGCATTATCACCGGCTCAATGGTGATTGAGACCATTTTTGGTTTGCCGGGTATTGGTCAGTTGTTCGTCAACGGAGCGTTAAACCGCGATTACTCTCTGGTCCTAAGTTTGACCATTTTGGTAGGCGCATTAACTATTTTATTCAATGCGATTGTCGACGTGCTGTATGCCGTTATCGATCCGAAAATCCGTTATTAGCACTGGAGCACGCCAATTATGTTGAGCAAGAAAAATAGCGAAGCTCTGGAAGTTTTCAGTGAAAAACTGGAAGTTGAAGGGCGTAGCCTTTGGCAGGATGCCCGCCGCCGCTTTATTCATAACCGCGCGGCGATCACCAGTTTGGTGATCCTAATGTTGATTACCTTATTTGTTATTCTGGCCCCGATGCTAGCTCAGTTTTCCTATGCAGATACTGACTGGGGCATGATGTCAGCGGCACCCGATATTGAATCCGGACACTACTTTGGCACTGATTCATCTGGCCGTGATTTATTGGTGCGCGTCGCTATTGGTGGGCGAATCTCATTGATGGTGGGTGTTGCTGCGGCCTTGGTGGCGGTGGTGGTTGGCACATTATATGGGTCATTATCAGGCTATCTCGGTGGAAAAATTGACTCACTGATGATGCGTTTGCTGGAAATTCTTAACTCATTTCCTTTCATGTTTTTCGTCATTCTGTTGGTGACTTTCTTTGGCCAGAATATTCTGTTGATATTTGTGGCGATCGGGATGGTTTCCTGGCTGGATATGGCGCGTATCGTGCGCGGGCAAACATTAAGTCTGAAACGCAAAGAGTTCATCGAAGCGGCGCTGGTAGGCGGGGTTTCCACTCGCAATATTGTGTTGCGTCATATTGTGCCAAACGTATTGGGTGTGGTGGTGGTATACGCCTCTTTACTGGTTCCCAGTATGATTTTGTTTGAATCATTCCTGAGTTTCTTAGGGTTAGGGACGCAAGAGCCATTGAGCAGTTGGGGTGCATTACTCAGTGATGGTGCCAATTCAATGGAAGTTTCTCCCTGGTTATTGATGTTTCCTGCCGGTTTTCTGGTAGTGACGCTGTTTTGTTTCAACTTTATCGGCGATGGCTTGCGTGATGCCCTCGACCCGAAAGATCGCTGAGGAGTAGCACGATGACGACTATTGATAATCAGTCTGCTGTTCAGCAATCGGGGCTGTCGGAGCAAAAAGTTCTGTTGGATGTCAAGGACTTGACCGTCACATTTGGTACGCCAGACGGCGATGTTACTGCCGTTAATGCCCTTAATTTTGATCTGCGCGCCGGTGAAACTCTGGGTATTGTCGGTGAGTCAGGTTCAGGTAAATCTCAAACGGCATTTGCTTTGATGGGGTTGCTGGCCAGTAATGGCCGGATAGGCGGTTCGGCGAAGTTTCATGGACGTGAAATTCTGAATTTGCCCGAGAAACAATTGAACCGTTTACGGGCCGAAGAAATCTCGATGATTTTCCAAGACCCAATGACCTCTCTTAACCCTTATATGCGCGTGGGTGAGCAGCTAATGGAAGTGCTGCAATTGCATAAAAAGATGAGTAAGAGTGAGGCGTTTGAAGAATCAATCCGCATGCTTGACGCGGTAAAAATGCCAGAAGCGCGTAAGCGCATGCGGATGTATCCTCATGAATTTTCTGGGGGTATGCGCCAGCGAGTGATGATCGCCATGGCGTTGCTGTGTCGCCCTAAACTGTTGATTGCCGATGAGCCGACAACCGCATTGGATGTCACAGTTCAGGCTCAAATCATGACTTTGCTGAATGAACTTAAGAGTGAGTTTAATACCGCAATCATCATGATTACCCATGATCTGGGGGTGGTTGCCGGTATTTGTAATAAAGTTCTGGTGATGTATGCGGGCCGAACCATGGAATATGGCCAGGCCCGTGATGTGTTTTATCACCCCAGCCACCCTTATTCTATTGGCTTATTAAATGCGGTCCCTCGTCTTGATGCTGAAGGCGAATCTCTCATGACCATTCCGGGTAATCCGCCCAATTTACTGCGCTTGCCGAAAGGGTGCCCGTTCCAGCCTCGTTGCCAATATGCCATGGAACGCTGCGGAACGGCTCCGACATTAGAGCACTTTGGTGATGGCCGTTTACGCGCCTGCTATAAGCCAGTAGGGGAATTGGTATGAATGCCATGACAGAGCAAAAAGTCTTGTTGGAAGTGGCCGACCTGAAAGTTCACTTTGATATTCAGGATGGCAAGCAGTGGTTTTGGCAGCCGTCAAAAACGCTTAAGGCAGTTGATGGCGTCACCTTGCGCCTGTATGAAGGTGAAACCTTAGGCGTTGTGGGGGAATCCGGTTGTGGTAAATCCACTTTCGCGCGTGCCATTATTGGTTTGGTGAAGGCCACTGGCGGCAGTGTCAGCTGGCTAGGTAAAGATTTACTCAACATGAGTGATGCCGAGTGGCGGGCAACACGCAGTGATATTCAGATGATATTCCAAGATCCTCTGGCGTCACTTAATCCACGCATGACTATTGGCGAAATCATTGCCGAGCCATTACGGACTTATCATCCCAAAATGCCACGTCAGGAAATCAAAGATAAAGTTAAGGCCATGATGTTAAAGGTGGGTTTGCTGCCTAACTTAATCAACCGCTATCCTCATGAATTCTCGGGGGGCCAGTGCCAGCGTATCGGGATTGCGCGTGCATTGATCCTTGAACCCAAGTTGGTCATTTGTGATGAACCAGTGTCGGCGCTGGATGTGTCAATCCAGGCGCAAGTTGTGAATCTGTTGCAGCAATTACAACGCGAGATGGGGCTGTCACTGATTTTCATCGCGCATGATCTGGCGGTGGTAAAACATATTTCTGACCGAGTATTGGTGATGTATCTGGGCCATGCGGTGGAGTTGGGGACTTATGATGAGGTTTACCATAACCCTCAGCACCCTTACACCAAAGCATTGATGTCGGCGGTGCCTATCCCCGATCCGGATAAAGAAAGGGCGAAAGTGATTCAGTTGCTCGAAGGGGAATTACCGTCACCGATTAATCCTCCATCAGGTTGTGTATTCCGGACTCGCTGTCCCATCGCTGGGCCAGAATGTGCAAAAACCCGCCCACTATTAGAAGGGAGTTTCCGCCATGCGGTCTCTTGCCTGAAAGTGGATCCGCTATGATGTCATTATCCTGATATTGATAACCTAATAGCAAAAATCCCCGCAAATGAATAAGCGGGGATTTTTTTAGTTTGATAAAAAACCGCGACTGAAGCAGTGGGGGAGGCTGGTTACTCTTTCCACAATATATGGCAAAGTTTATGATCTTTCTCACGGCACAGAAGAACACGAGCAAATACATCGTTTATCTCTTCACCATCACTGTCAGCCAGGCCAATCACCACTTCGGCGAAAAAGTCCGGGTTTAAATCAAAATCGACATGTTCTTGCCAATCTTCAGCCGGATCAAATAACTCAGCACCGCCGCGCTCTTCAAACTGAAGATTAAACAATAAAATATCTGCTGGATCGAGGTTGTCACCGGCCAGTTCCAGAAAGATGTCATAAGCCTGCTCCAGTGTTTCATCTTCAGTCAGGCGGTTATTAAGGTCCATCACATTTTGATCCATTTGCAGATTCCCATTTATTATTTACAGACTACAGGTATTAAAACATCCTCTATGCTGCTTTTACAATTAATATGCTATTGAAAGCGAATAACTCAGAGAATCTACAATTGGATGATTGTCAGTTTCCGATTGATTACAGGAATGGGCTGAAAAAGTAGAATAATCTTTCAGTTACGCGATGCCACAGCGGGCGCTTATTCCACTGTTCGCCGTCTAATAATACTGAGCGAGCAATATAATCATCTTGGACTTGGGCTAAATCTGCACCAAAACCGTCGTCGTCAATGACCAGGGTGATTTCAAAATTCAGCCATAAGCTGCGCATATCCAGGTTCACGGTTCCGACTAAACTTAACTGGCCATCGACCAAGACACTCTTGCTGTGCAGTAAGCCGCCCTCAAATTGATAAATTTTAACTCCGGCTTCAAGTAATTCTGAGAAGAAAGCGCGGCTGGCCCAGCGAACCATCATTGAGTCATTGTCGCGTGGGACGATAATACTGACATCGACACCTCGCTGTGCCGCAGTACAGATGGCATGCAGCAAATCATCACTTGGCACCAGATAAGGTGTGGTCATGACCAACTGTTTACGTGCGGCATACACGGCGGTCAATAATGCCTGATGAATCATTTCTTCAGGGAAGCCCGGACCAGAGGCAATAACTTGAATAGTATGCCCGCTCTCTTCCTCGAACGGCATAATATGGTTATCGGGCGGTGGCGGCAGAATACGTTTGCCGGTTTCAATCTCCCAGTCGCAGGCATAGACGATACCAATGGTTGTCGCCACTGGGCCTTCCATGCGCGCCATCATATCAATCCATTGTCCCACACCGGCATCTTGCTTGAAGAAACGTGGGTCAACCATATTCATGCTGCCAGTGTAAGCAACATAGTTATCAATCAATATGACTTTACGGTGTTGGCGTAAATCCATTCGGCGTAAGAATACCCGAAAAACATTCACTTTGAGGGCTTCGACCACCTCAATGCCTGCATTGCGCATCATGGCCGGATAGGGGGTGCGGAAGAATTGCTGGCTACCGGCTGAATCCAGCATCAGTCGGCAATGGACACCGCGCCGCGCCGCAGCCATTAAAGACTCAGCCACTTGATCAACCAAACCGCCCGGCTGCCAGATATAAAAAACCATTTCTATATTATGGCGAGCTAATTCAATATCGCGCACTAATGCTTTTAAGGTGTCATCAGTGGTGGTTAATAACTGTAATTGATTACCTTTAACGCCGCTGATGCCTTGGCGACGTTCACATAATTGGAATAATGGGGTCGCCACTTCGCTATTAGAACTGGCAAAGATATGTTGGCAATCTTTCAGTTCACTCAGCCAGCGCGCGGTGGACGGCCACATGGCTTTAGCTCGCTCAGCGCGCCGTTTACCCAGATGAAGCTCACCAAATGAGAGGTACGCGATGATGCCCACCAAAGGCAGAATATAGATAACAAGTAGCCATGCCATGGCCGAAGGAACAGCTCTGCGTTTCATGAGAATACGCAATGTAACCCCGGCAATAAGCAACCAATAGCCAAAAACTGAGAGCCAACTGATTACGGTGTAAAATGTTGTCATAAGGGCGGAAATCCTGTTCACAAACGGTCACTAAAGAGTGTACGCACAGTACGGCAAAGGCGAAACCTTTAATCGGATATATTAATGGATAAAGTCTTTTAAGCTAAGGGACTTGCAAGGACGAATATACAGATATAGTCGGCGATTTTTGTTTTTACCACAGTAAAGATTAGATGATTTAGCGCTAAACATGCGTTTTTTCCTCGGAGTGACTTGGCTCAAGAGATGAAAAGTTTATAATGGCCCAGTTCTCAGCTTGGAAAGAGTAGCTTCATGAGACGGAGTAAAAATGAGGTCGGCCGTTGGCGTATGTTGCGGCAACATCAGCGCAGAAGAAATCGCTGGCTTGAAGGCCAATCACGGCGTTATCGCCATATCTATAGTGTTCGGCAGCTCCACGAGCATCAACATCGTAGAGCACTATTGTTCACTGTGGCTTATGAATGGTGATGCGCTGTAGCGATAATAAAAACAGTCTCTTTATGAGGCTGTTTTTGTTTTGCCATAGTGTGCGAGCCCACTAAATATTTATTTCTCGCCGAAGGGTGTTTCATACAATACATTTGATCACTCGGATACTCCCCATGATTTTGCTAAAATAGGGTGTCGATTGGATATTTTTGAGTGATACTTTCATCGTTGAATTTCACTTTCTTGCGCAGAAAAATGGCCCCTATCCTAAATTATCAAAATACGATAATTCTGATGTTCATATTAATAATAAAAGGCGCAGAATACTCTTTTCCCAGTTTATTTCACATCAGAATGCGTTCGCGCTACCCTATATATTCGGTCGCTTCGTTCTAATTTTTCAGTTTCAGGGGTGTTACTGTCGAGTTGTTCGAGGCGACCATTCCCTATTGAAATAAATGATTATGAAATAATAAATATGATAATCATCATGCCTTCCTTATGTTTTCTTATTTATCAATGAGTTATTTTATATTTCATTTTGTTGTGCTTATTTCAATCATCGTTTTTATTGATCAATAATAAAAAATTGATCAATTTTATCAATTGATCAATACTGTTGTTCTCATCAAATAAAAGGATTTTACTGTGGATAGCAGACTAAACATTGCAGTTGATTGCACTTTTATCTGTGAGCCGGTTTACAAGCGTGACGGTAAGTTACTTGCAGTAGAGTTATTGAGTCGCTTCACTACAACCTCTTTTAAATCGCCCATTTATACTGAGCGCTTCTTACATCAACTTAATGCTCAGATGAAGGAAAAATTATTGCGCACTCAATTATGTGAAGTGAAAAAGCAACAACAGTGGTTTACTAAACATCAAATAATACTCTCAATAAATATAGATTTTGATATGGCAAATGCGGTGTTGAATGATGAAGAGGTCATATTGTTGTTGAGCTCAATGCCTTTTATCCGATTGGAAATAATGGAATGTTTTCCTAATCTCAGTGATGGCGCTGAGAATGCATTATTGAGTAAGCTGGCTAAACGATATTCTCTCTGGTTGGACGATTTTGGTAGCGGAGATGCCCACATTGCAGCAGCAGCCAGCGGCTTCTTTGAATGTGTAAAAATTGATAAGCACTTTTATTGGCAATGGGGTGGGAGTGCCACTTTTGATAACTTGGTCGGGAGTTTGCGCGACCATTGCCAGCATGTGATTATCGAGGGAGTCGAAACTCACCAGCAGTTTAGCCAACTCGCCGATAGGGGTGTTGATGCTATGCAAGGTTACTTATTCAGTTCTTGCCCATTAGGTGCGGTGAGCCATTTTCCTCTGCAATATGATCATTTTAATGTTAGAGAACGCCTTTAGCGGGATATAGCGTGGGGGGATAAAACTCAAAATTTATCGATAGGACATCAACTTAGGTGAACTTTTGCTGTGAATATCACAGTTATATCATACAGTTCAGCGGATGATGTAATCCCTATTACAGCAAAGGCTACAGTTAATGTCTCAATATAAATTAGCGAAAACAGTATTCTTCGGGGATTTGAAAACCAGCACGGCGCTGTATAAATATGAGATTTATTGTGAAGAGTCTGAGCTGATATATCACGCTGCTATTTATTCTGAACAAGTCATTTCTGCTGGCAAACATACTTATTCTGTCTGGGCAAGAAAAGACCATATGATCCTAAAATCACCGGCGCATATGTTGGATAAGGCGGTGGAAGCCTGTGAAGATCATTGGTTGAAACACTACAAAGTTTAGTCAGCCAGGTGATGATACAGTCAAGCTAATACGCCTGAAGTCAGGCGTATGATCTTTATCTGAGTCATCATTAGGGTTAATCAAATAACTCTGACAGAAAACTTTTCTTTTTATAGTGCTTGGGTTTTGAATATCCGTGGTGGTCGCGATCACTATTTCTCGGTTCAGCATAAGAGGCCGCAACAGGCGCACTCTCAGTTGATTTTTCAATGATTTTATCAAGCTCCCCACGATCAAGCCAAACACCACGGCAGTTCGGGCAATAATCAATCTCAATGCTTTTACGTTCAGACATAACCAGTTGGGTATCTTTGCATACTGGACACTGCATAGTCTTCATCTCCGCATTTAACAAAATGGCTTATCGTCTCGACATAAGAATCGATACACAATTAGACATTAACTCTCGGTAATTATAAGTAAAGTTGATTAAAGTCGTGTAATAACTC
This sequence comes from Yersinia kristensenii, assembly GCF_900460525.1. NCBI lineage: Bacteria > Pseudomonadati > Pseudomonadota > Gammaproteobacteria > Enterobacterales > Yersiniaceae > Yersinia > Yersinia kristensenii. Next base: position 3,478,047 of record NZ_UHIY01000001.1, read on the forward strand.
GGTAGTGTCCGGCAGATGCGAGACAAGATCTGGCTGGGAATGGTGAGGAATATCTTCTTTCAAACGGCAGCCGTGATAGGGGCCACGGCGCCTAAGCAACTTTATATTCAAAATACGCGTTTATAGGGTTTTACAATGACTGAGTGATATACCCCAGCAGCGACATAAGGGTCTTGTTCAGCCCAAGATTCAGCCTCGTGTTGCGATTCAAATTCAGCTATCACGGTCGAACCGCTGAACCCCGCAGCGCCAGGGTCAGCACTGTCGATGGCGGGATTAGGGCCTGCGGTCAATAAACGGCCTTGATCCTGTAATGCTTGTAAGCGCGCCAAATGTGCCGGGCGCACGGACAGCCGCTTCTCCAGTGAATCAGGAACATCGGTCGCAAAGATTATGTACAGCATGTTTCACCTTTTAAATGTATATACTTCAATATGATGATCTGTGTTCCATAACACCATGTTCTATCCATAAATTCAATAATGTGCATAAAGGACGGCATCTAAAATTATCGGGCGAATACACGGGTCATTTATAATGAAATAAAATGATAACTAAGCGTAAATGGAAAGTGTTATTGCGTTAGTTTTGCCGTTTAAAGCATCATTTAAGACCTATTGTTGAGATAGTTTGCAGAAGCTTATTGAATATGATTGCTATTTGCATTTAAACTTGGCTGCATTAGAGGACACTGAATTATTATGCAGCTAAATAAATTTTTCTTGGGTCGACGGGTGACGTGGCCACTTGTATTTTCAGTAGGGCTACATGGCAGCGTTATTGCAGCGCTGCTGTATGTATCTGTAGAGCAAATGAATATACAGCCAGAGATAGAAGACGCGCCACTGGCTGTCACTATGGTGAATATAGATACCTTCGCGGCCCCCCAACCAGCGGCGGCGGAGCCACAGGCCGAGCCGGAACCTGAACCCGAAGCTATTGAAGAGGCACCGCCAGAGCCAGAAGTGTTGCCAGAGCCGGTGCCAGTCCCGCTCCCAGAACCGGTGAAACCTAAGCCAAAACCAAAACCGGTGAAAAAAGAAGTCAAAAAGCCAGACGTGAAGAAGCCGGATGTTAAAAAGACGGTTGCCCCACCGGATGACAAACCGTTTAAGTCGGATGAGCCAGCACTGGTTTCTACCAATGCACCGGTAAAATCTGCACCTAAAGCAGCGGTGCCGGGGGTATCAACATCGGATGGGCCAAGAGCGCTCAGTAAAGCGAAGCCTAATTATCCCGCTCGGGCACTGGCCTTAGGCATTGAAGGGCAGGTTAAAGTACAATACGACATTGACGACGATGGTCGAGTGACCAATGTGCAGGTCTTGGAAGCCACTCCGCGCAATACCTTTGAGCGCGAAGTGAAGCAGGTGATGCGCAAATGGCGTTTTGATGGTTCGGACAAAAATCGCGTAACCACGATCGTGTTCAAAATTGGTGGCACGACGGAAATGAACTAAGTCAGTGATATTGCTGTTTGGCGGTGTCTATGCTGCAATAATGTCACGCTGCAATAAAAAGGGTCGCTTTATAGCGACCCTTTTTACATGTTACCGGATAACTTTACGGCTATTGTGTCGCGCCAACTTCAAAATTTCTGCTGCCTTCCGGTAAGGCGCGGGCTTTACCGGCATCATCAACGGCCACATAGGTGAATACCGCTTCAGTAGCCTTATAGCGCTGCCCGATAGGCTCAGAAGAGACTTTTTTCACCCAGACTTCAATATTGATGGTAATAGAACTGCGGCCGGACTTAATGCAGCGGGCATAGCAGCAAACCACGTCACCCACGGCAACTGGTTTGAGGAAAGTCATGCCATCAACCCGCACAGTGACCACTCGGCCTTGGGCTATCTCTTTAGCTTGAATAGCCCCGCCAATATCCATTTGTGACATCAACCAGCCGCCGAAAATATCTCCGTTGGCATTGGTATCGGCGGGCATCGCAAGGGTACGAAGTACCAGCTCACCGTTAGGTAATACTTGTTCACCGCGAGATAATAACTGCTCACCGCGAGGTGATGTTTGTTCCTGGGTCATCTCTGCCTACTATTTTAAATTATGACTTTTTCTGTTCTTCTGGCATATGTTTGTAGATATACACACCGCTGATGAGTGTGAATATCAGCGTTAAAGCCGTTAAGCCAAAGACCTTGAAATTAACCCAAATATCTTGTGGTAACCAGAAAGCGACATAGATGTTCAGTAACCCGCATACTAAGAAGAACACCGCCCAAGACAGGTTCAATGTCGACCAGACGCTATCGGGCAAGGTCAATTCTTTACCAAGCATTCGCTGGATCAAAGGTTTTTTCATAAACCACTGGCTGACAAGCAATGCGACGGCGAACAAAACATACAGCACGGTCACTTTCCACTTAATAAATAAGTCACTGTGGAATGCCAGCGTCAAGGTACCAAATACCAGCACCATAATGGCGGTGACCAGTGTCATTTTTTCGACTTTGCGGTATTTGACCCAGGTAAAGGCCAGCGCTAACAATGTGGCGACAATCAGTGCCCCTGAGGCGACAAAAATGTCATACATTTTGTAGAAAACGAAAAACACGACCAATGGGAGAAAATCTAAAAGTTGCTTCATGAATCAATCCATCATTTATACACCACCTGACTATACCGGATTCAGTGAGGTGAGGGTACCTGCGACAAAACACTATTATCCTTAATTATCTGCGGGAATGCGCGCTCTGCCAGAGGAATTTGCAGAAACTTACGATAAACACGTAACAGATTTTGTCTGTATATTGCCAGTCAGCCACTAACCCAGCATTATAAGCAACAGATATTGGGTTAAAGCTTGTGGAGTCACTATGCAGAGGAAATCACTCCGGTATTGGATGCCGGGTTTGACCCAATTAATGGCTTATGAACGTGTCTGGCTTAAGCCAGACATACGAGCCGGGTTGTCGGTGGCGGCAGTGGCATTACCCATCGCTATTGCCTATGCGGAATTGACCGGCGTTAGTGCTGCCGTTGGTTTGTATTCATGTATTTTGCCGATGATTGCCTACGCTTTTTTTGGTTCATCGCGGCAATTGATTGTCGGGCCGGATGCGGCTACCTGCGCGGTCATCGCGGCGGTGGTTGCCCCATTGGCGGCAGGGAACAGTGAGGTTCACTGGCAGCTTACCATCATGATGACGCTGATGATGGGGACATGGTGTTTGGTGGCTAGCCGCTTCAAGCTGGGAGCGTTGGCGGATTTATTGTCGCGGCCAATACTGACCGGCTTACTCAATGGGGTGGCGGTTACCATTATTGTTGATCAATTGGGCAAGGTATTTGGTTTTATGACTCGCCCACCTCAATTGATTGAGCGGGTTTTGGCGCTGCCGCATAATTTGATTAACAGCCATTTACCCACTGTCGCGATTTCATTACTGACTTTTGTGGTGCTGTATGGCGTCAAGTGGTTACGGCCTAATTGGCCCGCGCCTTTGTTGGCGATTATCATGGCGACCTTCGTCTCTTGGGCTGCCAATATGCAGCAATTTGGTGTTGGGGTGGTAGGGGGTTTTGACGGCGGTTTGCCGATGGTGCATTGGCCAGATTTCCAGCCCGGCCTGTTACGTGACATGGTGATCCCGGCACTCAACCTGGCGGTAGTCAGCTTTGTCAGTATGATGCTCACCGCCCGCAGTTTTGCGGCGAAGAATGGTTACGAAGTAGATGCGGATGTCGAGTTGCGCGCGCTCGGTGTCACCAATATTGTGTCTGCTTTGTCTCAGGGCTTTGCCATCAGTGGGGCCAGCACCCGCACCGCGGTGAATGATGCCAATAATGGTAAGAGCCAGTTAGTCTCTATTATCGCCGCTTTAGTTATCGCCATGGTGTTGTTTTTCTTAACTCGCCCACTGCAATATATCCCGATAGCAGCACTGGGCGTGGTGCTGATTTATGCCGCCTGGTCTTTGCTTGGTTTTAGGAGCTTATGGCAATTACGCAAACGTAATACGCAAGCTTTCTATTTGGCGATTTTTACTTTCGTCAGTGTAGTATTGGTCGGCGTTATCAGTGGCATTGGTTTGGCGGTATTGCTGGGCTTATTACAATTCTTGCGCACCGTTTTCCGCCCGACAGAGCAATTATTGGGGGTGAATGCCGATGGCATGATCCATTCAATGCGCAGCGGCAATGGGATTAAACCAGTACCCGGCGTGATGATTTACCGTTTTAACTCGCCACTGACCTATTTCAATGTCGCCTATTTTAAACGGCGCATTCTGAATCTGGTCGATAGCACACCACATCCGGCCAATTGGGTGGTGATTGATGCAGTCGCGAGCTTTACCTATGCGGATATCAGTGTGTTGGCGGCGATTGATGAACTTAAACGCGACTTAAAACAGCGCAATATTAAGCTGATATTGGCGGGGCGGCGCACTGAACTGACGCGCTGGTTCCGGATTAATCGGCTGAAAAGTCATGATGATGACCTAATTTTGGTGCCCGATCTCTATTTAGCCCTCAAGCTGATTCAGAGTAAACAGCGGGTGGCAGAGAGAGAGGAACCTGTTGGCGAGCCGGAAGTCAGTTGATTTAAATCGGCTCAATTGCAGACAACTTTATCGCAAACAACAAAAAGGGCCGTAATGGCCCTTTTTTACTATTATCTGACTGATATTTATACGGTAGTATCGGTCGGGCGCAATAACATATATAAGCGGAACAAATACACCAGCAATAATGCGGAAACCAGATTACTCAGTGAAGCTAAAACGACACTGGCAATGGGCGTCGGCAATACCGTCAAGTGATTGACCAAATACAGTAAAATCAGTTTGGCCGCTATCCACAGCATCATTGCTGGCACAATCAGCCGTACATTGGCAAACGCCAATTTAGTACTGGCTTTCATGGCGGCAAAAACGCCTATTTTTTCTGTCGTGACGATAGCGGGTGACAGGGAAAGTGCGACAGCAATGACGATACCCGGCACGATAAACAGGGTTATTCCCAACTGAATTAACAAGGTGCCAATAAACATCAGCAGCAGTAGGCGGGGTAAAATAGGCAAGGAAATGCCAATTGCCTGCAATGCGCTAACACGACGGCCTTGAGAAACCATAGAAATCAGCGTCAACATACCACCGACTAACAATACATTACCCACTAATGCTGAGAAAGTGGCCGCCGCTGACACTTTGAGCAGCACAATCTGTTGCTCTGGCGTGAGTTGCGCCACTAATTCTGTAATGCTGATATTGCCTGATGATGCGAAATCATTTTCTGTGGAACTTAAGGTACTCAGTTGTTCAGTATCAGGGATAAATGCCTGATTTAACATGACGGTAATGAACGCAGTCAGCAGCGCCAGCAACAGAATGGCGGGTAGCTGATTGCGTAAAAAGTTAAAACTGTCACGGTATAAAGTGTTAGCCGTGATAGGCATGAAAGCTCCTTGGGATGAAAAAATAGCGCTTAGCCGATGATTATACCTTGTTATGGCGCGCTGTGGGATCCTGTCATTGGCCAACAGCGGATTTCTTCTACTCTAATTATCTGGATGTTATCAACAGGTAACGGTGGCAAGCCGTAGTGGGCACGGGCGCGGTCACAATCCGGATTGTGAATCCCGGCTTCCCCCGACGGTTCAAATTCATGACAAGGAGAAGGGCGCTGACCATAGATTGAACAAGAAACAGACTGACCCACCTCTCCCTGAAGGGCGGTGCAGCGCGGGGATTTGCAGTTAGTGCCGGACATACAGCTAATAAAGGGAGTGACTTGCTCGGTCATGGTAGGGGGAACTGTGCCGCCGCCATCCTGGCCTTCAGCCCAATAAAATGACACTCGAAAATAGGCACAGCAGGCCCCACAACTGACACACGGATTTATTTCAGCGCTCATCTTTAATCTACCGCTCCTTACAAAGTAAACAGCCAACCGATCACGATTTCACACATATGACATCCAAGCATAGCAGCATCACCACTGTTGTCTTTTTCAGCAATGGCTGTGAGCACAATTTGATGTAAACAGCCATTTATGATCCAGATCAATTTCAATGTTATTAAGGAATTAAATAACCCTACTTAATTTAGGATTTATCCAAATTGTTACGAAAGATGTGATCTCGATTGGATCATGAATACTTATTTGTAGGTATATTCTGTTCGCGAATATACCTACAAATGGAATGGATAATGAAAAAAGTCACTTTGGCATTGTTAGCCGTAGCAACTCTGACATCGACTGCGGTAAGTGCGCACCAAGCGGGCGATTATATTTTCCGGGCAGGGACGGCAACTGTCAGACCCAATACAGGTTCTGATGATGTATTAGGTTATGGTTCCTTCAAAGCGGATAATAATACCCAGTTGGGCCTGACCTTCAGCTATCTGGTTACTGATAATATCGGGGTCGAACTGTTGGCCGCGACGCCGTTCCGTCATAAGGTTGGCCTTGGGCCGACCGGCGATATTGCCGAAGTTAAGCAATTGCCACCGACATTAATGGCACAGTATTATTTCCGTGATAAACAAGACAAACTGCGCCCGTACTTGGGGATAGGTCTGAACTACACCACTTTCTTTGATGAGAAATTCAACAATACCGGCACTTCTGCTGGTTTGACGGATTTAAGTGTTAAAGACTCTTGGGGAGTGGCCGGTCAGGCCGGTTTGGATTACATGGTCAGCGAAAACTGGATGGTGAATATGTCTGTCTGGTGGATGAATATCGAAACTGACGTGAAATTCAAAGCCGCGGGTCAAGAACAAAGTATTCATACTCGCCTTGATCCATGGGTGTTTATGTTCGGCGCGGGCTATCGTTTCTAATTATCCTTCATCCTTGGCGTTACAGTGATGTTAGCTGCGTTCACTTACCTGAATCACTGACTTGTAGTTGACCTTACTGGCTGTAACACCAATGACTTTGGCTAATATTTTTCGTTTTTAGCATCAATAGGCGGGGAAATGTACCGAATGGATCGTAACGGCGTAAGCCGTCGGCGTGCCCATCGGTGCAGTCGCCCCGCCAGTCTCCAGACTATAATAGGTGCTTACTCACACACAATTACCTGATAAGCATTTGATCACTAACAGATTTCACCCCAGGTACGCCACGGGTAATCTGTACCGCGCGGTTTGCATCCTGACGCGAGCTAACAAAACCACTCAACTGAACCCGCCCTTTGAACGTCTCAACACTGATTTCAGTCGATTTTAGATTCTTCTCACCCAGCAGCGCAGATTTCACTTTCGTCGTCACCACAGTATCATCCAGATAACCACCGGTTCCTTCCGATTTTGCTGTCGGCGCACAAGCAGATATTGCCATCGCCATCACCACTGCAATACATAAGGCTGCCAAAGTCTTAAAAATCTTCATAAATGACTCTCCATGTTTAGCTCAAAGTATTATTAACGCATATTTCACTCAGGGGTGCTGACACTCTCCGCATCCTAAATGTAAAAAAATGCTTAGTGTGTTACACATTATTAGTATTGGTTATGAATGTCTTTTATACAAATTTATGCTGAATAGAGCGTGAGAAAGGTATTGAAAATAAGGAAGAAAGCGCCTGAGTCGGTGACGTCATCAGGCGCTCTAAGGGCACTAGCTGCGGGTCGCTGCTTTCATTTTAGTCACAAAACTCGCCAATTGGGCGAGCATCTCAGTGGGCTGAGAGAGATTGTTTTCAATGATTTTTACAATCGCAGAACCTGAAATAGCGCCTGCTGCTCCAGCCTCCAGGCTGATTTTCACCTGCTCCGGTTCTGAAATACCAAAACCTTGCAGGGCTGGCGCGGCATGGTATTCACGCAGTTTATCTATTAAATGATTCAAGGGCAGATGGCCATGGTGTTCCGCACCGGTCACCCCTGCACGAGAAAGCAGATAGGTATAACCGCGGCCATGAGAGGCTATTTCCCGCAATAAATCATCATCTGCATTCGGCGGGCAGATAAAGATAGGCGCAATTCCGTGGCGCAAGGCCGCCGTTCGGAAGGGCAGTGACTCTTCAAACGGCACGTCAGCAATCAGCACCGAGTCGACACCCACATCAGCACAGCGCTGATAGAAAGTATCAATTCCGTTATGGAAGACCAGATTTGCATACATCAGCAGCCCAATAGGAATAGTGGGGTGCTTTTTGCGGATTTCGGCCAGCATCTCAAAACAAATGCTCGGAGTCACACCGGCGGCGAAAGCGCGCAGCGCCGCGTTTTGAATCGTCGGGCCATCCGCCAATGGGTCAGAGAAGGGAATACCCAGCTCCAAGGCATCGGCACCGGCGGCAATTAAGGTGTCGATAATCTCTAAAGAAAGCGCTGGTGTTGGGTCACCCAGTTGCACGAAAGGCACAAATGCGCCTTCTTTTTTGGCGGCCAATTGTTGGAAAAGCTGTTGATAACGCTCCATTAAATTTCTCCCCGTGCTTTCAGGATATCGTGAACGGTGAAAATATCTTTATCACCACGCCCGGACAGATTCACCACCAGTATCTGTTCTTTTTCTGGTGATGCTTTAATCATTTTCAAAGCATGCGCCAGTGCATGGGAAGATTCCAATGCCGGGATAATCCCTTCTTTACATGACAGTGCTTTAAACGCCTCCAGAGCTTCGTCGTCGGTCACTGAAACATAATCCGCGCGCCCAATGCTGTTCAAATAAGCATGTTGTGGCCCGACAGACGGGAAGTCTAAACCAGCAGAAATTGAGTAAGATTCTTCAATTTGACCATCACTGGTTTGCATCATCGGCGATTTCATGCCGAAGTAGATACCCACTTTGCCGTGTTTGAGTGGCGCACCATGTTGGCCGGTTTCGATACCCAGCCCGGCCGGTTCTACGCCAATCAGGCCCACGCCCGGCTCATCGATAAAATCAGCAAACATCCCAATGGCGTTAGAACCGCCACCGATGCATGCCAGCACCGCATCTGGCAGGCGGCCTTCTCTGGCCAGCATTTGCGCTTTAGTTTCTTCGCCAATCATCCGTTGGAATTCGCGCACAATCGTTGGGTAAGGGTGCGGGCCTGCGGCGGTTCCCAGCATATAGTGGGCGGTTTCGTAGCTACCAGACCAGTCACGCAGGGCTTCATTACACGCATCTTTCAGTGTCGAGGAGCCACTGTGCACTGGGATAACTTCGGCTCCCATCAAGCGCATACGAAATACGTTGGGTGACTGGCGCTCAATATCTTTAGCGCCCATATAAATGCGGCATTTTAAGCCGAGCAGGGCGCAGGCTAATGCTGACGCCACACCATGCTGACCGGCACCGGTTTCAGCAATGATTTCTGTCTTACCCATGCGTTTTGCTAATAAAGCTTGGCCTAACACCTGATTTGTTTTGTGCGCGCCGCCGTGCAACAGGTCTTCGCGTTTCAGATATAACTTGGTTTTAGTCCCCGCGGTCAAATTTTGACACAGGGTCAGAGCGGTGGGACGCCCGGCATAGTTCTTGAGCAAATCCTGAAATTCCGCCTGGAACTCAGGGTCTAACTGAGCACTGACAAAAGCCTCTTCCAATTGCTTTAATGCTGGCATCAGAATCTGGGGGACATACATGCCCCCGAACTCGCCAAAATAGGGATTCAATGTGGTCATTTTTCTGTCCTTTATATACCCGTCATCTTTCAAACTGCAGGTGTGTTGGCTGCACTTGCTAACCCGAATCACTTACTTGTGTAAGCTCATCGGGATTATCTTGCTTACCGCCTTCCTGCATCTTGAAATCTATTGGGTATAGGGTTAACCCAAATGTGTTTATGATTTAATAGGTGCGTAATGTCTGGAATACCGCGGCAATCTTTTGGGGATCTTTAATGCCGGGGGCACTTTCGACACCGGAATTGAGATCCAGGCCAGCGCAGCCTAATTGCGCCGCAGCACCGCAGTTATCCGGCCCCAGCCCGCCTGCCAGCAGGACATTGTCCAATGGCTGACCGGCTAATAATGACCAGTCAAAGCGTTGGCCGGTGCCCCCCTGGCCATTATCCAACACATAGCGCTCGACATGCAGTAAGTTGCGCGCTGGCACAGTGTCACTGACACTCAATGCTTGCCAAATCTGGCAACTGGCGGGCAATACCTCCCGCAGTTGGTTGATATAGGTTTGATCTTCATGCCCATGCAATTGCACGGCGGTTAGCGACAGGCGCTCAGCTGTTTGTTGTATAGTCTCGACTTTAGCATCACGGAACACACCGACATATTTTAGCGGCGCACCACTAATCACGGTGCGGGCCTGCGCAATATCCACATAACGGGGTGAATTTCCGACAAAAATCAACCCGCCATACACTGCTCCAGCTTGGTAAGCCGCGGCGGCATCTTGGGCGCGGGTCAGACCGCAGACTTTATTCTCGCCCAGTAATACGCGGCGTACCGCGGCATTCAGGTCGGGTTCAGACATCAACGCGCTGCCAATCAGGAACCCGTTGGCAAAGTGGCCGAGTTCGCGCACTTGTTGGTAGGTATTGATGCCGGATTCGCTGATGACCGTCACGTTTTTGGGCAAGCGGGGGGCCAGTTCACGGGTGCGATCAAGGCTGATAGATAAGTCGCGTAAATCTCGGTTATTGATACCGACGACTTTCGCCTCTAATGCAATGGCTCTTTCCAGCTCTTCGGCATTGCTGGCCTCGGTCAACACGCCCATGTTCAGGCTATGAGCCACGGCGGCCAGTTGACGATAAGTTTCATCATCCAGGACAGATAACATCAGCAAAATAGCATCAGCCTGATAAAAACGGGCGAGCTGAATTTGGTAAGCATCAATAATAAAGTCTTTGCACAATACCGGTTGAGTTACCACGGCACTGACTTGCGGCAAGAAATCAAAACTGCCCTGGAAGTATTTTTCATCCGTCAGAACCGAGATAGCCGAGGCGTAATTTTTATAAACTGCCGCAATCTCTGTCGGGTTAAAATTATCGCGAATAACCCCCTTGGATGGCGATGCTTTTTTGCATTCCAAAATAAACACGGTTTTGTCGCCCTGTAGCGCGTGATAAAAATCGCGCTGGCTCGGGGTAATGCCATTTTGGAAGCTGGCCAGAGGTTGTTGCAATTTCCGCGCGGCAACCCAGATTTCCTTATCGCGCACTATTTTGTGAAGTACGGTTTCCTGCATGATTTTATCCTCTTGCTGCCAGAGCGGTAACACGTTCAAAAGGCCGACCGCTGTGAATCATTTCCAATGCTTGCTGCGCGTTGTGGCGCAGGTTTTCTTGCCCGTGTAACTTCAGCAATAACGCCACGTTAGCCGCGACGGCTGCCGCGTGTGCTGCTTCACCCTTACCTTGTAACAACCGTGCTAAAATGTCACGATTTTCTTCCGGTGCGCCACCTTGCAGTGAGCCAAGTTCATAGCGATTTAAACCAAAGTCTTCGGGCGCTAATTCGTAGCTTTCAATATGGCCGTTATTTAGCTCCGCGACCTGTGTCGGCGCATGAATCGCCACTTCATCCATTCCACCGCCATGCACCACGGCAGCGCGTTGATAACCCAAGACTTTAAGGGTTTGAGCAATCGGCAACACCAGTTCAGGGCTATACACACCAATCAATGCCAACGGCGGGCGGGCGGGGTTAATCAATGGCCCCAACACATTAAACAGGGTGCGGGTTTTCAACTGTTGGCGAACCGGCATCGCGTGGCGAAAACCGGTGTGATACTGCGGCGCAAACAGGAAGCAAACCCCTAACTCATCCAAGGCCAGACGCGATTGTTCGGCGCTCATGTCGAGGCGAATACCAAAGGCGGCCAGCAAGTCTGACGAGCCAGATCGGCTGGAGACACTGCGGTTACCGTGCTTGGCCACTTTCACCCCACAACTGGCGGCGACAAAGGCGCTCGCAGTGGAAATATTAATGCTGTTGGTGCCGTCGCCGCCGGTACCGACAATATCGGCAAACAGGTAATCGGGGCGCGGGAAAGGTTGCGCATCGGCTAATAAAGCTTGTGCGGCACCGGCAATCTCGGCGGGGGTTTCGCCCCGTACTTTCATGCTGATTAATGCCGCAGCCAATTGGCTGGCTTCCAGTTCGCCGCGCACAATCGCGGCAAATAATAGCTGGCTTTCTTGCTGGCTCAGAGACTCGGCGCAGAACAGTTTTTCTAATAACAATTCTTTTGGTAATAGATTGTGCATCTGATATTCCTTAAATATTCAGCCCCAAAGAGTTGGGCGTTACAGCTAACACTCTTGCGGTTATACGCGCGAAGGGGATAGCGCCCAGTCTAAGGTTTGCTCCAGCAACTTGGCCCCATGGGTGGTTAAAATCGATTCTGGATGGAATTGATAGCCACATACCCGATGGGCATCATGACGAACCGCCATCACCATTTCGCCAAAACGGGCGTTAACGGTTAATTCTGCTGGGATATTACTGCCGACTAATGAGTGGTAGCGGGCGACCGGTAACGGGTTCGGCATTCCTGCAAACATGCCGCGTCCGTCATGTTCAATGGCTGAAGCTTTACCATGCAATATTTCGCCGGCCTGACCGACATGGCCGCCATAGGCTTCAACAATGGCTTGATGACCAAGGCAGATACCGATAATCGGCAACTGACCGCGTAAGCGCTGTAACAACTCCGGCATACAGCCCGCTTGTGCTGGGGTGCCGGGGCCGGGTGACAGCATCAGCACCGGTTGCTCGAGCTGTTGCAAGCGCTCAATAATGGTGTCAGCGGCAATGTGGTTACGGTAAATCACCACGCGATGACCACTTGAGCGCAGTTGGTCAACCAGGTTGTAAGTAAAGGAATCGATATTATCGAGCAGCAAGATATCGGCCATTAAATTCTTTTCCATTAGAACACCTCCCTGGCATGGTGTGCAGTGGCAATCGCCCGTAGAACCGCGCGGGCTTTATTACGGGTTTCATCGGCTTCCGCCTGTGGGATAGAATCGAGTACTACACCGGCACCCGCTTGTACCGTGGCGATCCCGTCTTCAACATAAGCCGAGCGAATCACAATGCAGGTATCCAGATCGCCATGGGCGGTGAAATAGCCCACTGCACCGCCGTAACTGCCGCGACGCGATCCTTCACTGCCAGCGATTAATTGCATCGCCCGGACTTTTGGCGCGCCACTTAATGTCCCCATATTCATGCAGGCTTGATATGCATGCAGCACATCTAAATCGTGGCGCAATGTGCCCACCACGCGAGAAACCAGATGCATAACAAAGGAGTAGCGGTCAACTTTGGTTAAATCTGCCACGTAACGGCTGCCCGGCTCACAGATGCGCGCCAGGTCATTACGGGCTAAATCCACCAGCATCAAGTGCTCCGCCAGTTCTTTATGGTCGGTACGCATTTCCAGCTCAATACGGCTGTCTAAATCGCGGTCCAGTTCACCATTAGCACGGCGGCCACGAGGGCGCGTACCGGCGATCGGATAAATTTCAATCTGGCGATTGGTCGCGTCGTATTTCAGTGCGCTCTCTGGTGAGGCACCGAACAGCGAAAACTCATTATCCTGCATGAAGAACATATACGGGCTTGGATTACTGTCTTTCAGTGTTTGGTACGCCGCCAGTGGCGATGGGCATGGCAGTGAGAAACGGCGCGACGGCACCACTTGGAAAATCTCACCTTCGCGAATGGCTTGCTGTAATTCACTGACCACTGCGCCGTACTCTTCATCCGATTGGTTACACTGTAACGCCATTTCCGGCACTGATTGGGCGGGAATAGGCTGTGGTGCTTGTTGCAATTGGTGGGCAAGTTGTTCTAAACGGGCCGCTAAACGCTGGTGCTCGCTGTTATCCGGGGTGAACAAGCTGGCTTGTAAACGGGTAGAGCGGTGTTGGTGATCCAGCACCAATAATGTCTCGGCTAAATAGAAGCAGAAGTCCGGGCAGCGCTGGTCTTGGCGCAACGGCGGCAAGTTTTCAAAACCGGCGACCAAATCGTAGGCAAACAAACCACCAATGAACATGGCTTCCCGCTCTGCCAGTGGGGAGTCGACCAGCTTCAGCAGCAGGCGCAAAGCATCAAAAACGGATAACGCCTGTAAGCGAGAGTCTTCATCCTGCACATCATTAATGACGGGAAAAGTTAGTTCACGGCCATTCGGGCGGACTTGAATCTTAACTTGTGCTGGCAATGCTGAGTCCAACAGCGGTAATAAAGACGCGCCATTGCGTGTCAGCGCTTCTATCGTCACTTTCTGCCCTAGCGCGGTGATACGCAGGGCGCTGTCTACAATGAGCAGACTTTTCAGGTTTTGTTTGCTGGTTACTTCCGCAGACTCAAGCAGAAGTGTTGCTGGCCGTGCGCCACAGAGTTGGTGAAACAGTGCGGTTGGGTCATCACGGTAACACCCCGTGGTGGTCAATAACTGTAAGGTAGGGCGCGAGGTTTGCATTATTTGTCGTTCCTGAAAAAAGTGATTACGCCGAAATCTGTCCATAAAAAAACCCGCTATTAGCGGGCTGAGCAATCTGCACTGTCGAATGACTGATATGCGCGATTACACCGCCCGAGAGAGGGAGATGTGCCACCAACGCAGTAAGGAAATCAGGGAAATTTTCATTATCAGTCACTCTCTATTATTGCTTTCATTGTGCTGTCTGAGGTTCCGATCAGCATCTTGGTATCTCGTGAACTTGTGTACTAGTTAACTGGTTCACGCGGTGAATGTCAACCCCTGAATGAGGGTTTTTTAATAAACTCTTTTATCTGGGTATTAGTCTTAATGGTCGGGAAGCTAACTAAGATTGATTAACGTTAATGTCACATTAGCGAGTACAATAGTCAGCCACGCTTTTTCCGGACTCATGTTTTGGCTAATAAATCAGTTTTGACTAATAAACCCGTTTCGTCTGATAACACCACATCACCTGACATGGCTGATTTCACTGATGTTGTCACCTCAACGGCCTTTACACTCTATGATTTACATAGCCACACCACGGCATCGGATGGTTCGTTGAGCCCCTCGGCGTTGGTGATAAGGGCGGCGCAAATGCGCGTAGGTGTATTGGCGATTACTGATCACGATACCACCGCAGGGTTAGCCGAAGCCGCCGCGACCATCGAGCAACAGCAATTACCCATTAGGCTGATTCCCGGTGTCGAGATTTCCACCTTATGGGAAAACCACGAGATCCATATTGTGGGATTGGGCATGGATATCCAGCATGGCAGTATTTGCCAGTTGTTGAGTGAACAATCAGAGCGCCGCTATATTCGAGCGCAGGAGATAAGCGCTCGGTTGGCAAAAGCGCGCATCCCGGGTGCCTGGGAAGGGGCAAATCGCTTAGCCGAAGGCGGCCAGGTGACACGAGGCCATTTTGCCCGCTATCTGGTGGAGTTAGGCCTGGCCAGCAATGTCGGTCAGGTTTTTAAAAAGTATTTGGCCAAAGGCAAGACCGGTTATGTTCCTGCTCAATGGTGTACAATAGAACAAGCTATTGATGCTATTAAGCAATCTGGTGGGCAGGCCGTACTGGCGCATCCTGGGCGTTATGATTTAACGGCGAAATGGCTGAAACGGTTATTAGCGCATTTTGCTGAACATGGCGGCGATGCGATGGAGGTTGCCCAGTGTCAGCAGGCACCCCATGAACGGGCACAACTTGCTCAATATGCACGCGACTATAATTTACTTGGATCCCAGGGGTCTGATTTCCATCAACCTTGCTCCTGGATTGAGTTGGGCCGCAAATTGTGGCTACCCGCTGGGGTAGAACCGGTATGGCGTGATTGGCTGCAAGAGAGCTAACCCACTCGTACGTTGAATGATAAGGTAGAATCATGAGTCAATTTTTTTATATTCACCCGGAGAACCCGCAACCGCGGTTAATCAACCAAAGTGTTGATGTGTTACGCAAGGGTGGTGTGGTGGTTTATCCGACAGATTCGGGTTATGCCCTTGGCTGTCGATTAGAAGATAAAGCCGCAATGGAACGTATTTGTCGTATTCGTCAATTGGATGGAAACCATAACTTCACGTTGGTATGCCGTGACTTGTCTGAGCTATCAACTTACGCCTATGTTGATAACTCTGCGTTTCGGTTAATCAAAAATAATACTCCCGGCAATTACACCTTTATACTGAAAGCGACAAAAGAAGTGCCTCGGCGTTTGATGAATGACAAACGCAAAACTATCGGTTTGCGTGTGCCGTCTAATCCTATTGCGCTGGCATTGCTGGATGTATTGGGTGAGCCGCTGATGTCGACTACATTGATGTTACCGGGCAATGATTTTGCTGAGTCTGATCCAGAAGAGATCAAAGAAAATTTGGGCAAACAAGTGGATTTAATTATTCACGGCGGTTCTTTGGGCCAACAACCGACCACGGTGATTGATTTAACTGATTCCTCCCCAGAAGTTATCCGCGAAGGTGCCGGAGACGCCACACCATTCCGCTAATCGGCCGCAGGTTATAGCTATTGTGGTTGATAACTGTTGTGAATGTTATACGCGTGTTGGATACGCTAATCAGCTTGTTTTGAACAGCAAGTATCCAACGCGCTTGCCCGATACTCCCCCAAACTCCGACAAACACTCCTACTCCTGGCTGACTTCTTTAGTATCCGGCCTTTTTCTTAAAAAACGAGTCGTCATCCTAATGCATTAGAGTTGCTTAATGAGTCACGGCTTCTGCTACCCTTTTATTCACACCCCATTCCAACCTTAACGCCAATATGAATAAAATTCATTTTAACATTGATTTAATTTTATATATCCAATCTGCTTTGTTTGTTGAATAATATTTAAATTCAATGGGTTATCCTTATCGTCTGAAGGTGCCATTTCTGCCTTTCAATGTCTAATATTAGTTATCCTTCAATATTGACGGGCTACTTTTTCTTGCGACTAATTTGTTATTGATAATTAACTTTATATTTTTTTGATTATTTAATTGATTTTTTTGAATGGTTATTTTTAAGACAGATCCAATGTAAATTTAATGGTAAATATATTTACATTTATATTTTTTAATTTGACGATCTTTTATTCTAAGCTTTAAGTCATTCGTTAGTGTAATATTCTGTTAAAGTGGTTTATGTTGGGTGTGTTGGTCATATATATCGTGTTTCTGGGATTTCTGATCATATGTACCAAAAAAACTTGCTTTTTCTATATACTTGGACAATTCTTGTTAAGAGTGATTCGTACAATGAAACATCTAAAGTTAAATATAACATTCCGCCCAAATTTCATTCGTCTGCGTTTGGGTTAAGAAACATTTCTTTTATTTTATCTTATTGATAAATACCTATGATGGGTTACTGAATTAAAATAAAAACAAGGCTGTTTTGTATAAGGTTATTATACTTTTATAAGATTATTCTTATGCTTGTTTTGTGTTTAATTAATTGATATTTATAGTTAATCTTTTATGTTGTCATCATATGTAGGATTGTTCCTACATATGTGGTCTCCACCTCCTATATATCTACATAACCTCATACGTTTATCATTGTTATTAATGATGCAATATCAGACTTAAGGTATACACCAGTTAAAGCTCACCAGCTTAATTACTTTTTGATTAAGTGAGAAGTATTGCTCGTTAATTATAATCCATAATACATAGAGAAAATTGAGAGTTTTATGAATCGAGTATTTAAAGTCATTTGGAATAGTGCTTTAGGCCGTTATGATGTTGCATCTGAGTTTTCTAAATCAGTAAAGAAAGCTAAGTCCTCTTGCTCAGGTAATGTCGATACGACTTTAGGTTTAGCGACACCATCTCGTCTGAGCCAGATAGCTATTACCTTGATGTTCACCTTCGGGGCGAGTGCTGCCTTTGCTGCCAATGTTAGTGTTCCAGTATTTACACCTGAAGCTCAATTTGAACAGACATTCACCGGTCCAAATAATACTTTGTCGGGGAATTTTAGCAATATTGCACGTGGTGATTCTGGTTTTAAAAACAGTAAGTTAGGTGATATTCCTCCGGGGAACTTCCTGTATGGTGCAGAGAATCTGATCAGCAAAAATATTTTCAGTTTAGGCGATATGGTGACTGAAACCTTCCTTGATCCTAAAGGAACGGGCGCATTAATTACTATTAATGTGTATAGCAGCCCGGCGATGTCAATTAAACCACTGGCTAATTTTGTGGTGCCGGTTTCTTATGCGGTGGGTGAAAATGGCCAGTATGTAAACCGTAACTTATTCCATGTGCAAGACAGCAGTGACCTGACAGTGAATGTTGGTAGCACCGCAGCGGGCTGGGTTAATGAAAGCACCAACTACTTTAACGCCATTCTTAAAGGCGGCTTGAAAAGCCAACCTGAAGTAACAACCTCTTCAGGATTTTATGTTGACTCTACTGCATCTACTCAGGATACAGTTTTAAATTATAATTCTAAAACAGTCGTCAATCTGGGAAATAACAGTAACAACATTCGTGATAGCAGCACCTCAGTGGCAAACGCGGTACTTGATGACTTTACTGGTACATTCACCAGCCCTTATTTAGGTGCGCAGAATGTTCAAAATTTTGCTGATTTCCAGCAATACAATAATGCGTTGATCGCCGGTATTAAAAGCGGCGCGATTGTACTGGACAGTAAAGGCTATCAGGCTGAGTTGGCGCGTGCCTATTTCACCACTGGTTCCAGTACTGCACCCAAAGTCACCCCTATCTATCTTGATATGGGTATTGACGCCAACGACGCAGTCAATCACATCATTGATTCTAGTCGCGTTGCCTTTATTCATGGTGATGGTCAGCGCGCCGTTGTGAATATAGGTGCCGATGCCAATATTCAAGCTTTTAATACTGACATTTCAGTGGTGCGCTTGAATGATGGGGCAACTTTGAATAATGCGGGGACATTAGGTTCAGCCGCCGCCAGTGTTCGTGGGACCAATATTATATTTGCGACTGACAGTACCGTCATTAATGAGGCCACTGGGGTTCTGGATGCAGGGACTAACCCTGACATGTTGGATTTCAAATCTACCCCGACCGCCACATTGCCACTGAATGTCGCCAGTGGGAGTCATACCGCGATTCTGGCGAATGGGGCCTCTTCAGTGACTAACAATGGTGTCATAAATACTGCTTCACGTGGGACCAGTGTTTATACCCGCGCAGCTATCATTGACGGTACCTCAACCTTCGTCAATAACGGCAATATCAACATTGCGGCAACAGTAGATATATCGCCTGCTGCAGGGTATCTGAACGAAGGGGTGAGTGTTCAAAAAGGCTCTACTTTTACCAATAATGGCACTGTCTATATTGGCCGCCAAGCTCAGCGGTCGCTGACCGATGCAGTGGTCGATCTGGCTATTAAGACCCCGTCTTATGCCGTCAGATTAGTGCAAGATCTGGTTAATCTGAGCAATATCGCCACCTTTACCAATAATGCGACCGGCAAAATTATCGTTGGCAGCAAAACTGAAAACGCGACAGCTATTGATGCACAAGGGGTGAGAACAGCGGTTAATCAGAACGGTACCATTGAGCTAAATGGTGCTGGTGCGACCACGGGACAAAATGCGGGTCAGAACATTGGTATTTCCTCCAGTGCCAATGCCACCAATGTTTTCAATAATGGCGATATCGTCATTAATGGTATCAATACCGTCGGTATGAAAGTGCTGACCAACAGTTCTGCTACCAACAGGGGTCATATTTATGTGAATAGCGGGCTTGACCCGTTAACCAATTTGGCCAACTACGGGATTCAGGCAGTAGGTGTGGGTGCGGTCGCTAATCTTTCCGGTCAGGTTAATCTGACGGGCGACGGGGCGATTGGGGTGGTTGCGGAAGATAAAGGCACCATTAATGTTACCGGTAATGGCCAGGTTGAGTTTGTCTCTGGTACCAAACAAGTCGGGTACCTGATTTACGGTGCCGGTGCTAGCGTCAATAACACCGCGATGGGGGCTGAAACTGTTTCAACTGAAAGCTCGACTTTATATCGCGTTGATAAAGGTGCCAGCTTTGCCGGGACCACGGCGTCGACTATGAATGCCACGGGCAAAAACTCGTCGCTTATTCAGGTTACCGGTGCTGGCAGTAGCTTTAGCTCTGGCGCATTAAACATGGTTCTCTCTGGTGAGGGTGCTACAGGGGTCAAAGTCGAGGGTGGCGCGACGGGTATCATCACAGCAGATGCAACTTTAGAACTGAGTGGTAACGGGGCGACTGCCGGTATCGTCGATGGTAAATATTACGGATTAGACGGCATCGCAACCAGTGCTACCGGCAAATCAGTTCTGACCAGTTCAGCGGTATTGACTACCGGTAACACCGCTTCCGGTGCCTATGGCTATATCGCCCGTAATGGCGGTGAGCTTATCCATAAAGGTTCTATTGATTTTACTCAGGCTGGCAGCACCGGTGTATTGGTGAATGGCGGGATCCTGACCAACGAAAACAGCATTTCCGTGAATGGCACTGCGGTGAATATTCAGGGTGCTAACTCAATAGTCAATAACTCGGGCACGGTTACCGCGACTGATGGTACCGCTGCTTTCTTGTTAGGTTCAGGATCAAGTTTGACCCTGTCTGGCAATGGTGTGACTAACGCGGGCGGCACGGCTCATGGCGTATTGCTTGATACCGGCGCTACCGCACTGACTGTTGACGGCGCGACTATCGCTATGATGGCGGGCAGCACCGGTAATGCTATTGAAAACAAAGCAGAAATTACGGGTATCCAATTAAAAGATACTAACCTGACAGTAGGTAATGGCGCGGGTATCCGCACCGGGGCCTCTCTGGCGGCGACCAACTCTGGCACGATCAATGTGAACGGCAGTGGTACCGGTATTTTGTTCGCCAATACGGGCGACGTTATTACTGATAACACGCTGGACATGTCCGATTCGGCTGACCTGGTGATTAACGTCAATTCAGCTGCCGGTAAAGGGATTGTTACCAATTCCCGTCAGGATCTGAAAACCGGTGCCAGTGTGAATGTGAAAAATGCTGCTGGCGGCGCGGCCTTGATTGTTAAAGGCACGACTGGCCGTGTTGAGCAGTCCGGCAAACTGACATCCCAGTCACTGACTAGCCCAGTGGTTGATATCAACAATGGCAATGTTACTAGCTTCGTCAATAGCGGCAGTATTCATGCTAACAGTGCAGCGCAGCAAGCCGTGTTAACCAACACCGGCAACGGCGTGGCCTTCACCAATGAAACCGGCGGCAGCATTATTGGCCAGGTCAATTTGTTGGCGGGTAACAATACAGTGACCTTGATGCAAGGCAGTGAAGGGACTGACTTTACCACCGGCAGCGGCAATGACGCTTTCATTCTGAAAGGACTGACATCAGCGGATACTGGCGTATTCAGTTCACTGAATGGCGGAACCGGCACAGATACTGTGACCTTTGATAGCTCGGTGTATACGCTGAAAGATGCTGATGCTATTCAGAATATGGAATACATCGACCTAATCAATAACTCCACACTGACACTGGACAATGTCCTGTTGGCGCTGGGTAATGCGAAAGATGACAATGCCAACACCGGTTTTAACTTGGGCGACGGCAGTCTGTTGCAGGTTAACAATCTGAATGCAGTGAGCTTTAACAGCAAACTCAATGGTCTCGGTACTGTTGCGGTCGATACCGCAGGAAAGGCGTTTAACTTTACCGCCAATGCGGCACAGAATGCTTTTAATGGGGTTCTGGCATTAGGCCACAGCACTTTTGATCTGGCCGCTGATAACACTGCTGCATTGGTGAATGCGACTCTGAAATTGGGTGCTGACAGCATCACCACGGTAGGTGATGGCGTCCAAACTATCGGCGGGTTGGCTTTCGACGGTGGTACGGTGAAATTTGACACCGGAACACCGGGTGAGACCGTAGCGAAAAGCACTATCCATACTACAAAAGAGATGGATTTGCTGGGTGCAGGGATCGTAGAAGTGAATATCGGCAGCATCGATAATAGTCAAACTCCGGTGAATCCTGTGCTGCCAATTCTGGAGCAGGATGATGCTAATACCCTATTGCAACTGGCGGTGAGTGATGTTGCGGTACAAGGTAATGGGGGCAATCTGGTGTTGAAAGACCAGTATGGCAATATTATTACCGATGCCACCACGGCAGATATTGCACAGAACGGCACCACGGTCGCCAAAGGCACTTACGACTATCGCCTGACCAGTGGCGTAAATAACGATGGTTTGTATGTGGGTTACGGTCTGACTCAGGTTGAGTTGTTGGGCAGTGGTGCTGATGCGCTGTCACTGTATGCCACCAATAAAACCGGCCCGGCCGCCGATTTGAGTGCCAAAATTACGGGGAGCGGTGATTTAGCGATTGATACTGGCGCGGGCGATACCGTGACACTGTCTAATCTGTTAAATGATTACACCGGCTCTACCGAGGTGCGCAGCGGTACCTTACAAATGTTGAATGATAATGTGTTGGGGAATACCTCACTGTTATCTTTGGCAGCAGACACTAGTTTTGATATGAACGGCCACAGCCAAACCGTGGGCGAATTAAATGGTACCGCAGGTTCATTATTGAACCTCAACGGTGGCAACCTGACGCTGAGTCATGGGGGCATTTCAAACGGTGAACTGGCCGGCAGTGGCGAGTTGACGATTGCCGCTGATGTGCTGACTGTTGACGGCGCTAACACCGGTTTGAGCGCAGTAACGACCATTACCAGCGGTGCAGAAGCGGTGCTGAACAATGCAGCAGGTCTGGGGAATGGTAATATTGTCAACGCCGGTCTGTTGACACTGAAAGGTGCAGCCGGTCAGTTGGTGAATGCTATTAGTGATGCAGGTAGTGTGGTGTTGCAAGATAACAGCGACATTAACGCCAGCGGCGATAACAGCTTGTTCAGTGGCCTGTTTGATATCAACAATGGCAGCCAGTTAGCGGTTTCTCAGGCGGCAAATCTGGGCAGCGCGTCCGTCACCAATAATGGTTCGCTGGTCTTGAACTCAGCCACCGATTGGGCACTGGCTAATAGTGTTATCGGCACCGGTAGCTTGACCAAAAATGGCGCAGGCACAGTTTCGTTAACATCAACCGCCGCTTATACCGGCCAAACAGACATTAATGCTGGTGGGATTATGCTGGGCAGCAATGCCAACCCAATGACACTGGCTAGTCAGCAGGTGAATATCGCCAGCGGTGCTTTCATGGGCGGTTTTGGTAGTGTAGCGGGTGCAATTGATAACAAGGGTTCCTTGTTTGTCGGCAACCCAACCGCGCCAGTGACCTCAATACTGAGCCGTCTGGCACCTGCCAGTAATGTATTTACCGTCGGAACGAATTTAACCAACAGCGGTACTGTGTTTATCGGCAACAAAACCAGTAATGGTACCGGCACTACCGGCAATCAATTGGTAGTGAATGGCAACTATGTGGGTAACAACGGCTTGCTGCATTTCAACACCGCGTTGGGTGATGATAACTCCGCCACGGACAGCATGATAGTCAACGGCAACACCAGCGGAACCACCAATGTTAGTGTGGACAATGCGGGTGGTTTGGGTGCCCAAACACTGAATGGTATTGAACTGATTCAGGTGAATGGTCTGTCAGAGGGTGATTTTGTGCAAAGTGGCCGAATTGTGGCGGGTGCATATGATTACAGCTTGAAACGCGGCGTGGGTCAGAATGCCACTAACTGGTATCTGAGTAGCTTGAGTAATTTGCCGGTTGATCCTGAAATTCCAGTTGATCCAGAAAATCCAGTCGGCCCAGAGGAAGAAATTAAGCGTCCTGAAGCCGGAAGCTATACAGCTAACCTGGCGGCAGCTAACAATATGTTTGTCACCCGTCTGCATGATCGTTTAGGGGAAACTCAATACATTGATGCCCTGACTGGCGAGCAGAAAGTGACCAGCATGTGGTTGCGCAATGAGGGCGGGCATAATCGTTCACGTGATACCAGCGGCCAACTGAAAACTCAAAGTAATCGCTATGTGATGCAATTGGGTGGCGATATCGCGCAGTGGAGCAACAATGACCTGAACCGTTTACATTTAGGTGTGATGGCCGGTTACGGTAACAGCAAAAGCAATACTCGCTCGAAATCCGGCTACCAGTCTGATGGTTCCGTTGATGGTTACACTGCGGGTGTCTATAGCACTTGGTACGCCAATGACGAAGATAAGTCTGGGTTGTATGTTGATGGTTGGGCGCAGTACAGCTGGTTTAACAATACGGTGAAAGGCGAAGGTCTGGCGACTGAAGAGTACAAATCGAAAGGGATAACCGCCTCGGTAGAAAGTGGCTACACCTTCAAGATTGGTGAGAATAAGTCTAAGAACGAAACCTACTTTATCCAGCCAAAAGCACAGATCACTTGGATGGGTGTGAAGGCTGACGAGCACCGTGAAGCCAATGGCACACAGGTAAGTGGCGAGGGCGACGGTAATATCCAGACACGTTTGGGCGTACGTTCTTATATGAAAGGGCACCACGAAAGTGATAATGGCAAGGATCGCGAGTTCCAGCCGTTTGTGGAAGCTAACTGGATCCACAATACCAAAGACTTCGGTACCAGCATGAACGGAGTTGACGTGAAACAAGCTGGTGCGAAAAACATCGGTGAGTTGAAACTGGGTGTTGAGGGGCAACTGAACAAGCAACTGAATGTCTGGGGTAACGTAGGCCAGCAATTAGGTGATAAAGGCTACAGTGATACTGCCGTAATGTTAGGGGTTAAATACAACTTCTAATCGATTATTAGTCCTGATAAATAACGGTGCTTCGGCACCGTTATTTATATATTGTAATCCCAATACAATTCCGTTCTGAATAAATAAAAATAGTCGACAAGGAATGATACAACGTCATGAGAGTTATTGTGGTTAGTGATTGTGGTTTAACAAAATTATCCTTAGAGATTATTGTTAAAGGAATAAAACGCGTTATAGATAAAAGGCCGGATATTGATGTTGAGTTATATTACTCCGTTGACAATGAAAGTTTATATAACCAATCAAATACCCGAGATATTGTCATTCTTGATGTTGATAACATTCCTGCCATTAAAATTTTTAGCACGATAGGTAAGGTTAGAGAGTTTAACCCCCTTGCTTTTATTATGGTTTTTTGTCGTAAAGACGAAAAAACAGAAGATTTCATTTATTTATCCGTTGTATCTGATGGGATCCTATGCAAGACGGCTTCTGTTGATAGAATAGAGAGTTTAATCGTTAAACTGTTATCTTCACGTAAGCCCCCAAAGAAATTTGATCAATCAAGTTTGACGAAGGAAATAAAAAACCAATTAACGAATAGAGAGAATGAAGTTCTTGAGTGTATATTGTTAGGGTTAAATAATAGTGACATATCAAGAGTACTTGATATGAAGAATAAAACAGCCAGTGCTCACAGGCGAAATATATATAATAAATTAGGCGTTAAAGCAATAAACCAAACTTTAAGGAATCTATTAACGCTGAAATAGAATAGATTCATTTTTATAGTAATGATTATTTTACTGCATGACGGCAATTTCTATTAACCAAGATAATTCTCAATTTTTAGTCTTTCATGGCTATATTCTAGTAAAAACACAGCCTTGTTATATTTTGTTGTTGATTTGCTGATGAAATGTTTTTATTTATTATGGCGAATGGTAATTAATTTCGTTTTTTTTTGCACTATGTCAATAATTCTAATTAATTTTAATTTTTTTTTGCTTTCAATTTAATTAGGTTGTTCCGCTGAGTTATATAAATAAGTTGAAATATAAAACTATTAATTCATAAGAATACGATCTATCCCTCCATTTTAAGTTCTCTCAATAGAATATTTGTCTGCTCATATTGCATTAGATAGTGTATAGATCTGACTTATCACCATTTGACAGCATAAAAGATCACGATGTACAGTGTGGCCTGCTACAAGCGTTGGATTGCATTCTATTGAAAAATACAACTGAAATCGCTATGCAGAAATGGCACCAATGATATCAGTATAAGAGAGTGCATATCCAATAGAAGGTTGAGTACTTATAAAGGATTAATGAGGGTATTTTATGAAATCAGTGGCGATAGTAATATTGATGGCAAGTGCGGTATTAGGAGGGTGCAGCACGAAAGCAAAGGTTGATTCCGAGCAACAGACCGCAGCCATTATCAAAAAAAGCACCAATGATCAATGTGTCAATAATTTCTCTATGGTCAAAAAACTGAATGCAAATGAATTCGGTGTATTTAGAGGGCAGTTTGACAAAATTAATGATATGTATGCATTCTTAGAACAAAATAGAAACATTTTAGATAATGACCCTAAGCAGCTCATTTCTCTTGAATTAGACTCAAAACTTAAAATGGTGTGTGCCAGAGTTAGAAATACTGCGTTCAATGAAGTCCAAAGCAAAGTAAATTATCTTTCACGTATCTAATCAGTTACTCACTAAAATACTGTAGTGTGACTATATGTAACTATTATAACAACTCCGTGTGTAAACTCGTGGTTTAGGTTTTATATCATCATGCTATTCACTTTTTAGTCAGGGTGAACAGTGTATTTTATCATGATATATATACCAATATAACCACTGGGACTAGGGCAGTTTAGTTCGCTAAATTGCTCATTTCTTATCGTTAGTTATTTTATCGCACCATTAATAAACTGAGTTTATTGGGCGAGGTACTGAGCGACATCATTAAAATAATCAATGATGAATTCTCGTATGTCTGTCAATAATAAAACGGCTTATATCTCTGCGGTAACGGATATCGCCATTCAAAATCGGAACTTTGAATTCACTATGAACGGTTTCCACTCAAATAAATTACTCATGCGAGCAGTTGCCATTAATACATTATTAATGCAATTACTGCTGCCTATATCCATAGCATTCACTCCGCTAATATCGTTGTCGGTACGCGCAGATGAACTAGATGAAATAATGACGAAGATGCGATCAGCCGAGATATTGGTTGAATCCACAACAGCACCAGCACCAATATATTCTGAGCAGCCCAAGACCCCCAGTGAAAACTCAGCGGTTCCTGGCAAATTTCAACCCTCGAATCCCTTTATAGCGCAAGAAGACCCGTCCCTTTTACCACCAAGTCAAACACTACCTGATTTGGGATCTGAAAATCAGACATCAGAAATTTCTGCTGCTAATAAGTTTAATCTCACTGAAGATAATGTTGCCAATACTGCCACCCAATTTTGGGGCGTAATGGGCAGCGAGAATTCGACCAAAGCCGCAGAGAGCGCTGTGAGAGGTGTATCCTCCGGGTTGGCTTCACAGGCCGCCTCTGATTGGCTGAACCAATTTGGCCATGCCAGAGTTCAGCTCAATTCTACAGGAACAGCTAATGCGGATATTTTGCTGCCACTGGTTGAATCGCCAAACAATCTACTGTTTGGCCAGCTAGGGGTTCGTTATGATGGAGACCGGACGACAAATAATGTGGGTCTGGGGGTTCGTCAATTTACCGATAACTGGATGTTCGGGGTTAACAGTTTCTATGATTATGATCTGACGGGTAAAAATAGTCGTTTAGGGGCAGGGGCAGAGGTCTGGACTGATAATCTCAAATTCTCCGCCAATGGCTATTTCCGTTTGACAGATTGGCATCAGTCCGTGCTGTCGAGCATGGAAGATTATAATGAACGGCCAGCGAATGGTTTTGATGTCCGGGCCTTGGCATATTTACCCGCGTACCCCCAGTTGGGTGGTTCGTTAATGTATGAAAAATACTTCGGTAAAGGTGTTGCGCTCAACAGTGGAAGTACCGGCCCAAATGACTTAGGTGACTCGCCGTCGGCGCTGACAATAGGGGCGAACTACACGCCAATTCCACTGATAACAGTGGATGTTGCCCACAAGAATGGTCAGAACACCTCAAATGAGCTTCAACTCGGTTTAAACTTTAACTACCGCTTCGGTGTGCCTTGGATTGATCAAATTAATAAAGATGCTGTCGGCTTGATGCGCAGCCTGGCGGGCAGCCGCTATGATCTGGTCGATCGAAACTACAATATTGTTATGCAGTATCAGAAGCAAAATCTGATTAATTTAACGCTGCCAGCCACGATTTCAGCTCATGCGCTGGAAAATGTCACTCTGACGGGGACGGTATCATCAAAATACGGTACTGATCGAGTTGAATGGAGTGCACCGGTTCTGATTACCGCCGGGGGGGCTTTGGCCGCACTGACCACCGAATCAGCTGGCGTTAGACTTCCTGCTTATCAACATCTGCAAAACATCAATAGCTATCAAGTTAGCGCTGTTGCTTATGACATTCGCGGTAATAAATCAAACACCGCCACCACCAACATTATTGTCCAGGAATCGCCGCATCAGATAGCGCTTAGCGTCGTGGGTTCAAGTGCTACTGCCACGGCTGATGGCGCTGCATTAGTGACTTATCGGGCTTCTGTGCTTGATACCGCTAATGGTTCCAATACACCTATGGCGGGCATGAATGTGGCATTCAACACTACTCTGGGTGATGTGGTCTCATCGAGTGCGACCACGGATAGCCAGGGAAGATCGACCGTTTCAGTGAAGAGCACCTTGGCTGGTGGCGGGCAGGTGCATGCTGTGTTGGACAATGGAAACAGGGCACAAGCCGCTGTTGCTTTTACTGCCGATGAGAGTACCGCGAACCTGCTTAGCGAGGATCTGCTGGTCTTGCACAATAATGCTTTGGCAAACGGTGTGGCGACCAACAGTGTTAAGGCAATCGTAAAGGATGCTAACGGTAATGCTGTACCAAACTACCGCGTTAGTTTCAGTGCTGATAACAATGCCACGCTTTCACTCTCCAGTGGTATGACCGGCACTGATGGCTCGCTCACTGTGACATTAACTAATGAGACTACGGGAGTAACCAATGTTACTGCAACGCTAAACGGCGTCAGCCAAAGTGTGCCGGTTAACTTTACCCCTGATAGCGCAACAGCAACCATTGCCGACGGGGCGCTGACGATACTTGTCGATAATGCACTCGCTAATGGACGTGATCGTAACAGTGTCAAAGCGGTAGTCACTGATGCTCGCGGTAATCCTATTCCTAATCAAGTGGTCAGTTTCATCAGCAACAATGGTGCGAGTATTTCCGCTAGTGGGACGACCGGCGCGGACGGTGCAGTGACACAGTCGCTAACCAATATTAAGGCGGGTGTGACGCGAGTGACCGCGACGACTAATGGCGCGAGCCAGAGTGTGGAGGTGACCTTTATTCCAGACTCAAGCACCGCGACTCTGCTGCGCGGCGCTCTCACTGTGACCAATGATAATGCGCTAGCTAATGGTTTAGCCGCCAATACGGTACAAGCTATCGTGACAGATGCTACCGGCAACCGGGTACCTAATCAGGTGGTGACGTTCAGTGCCAATAATAATGCGGTGATTGCTGCCACTGGATCGACCGATGCTGATGGCGTTGTGACGATGCCCGTGGTCAATACCAAAGCGGGTGTGACTGAAGTGATTGCCACGGTCAATGGGAGCAGCCAGAAGGTAAACCTGACCTTTATTCCTGATAGCGGCACGGCGACCATCCTCAGTGGCGCACTGACCGTCATGCATGACAATGCTATTGCCAATGGTGTGGCGAGCAATGCAATAAAAGCTATCGTGACTGATGCCAGCGGTAATGTGGTGCCCAATCTGGCGGTGACATTCAGTGCTGATAATAACGCCACTATAGCTGGCAATGGTACGACGGGCGCGGATGGATCTGTGACGGTGTCACTAACCAACACCATAGCGAGTGTCACTCACGTCACGGCGACAGTTAACGGTAATAGCCAGAGTGTGGATGTCACCTTTATCGCGGACAGCGCTACAGCAACCATCCTCAGCGGCGCACTAACTATCATCCGCGATAATGCACTGGCTAATGGCACGGCGCAGGATGAAGTGAAAGCTATTGTCACCGATGCCACCGGTAACGTGGTGCCCAATCAGATGGTGGCGTTCAGTGCTAATAATGATGCGATCATTGCAGCCAGCGGGACAACCGGAACAGATGGATCTGTGACGATGTCACTTATCAATGCAACTGCGGGGGTTACACGCGTCACGGCGACAGTAAACGGCAACAGTCAAAGTGTGGATGTCACCTTTATTGCGGACCGCAGTACGGCGATTATTCTGAGTGGTGCACTGACTGTTACTCGTAATAATGCGATTGCTAATGGCACGGCGGAGAATGAAGTGAAAGGCATTGTCACGGATGCTACCGGTAATCGGGTGCCCAATCAGTTGGTGACATTCAGTGCCGATAACAATGCCGTGATGGCGGCCAGTGGGACGACGGATAATATGGGAGTGGTGATTTTACCACTGACCAATACCACCAAGGGTATCACTCATGTCACGGCGACGGTCAATGGTAATAGTCGGAATGTCGATGTGTCCTTTACGGCGGACAGCGGCACGGCCACCATCCTCAGTGGGGCACTGACCATTACCCGTGATAATGCGTTGGCCAATGGCACGGCGCAGAATGAGGTAAAAGCGGTTGTCACGGATGCCACCGGTAATAAAGTACCTAATCAGTTGGTGACATTCAGTGCGAATAATAATGCGCTGATGGCGGCCAGTGGCACAACCAATGGTGACGGTGTGGTGACTTTGCCACTGACCAACAGCACGGCGGGTATCACTCAAGTCACGGCTACGGTCAATGGGAACAGCCAAAGTGTCAATGTGTCCTTTATTCCGGACAGCAGTACAGCATCCATCCTTAGTGGGGCATTGACTGCCACGCGCAATAATGCGCTGGCGAATGGTACGGCACAAAATGAGGTGAAAGCGGTTGTCACTGATGCTACAGGTAATGTGGTACCTAATCAGTTGGTGACATTCAGTGCGAATAATAATGCGCTGATGGCGGCCAGTGGCACAACCAATGGTGACGGTGTGGTGACATTGCCACTGACTAACACTACGGCGGGTGTCACTCAAGTCACGGCCACGGTCAATGGGAACAGCCAAAGTGTGGATGTTACCTTTATTGCCGACAGCGGCACGGCGACACTCCTCAGCGGTGCACTGACCATCACCCGTGATAATGCGATTGCCAATGGCACAGCGCAGAATGAGGTAAAAGCGGTTGTCACGGATGCCACCGGTAATAAAGTGCCGAATCAGCTGGTGACATTCAGTGCCAATAACAATGCGCTGATGGCAACCAGTGGCACAACCAATAGTGATGGGGTGGTGATCTTGCCACTGACTAACGTCACTACCGGTATGACTCAGGTCACGGCCACAGTTAACGGTAATAACCAGAGTGTGGGTGTCACCTTTATTGCCGACAGCGGCACGGCGACTATTATCAGCGGTGCACTGACTATCACCCGTGATAATGCGCTGGCGAATGGTACGGCACAAAATGAGGTGAAAGCGATTGTGACTGATGCCACAGGTAATGTGGTGCCAAACCAGGTGGTCACATTCAGTGCCGATGACCAGGGTGTGATGGCGGCCAGTGCGACCACAGATAATCTGGGTGTGGTGACCTTGCCACTGACCAATGTCCGCGCGGGTGTCACTCAGGTCACGGCCACCGTTAACGGGAACAGCCAAAGTGTGGATGTCACCTTTATTCCTGACAGTGCGACAGCAACCATCCTCAGCGGTGCACTGACCATCACCCGAAATAATGCGATCGCCAATGGTGTGGCGCAGAATGAGGTGAAAGCCATTGTCACGGATGCCACCGGTAATGAGGTGCCGAATCAAGTCGTTACATTCAGTGCCAATAACAATACGATAATTGCCGCCAGTGGAACGACGGATAGCCAGGGTATGGTGACTTTGCCTCTGACTAACACTACGGCGGGCGTGACGACGGTGACAGCCACAGTCAACGGTAATAGCCAAAATGTGGTGGCGACGTTCATTGCTGATGAAAGTACGGCAACTATTATTAGCGGGGCTTTCAACATTGAGGATGATGGTGCGGTGGCAAATGGCGTCGCCACGAACAGTGTTAAAGCTGTGGTGACAGATGCTTTGGGAAATCGTGTTCCAAATCTGTTGGTGAACTTCAGCGCGAACAATAATGCGGTAATAGCAGCAAGCGGCACCACTGATAGCAATGGTTCAGTCACATTGACACTCACCAATATCAAATCAGGTATCACCCTAGTGACAGCGGCAGTTAATAGCCAAAGTCTGACCATCGATTCAACCTTTATTCCTGATATCAGCACGGCAATTGTCAGTATTGAGACGGTCACTGGCAATATGCCAGCGGACGGCACCGCGCAAAATAGTGTCAAAGCCAAGGTCACAGATGCATTTGGCAACGTGCTCCCGAATCAGTCAGTCAGTTTCAGCGCAACAAATAACGTGACGATGGCGACTAGCGGAATAACAGGCCCCGATGGTGAAGTCATTATGACATTAATCAATGCTAATCCAGGGGACAGCAAAGTAACGGCAACATTCAATGGCACCACAGATTCTGATGTCGTGACGTTTTTGCCGGTGGCATTCAGTGCCAAATTTACCTTAGCAATGTAAGCCGGTAGGAAAATAGAGTAACGATAATATAGAGAGTATTAAAAATTACCTTTAATACTCTCTTGTTATTACTCGACAATGAATAATCAGGGTGCCAACCCCTTGAGCTAATACCTGCTTTGCAGTCACTCTATCGTGGATATTTATTATGAAACCAGTAAAGTTATTTTTATTTTCATCACTATTTTTAGTATTGCCAAATATGCTATTGGCACATTATGAGGTTAAAAACCCTCAAACCAGTTTGAGTGAGCTTTCTTTTGATTTAATACATACCTATTGGGATGGTACCAATAACCCACCGACAGCGGGTGATAAAGGTTCTCATATGAGCCATATCAATCGATGTAAAAGGGCATCGAATACGGTCTCACTTAATACCTGTGTTTTGCGATATAGATTTAGCATGTTGAACTCAAGTGGTGGAATACTGTCTCCGGATATTCAAACATATGATGTGGATCTTCGCGGCAATGGTTCTTACGACGATGAATTAATGGATGCTGCCACCCATTACGATGCGGTTAAAGTGGCGATTGCACATGGCGTCGCTGTTGATCAACATATTTCAATTTCTCGCGCCAATATTACTTCATTGGCCGGCAGTTCAGGAAAGTTTCGGGTAAGTACCTACGGCGTGGGGAGTATTTGTAGCAGCAGCACCTCTTGTAGTACGCCGACTCCAGATAGCTATACCACCAGTACCCTCGATCTTGTTCAGCAAAATTTAGATGTTGCCTGTGAGGCCAAAGCGGAGGGCGCGACCAGCATTGAGAATATCTTAAGTGGTGAACATATCTATTTATATAATAGTAATGCATCGCGACGGTCAGAAAATATTGGTGCAATTAACTTATCCGTTAACTGTGTTAATTGGTTGCCAACAGCTAAAAGTAAAACTTTGAAGTTTACTATTTCTCCTAATGTGGTCGTGGCGACTGGGAGCAATACTGAAGTGACATGTGGTGCTTATGTCAATGACATATCAACAACTCAGCCCGGATACACTTTCGCCAAAAATATTAGCATACCCGGCTATGACAGTATGATAGTGGAATATGATACTGATCCTATTTATTATGGACTATATGTATCGACACCATCCACTACGGCTGAAACATCCCTTGCACTTAACTGTGATCTCTCTGGAGGATACACACTAAATTAATTCTGAATAAAGCATCTGGCAGAGTGGCTGTCTGGTGTCATTCTGCCTAATTAACTGGCTTGCATTAATTTTACGAATGAGGTTCTTATGACTGAGGAAATTTCAGCGTTAATTATTGATCAACACCCATTAATTCGGTCTGTAGTGAGGGGGATTATAGAATATAAAGGGGGCAAGGTTTATGAAACGGGCGGAGAACTCGAATCGATAAAAATGGCCAATATTTACAAACCAAATTTAATTGTGGTGGATTTTGTCGGGTATAAAAGTATCCAGCTCAATCTTATTCATAAATTAATGATTGTCTCTCCTAAGTCAAAAATACTTATCTATACCTCTTTAATGTCAATTTTTTACTTGAAAAAATGCCTTGAAATAGGGGTTCGTGGTTATGTACATAAAAGGGATGAGGTCATTAATCTTGATGGTGCTATTGATGCGGTGATATCGGGCTATTGCTGTTTTCCTCAGAGTGGATTGCCGGTGAATACAGAATGTGTCATCTAGCAAATACACTAGAAAATAAAAGTATATTGGAATTAATCCTATGAATAGGTTGGTTTCACTTTCTCTGTCTTTTTTTTGGTTTTTTTGGCTGTTCTGTTTTTTTAGTTTACTTATTGTTGAGACGTTCCCTGATATTATGAGC
Source organism: Yersinia kristensenii (assembly GCF_900460525.1). Classification (NCBI taxonomy): domain Bacteria; kingdom Pseudomonadati; phylum Pseudomonadota; class Gammaproteobacteria; order Enterobacterales; family Yersiniaceae; genus Yersinia; species Yersinia kristensenii. Next base: position 3,512,274 of record NZ_UHIY01000001.1, read on the forward strand.
CACATACATTCAATTTATTTGGGCGCTATTGTATCAGCAGAACTCTATGATTCTCTGATTGCTTTCTCTCTATGGCTATCATTTATTTCTGCCATCATTGCCATGTTTTTTATCGATTTACTTTTCAAAAAGGTCAGGAATTTTAGCTAAACAAAATTAAATTTATGTGTATTATCAAAGGAAATAAGCGCTATGGAAGATAAGCTTACAATTATTCAACACCCTTGTTGTTATACCCGGTTTAGCCTGGAGCGTATTCTAAAAAAATTATTAATGAATGAATCGGTAAATATAGTGGCCAGTGTCAGTTCTCTTACTGATTGCTATGATAATCTGGTAAAGTTCCCGGAAACTCATTTGGCTATTCTGAGTTTACGAGGTGAAGATTATACCTCTGGCGATAGTCTTAGTCTGGTTGTCGACTGGTTACGAATACACCGCCCAAATTGTCGTGTGATTATTATCGCCGAAGAGTTTTGTGTCTCTCTGGTAAGGCAGTTCTTTTCCGGCGTCCCCCAAGTTTATGCTGTTATTGCGCAAAATGAGTCTGTTAGTCAATTTATCACTCAACTAAACCGGGTATTCTCAAGCTCCATGGCGCTGAGTAGGAAACTGCCCTGTGTATTATCGAAGCGCGAACGAACGGTACTGGCTTTATTGCTGCAAGGCAAATCAAACAATGACATTGCGGATCATTTGCAATTAAGTAATAAAACTATCAGCTATCATAAGCGCAGTGCTCTGGGTAAATTAGGCATCCCCACCTTACAACCAATGTTAATGAACTCAGGAATTGTCTCGCAGCTATTGGAGAATATCAGTGCCGAACCGCAATACGCGACAGCTTAATATTCTGATGAGTTAGACGATAAAAATAGATTATTACGACTATTTGGTTGATATTGAGAGCCGCTAAGTAGCACTCAATAATGATAGACAGGCCACTGTGACCGCAGTAGCCTGTCTTGAACGATAAAAGAACCCTTCAAGACGTGTTTTAATCAGATTTTTCAAACATAGAACTTCGTTGTTCCATCTCACGCGCTTTCTCTACAAATTCTGGTTGTGCGGCTTCTATGTAGGCAACGACTTTATCTGTCATCCCAAATTTATTATCGAGATAGTTAAGTGTTATAGATTAACGACATTTCCGGGGCGCAGATACTTTTTGAATCCCTGACTGTGAAATTAGTGTAATATGTGCGGTCACGAACCAGCGTGTGGCGGCGTCTGCGTGACTATCACGACGGCATGCTGTGTTCCGAAATGTATTACAATCAATGAGTTCTGCTTGATTGTGAGCTTAACTTATTGATTACAATATATAACACGACGCCTGTGAAGGCGACATTAGAGGTTGCTCAATGAGCGAGAAGTCAGAAGACCAAAAGTTACCCAACGTAAAGTCACCTAGCCCTAAACCGCAGGAAGACAAAGTTGTGGGCGAAAAAACAAAAGTTGTGGGTGAAAAATTACAGAAAATCTTGGCTCGGGCCGGTCATGGTTCACGTCGAGAAATCGAAACAATCATCCAACAAGGCCGCGTCAGCGTTGATGGTAAGATATCAAAGTTGGGCGACCGTGTTGAAGTCACACAGGCCACGAAAATTCGCCTGGACGGCCATCTTCTTTCTATTAAAGAATCTGAAGAGGCTGTGTGCCGTGTTCTGGCATATTACAAGCCGGAAGGTGAACTCTGTACTCGTAATGATCCAGAAGGTCGCCCAACGGTGTTTGATCGTCTGCCTAAACTGCGCGGTTCGCGTTGGGTTGCGGTAGGGCGTTTGGACGTCAATACCTCCGGTTTATTGCTGTTTACCACCGATGGTGAACTGGCCAACCGCTTGATGCACCCCAGCCGTGAAGTTGAACGCGAATATGCGGTACGCGTGTTTGGTCAAATCGATGACGAAAAAATCAAGCAACTTAGCCGTGGTGTTCAATTGGAAGATGGCCCTGCGGCATTCCGCACCATTAGTTTCCAAGGCGGAGAAGGGATTAATCAGTGGTATAACGTCACCTTGACCGAAGGGCGCAACCGCGAAGTTCGCCGCTTGTGGGAAGCTGTCGGTGTACAAGTTAGCCGTCTGATCCGTGTACGTTATGGTGATATCAATCTGCCAAAAGGCCTGCCTCGTGGCGGTTGGACTGAATTGGATTTGAAAGCCACCAATTACCTACGCGAGCTGGTAGAGCTGGATTCTGAAACAGTCAGTAAATTGCCTGTTGAGAAAGACAGACGCCGAGTCAAAGCGAATCAAATTCGTCGTGCGGTTAAACGCCATACTGAAGTCGCAGGCCGTCAGGTTGCCGGTCGTCAAGGTTCAGCCCGTAAAAGTTCTACCCGTCAACATGCAGGTAATGCAGCTCCAGCAGCCGCTACCGGGCGTCGTGGGTCTAACAAGCGCGGATAAGTTATCTATGGGAAGGGATCATTTCCTTCCCATAATTAATTGCATGCATTCCTTTACCCCTTTCTCAACTATTCCTTTTTTCTCCCTGTAGTATAACAAACTTACTTTGTTTCTTTCGAAAGCATAAATTACCTATAAAAAATGGTTTTACAGCATATACATATCATCAACCAAGGTTTGATAGCGCTGGTCTCGGGATATTCGGTGTGGCTACATTGCTCTTGGGGAATCCCCCATCGGATTTAAAATCTCAGGAGCATTAACATGAAAAAATCACTGTTAACCACCAGCGCCGCTATTTTATTTGTTGTTGGCACCGGATTTTCCTCTGTGACTTATGCTTGTAGTGGCCCTCACTCGCATTACGGTGACATTTGTGAAAAGACCTGTGGTCCGCTTTCAGAACCGTGGAAAACAATCTGCTATTTTGGTGGTACACAGCATAAAGGCCAGCCGTCGAGCCAAGTGGCTCCGGGGATGGGAACGTTAGCTCCCGCCCTTGGGACACTGACGCCGCCAAAGATACCTATGACGCCACTTGAGAAGTGATGAGAAATCAATATGGGTGAGTGAAGTTTGGATGTCATTATCACTCTAAAGCTAATAATGCCGTGGATATTCTCTCCGCGGCACCTTTTTGAGTTGAATGATTGCTGAAAATTACCAGTCAATACCTTGCTGTGCCTTAATTCCGGCATCAAAAGCATGTTTCACCGGGCGTAATTCACTGACGGTATCCGCCAGTTCCAATAGATCTCGATGGCAACCACGGCCAGTAATTATCACTGTTTGATGAGCAGGGCGCTGTTTTAGCGCGTCCACCACGTCATCCAGTGATAGGTAGTCATAAGCGACCATATAAGTCAGTTCATCCAGTACCACTAAATCTAAGGCAGGATCCGCTAACATCCGCCGTGCGTGTTGCCAGGCCTCCTGACAAGCCGCAGTATCTGTTGCTCTATTTTGTGTATTCCAGGTAAACCCAGTGGCCATCACCTGAAACTCAACACCATGTTGTTGCAGCAGATTTTTCTCGCCGTTCGGCCATTCACCTTTAATAAACTGTATGACACCTGCTTTCAATCCATGACCAACAGCACGGGTCACGGTACCAAATGCGGCGGTGGTCTTACCTTTGCCATTCCCGGTAAAAATAATCAAGATGCCGCGAGTTTCTTGCGCTGCTGCAATCCGTGACTCAACCTTTTCTTTTATTTTTTGTTGGCGTTGCTGGTGGCGTTCTTCAGACATGAAACATTCCTTTATTCTGCGGGGCCGGGTTTACGGCCAGGTTGTGCATCGAAACTGATACCCGTCTTTCTGCGGCTATCGTCGCCCATCAAGTAGAGATACAGTGGCATAATCTCCGCTGGTGTTTTTAACTTACTGGCATCTTCATCCGGGAAAGCGTTCGCCCGCATCTGCGTGCGCGTTCCCCCTGGATTAATGCAATTAACCCTCAGGTTAGCGTGTTTATATTCTTCGGAAAGCACTTGCATCATGCCCTCAGTGGCAAATTTTGACACGGCATAAGCTCCCCATCCGGCTCTGCCCTGACGACCAACACTGGAACTGGTAAAAACTAAAGAGGCACTGGGCGATTTCAATAGTAATGGTAAAAGTGCTTGGGTGAGCATAAATGTTGCATTGACATTCACTTGCATGACTTCTTGCCAGACGGTGATATCTTGCTCGACCATCGGGGCTATCTCACCTAATAAACCGGCATTATGCAATACACCGTCCAGAGACGGAACCTGCTGGCTAAGCGTCTCCGCCAATTGTTGGCAATCTGTCACGCTGGCATGCAGCAAATCCAGTTCGCAAACGGTAGCCAGTTGACCACCGGCCGCGGAAATTTGTTGCTGTACAGCAACCAGCTTGTGCCGGGTTCGGCCGACGAGAATCAAGCGAGCACCAAAACGTGCATAAGTCAGAGCCGCTTCGCGACCAATGCCATCACCTGCACCCGTCACTAAAATAGTGCGATTATCGAGCAGGTCGTGTTTAGGTTGGTAATGCATAATTATTCCTTTTACGGGCGGCGGGAATTGAGCTCTTATGTGCCGCGATATCTCTTACATTCTTATATTTAAGCGAAACCAATGCAATTTTTCATTTGGGCAAGACGGCGGCTTAAGGGTTCGCTAGAATGCAGGTATCTCTTTAATAGCAGATGAATAAAGGCGGTATTTGTGGAGTTATTTTCTCTATACGGATTGTTTCTCGCTAAAGTCGTGACCATTGTGGTCGCAATCGGTGCGGTAGTATTACTGGTTGTCAGCCAAGGAATGAGGAAACAAGGGCAACGGGGAGAACTCAATCTGGTTGATCTGGGTGAGCAATATAAGGAAATGCAACGTGAAATGCGCTTGGCTCGCCTGAGCCATGTTGAGCAAAAAGCCTGGGTCAAGGAATTTAAAAAGCAGCAAAAATCTGATCAAAAACTCAAGAAGCAACGCGCTAAATCGGGCGCGGTAGCTGCTGTCAAACCTTGCCTGTATGTCATTGACTTCAAAGGGAGTATTGATGCCCATGAAGTCACTTCATTGCGCGAAGAAATTTCTGCGGTGTTGGCAGTGGCGACGGCTCAGGATGAAGTGTTGCTAAGACTGGAAAGCCCTGGTGGTGTGGTACACGGCTATGGTCTGGCGGCGTCGCAATTGGAGCGTCTGCGTCACAAAGGTATTCGTCTGACTGTTGCGGTGGATAAAGTTGCCGCCAGTGGCGGGTATATGATGGCCTGTGTTGCTGACCGCATTATTAGCGCACCGTTCGCCATTATTGGTTCTATTGGCGTCGTTGCCCAAATACCCAACTTCCATCGTTTACTGAAAAAGAACGATATTGATGTTGAGCTGCATACTGCCGGTGAATTTAAGCGAACTCTGACATTGTTTGGGGAAAATACTGAGCAAGGGCGCGAAAAATTCCGGGAAGATTTGAATGAAACGCATCTGCTATTTAAGCAGTTTGTCCAGCAACAACGGCCTTCTTTGGATATCGATGCAGTTGCAACAGGCGAACATTGGTTTGGTACCCAAGCCAAAGAGAAAGGGTTGGTTGATGCCATTGGTACCAGTGATGATTTTCTGATTGCTGAAATGGATAATCATGAAGTTATTGGTGTGCGTTATTCACGCCGTAAACGGTTAATGGATCGCTTTACCGGTAGTGTCGCAGAAAGTGCGGATCGTCTATTATTACGTTGGTGGCAGCGCGGTGAAAAACCCCTGTTATAAGCGGATATAAAGCGAATTTGATGTAAAAAAAACAGGGGCGTGGCCCCTGTTTTTTTGCTCAACCACTAAAAGATAACGCAGTAAAAAAAAGAATAATCTGCCATTAGTCGATTAAATGATATTTAGCAGACAACACGTGCGCGAGATGTTTAAACATATTAAATACGGCGGTTGTTTTGGCTGTAGGTAAGCCTTGCTCATCGAGAAAGAATTCCCCACGAAATACTAAAACGGGGCCTTTTTGCTCAACTTCAGTGGCTTTCATCCCATGCAGATAATCTTCATGTTGACGAATAATCTCATTAGCTTCTGCCAATAATTTATTACGTTCAATCGGTGTTGTGTTTCCGAGCATCATATTTCCTCAATACAATTATATTTCCTCACCACAAGGTGATTTCTCTTACTATTGTACTGTGGGTTAGCATTTGTTCGCAAACCGACTAAGGTTTATTCGAGCTACTGGTAGGTTTGTTATCACAATTGGATAAATTCAGATTCCGAGCTAATTAGGTTGCGCGTCGCTTTTTATCAGGTACAGTGTGGGATTTTATACTATTAGGTGGAAGGTTTTGTTGACGCCATGGGGCAGAATTCACTGCTGTTACACTGGGCGCAGACAAAGATTTTGACAGATCGTCAACTGGGCTTCGGAAAGCGCTTTTATGGCTCCGATCAAAAAAACAGGTTGATCTCCTGAAAAAGTACCGCAATATAAAAAAGAGATTCAGAATGCCGCGGTACGGCAAGATAAAAACCTTCTTTTAGAAGAAATAATTTAGGTAAAGGTAATTATGGGTAAAGCTCTCGTAATAGTTGAGTCCCCGGCAAAAGCCAAAACTATTAATAAATACTTAGGGAATAACTACGTGGTTAAGTCCAGTGTCGGTCACATTCGTGATTTGCCGACCAGTGGCTCAGCCAGTAAAAAGAGCGCTAACTCAACTGAAGATAAAGCCAAGAAAGCCGACAAGCCCAAAACTAAAGTAAAGAAAGACGAAAAGGTTGCGTTAGTTAACCGCATGGGCGTCGACCCTTATCATGGCTGGAAAGCGCAGTATGAAATTTTGCCCGGCAAAGAAAAAGTGGTTGCCGAGCTTAAAGCATTAGCCGAAAACGCCGACCATATCTATCTCGCAACCGACCTTGACCGCGAAGGAGAGGCAATCGCCTGGCATTTGCGGGAAGTCATTGGTGGTGACGATACGCGTTTCAGTCGTGTCGTGTTTAACGAAATCACAAAAAATGCTATCCAACAGGCGTTTAATCAACCGGGTGAATTAAATATCAACCGGGTAAATGCCCAGCAAGCTCGTCGCTTTATGGACCGGGTTGTGGGGTATATGGTTTCTCCTCTGTTGTGGAAAAAGATTGCCCGTGGTCTGTCAGCTGGGCGTGTGCAGTCGGTCGCGGTACGTTTGGTGGTTGAACGTGAGCGGGATATTAAAGCATTCGTCCCTGAAGAATACTGGGAGTTGCATGCCGACTTGCTGGCGAAAGGTGAAGTTCCTATTCAAATGGAAGTCACCCATGCTCACAATAAACCCTTTAAACCAGTAAACCGTGAGCAGACCCATGCCGCGCTTCAATTGCTGGAAAATGCGCGCTACAAAGTGCTGGATCGTGAAGACAAACCCACCAGCAGCAAGCCGGGTGCGCCGTTTATTACTTCTACCTTGCAGCAGGCCGCCAGTACCCGCCTGAGCTTTGGTGTGAAGAAAACCATGATGATGGCGCAGCGCTTGTATGAAGCGGGCCATATTACCTATATGCGTACTGACTCCACCAACTTAAGTCAGGATGCTCTGACCATGGTGCGCGGTTATATTGGTGATAACTTTGGCGATAAATATTTGCCATCAGCGCCGAACCAATACAGTAGCAAAGAGAATTCACAAGAAGCGCATGAAGCTATTCGTCCTTCTGATGTGAATGTGCTGGCTGAGCAGTTAAAAGATATGGAAGCTGACGCCCAGAAGCTCTATCAGCTGATTTGGCGTCAGTTTGTGGCCTGTCAGATGACGCCGGCTAAGTATGATTCCACTACATTGACCGTCCAGGCTGGCGATTTCCAACTGCGCGCTAAAGGCCGAACTTTACGCTTCGATGGTTGGACCAAGGTCATGCCGGCTTTGCGCAAAGGTGATGAAGACCGAACCTTGCCTGTGATTGAAGTAGGCAGTGAACTGGATTTACAAAAGCTGATCCCAAGCCAGCACTTCACCAAACCGCCAGCGCGTTACAGCGAAGCGTCATTGGTAAAAGAGCTGGAAAAACGGGGTATTGGCCGCCCATCCACCTATGCATCGATTATTTCGACCATCCAGGACCGTGGTTATGTCCGGGTAGAGAACCGCCGTTTCTATGCCGAGAAAATGGGTGAAATCGTAACCGATCGTCTGGAAGAAAACTTCCGCGAGTTGATGAATTATGATTTCACCGCGCGTATGGAAAGTGGGTTGGATCAGGTTGCTAATAATCAGGCTGAGTGGAAAGCGGTGCTAGATGGCTTCTTTGCCGAGTTCAGCGAGCAGCTTGAAAAGGCGGAAAAAGATCCTGAAGAGGGCGGTATGCGCCCGAATCAAATGGTGATGACCAGCATCGATTGCCCAACTTGTGGCCGTCAGATGGGGATTCGTACTGCCAGCACTGGGGTATTCCTGGGGTGTTCAGGTTACGCATTACCACCAAAAGAGCGCTGTAAAACCACCATCAATCTGGTGCCGGAAGCTGAAATTCTCAATATTCTGGAAGGTGATGATGCGGAAACCAATGCATTACGCGCCAAACGTCGTTGTCAGAAATGTGGCACCGCCATGGATAGCTATCTGATTGATAACCAGCGTAAATTGCATGTTTGTGGTAATAACCCGGCATGTGATGGTTATGAGATAGAAGAAGGCGAGTTCCGCATCAAGGGCTATGAAGGCCCAATTGTTGAGTGTGAAAAGTGTGGTTCTGAAATGCATCTGAAAATGGGGCGTTTTGGTAAGTACATGGGCTGCACCAATGATGAGTGCAAAAATACCCGTAAGATCTTGCGCAGTGGCGAAGTCGCGCCACCGAAAGAGGATCCGGTACCTTTGCCAGAACTACCATGCGAAAAGTCAGATGCTTATTTCGTGTTACGTGATGGCGCTGCGGGTGTCTTCCTGGCTGCCAATACTTTCCCTAAATCGCGCGAAACCCGTGCGCCGCTGGTAGAAGAATTGGTTCGCTTTAAAGACCGTTTACCTGAAAAATTGCGTTATTTGGCTGACGCGCCAGTGACGGATAACGAAGGTAATAAGACTCTGGTTCGCTTCAGCCGCAAAACCAAGCAACAGTATGTTTCCTCCGAGAAAGAGGGGAAAGCGACCGGCTGGTCGGCTTTCTATATTGATGGTAAATGGGTTGAAGCTAAAAAATAGGTGCTTTGACATCCATCTGAATGCGGCTGATCGAATGCTTTTTTGCTGAGTAGCCAAAATATTTGTGGTGTGAAATACTGAGCCGTACATGTAAAAACCAGCCTAAATGGCTGGTTTTTTTATTGGGCTAATCTATTCAAGTGTTTTATAGTCTTGGTTAAACCTTTGAAGTTATAAATTGTTACCTGCTGTCTATGTTGGGCAAAACTCTGATTATTTTGGGCTAATATTCTATAACTTAAATCATTAATAGCACGGGTATGCACGCAGATTAAAGCCGCAGGTTAAGTCGAGATAAAAACGACATAACAAGGTGTATACAGGGGTTGATGAAATGATATAGTAGTTATATAAAATAGTTTTTTATCACCTAATGTTATTATAAGGTCAATACTGACCACTTTGGCATCATGCAGTTATGGGTTTCAGTTGATAACTTCTCGGCATACCGGGTGATACCGATATACCAAACTGTGGGCCTCCCGCAGTGTTTAACCTAGGATGGTATAGATATGAAATTGCAGCAGCTCCGTTATATTGTTGAGGTGGTAAATCATAACCTTAACGTATCATCCACCGCAGAAGGCCTGTACACCTCGCAACCAGGGATCAGTAAGCAGGTCCGAATGCTGGAAGATGAGCTGGGTATCCAGATTTTTGCCCGCAGCGGTAAACACCTTACACAGGTAACCCCCGCAGGGCTGGAAATCATCCGTATTGCCCGTGAAGTTCTCTCAAAAGTTGATGCCATTAAAGCTGTCGCCGGTGAACATACTTATCCGGATAAAGGCTCTTTGTATGTCGCGACCACCCACACGCAAGCGCGCTACGCGTTACCGAATGTCATCAAAGGTTTTATTGAGCGCTATCCGCGCGTGTCGTTGCATATGCATCAAGGGTCACCAACACAAATAGCAGAAGCGGTTTCGAAAGGCAGCGCCGACTTTGCGATTGCGACGGAAGCGCTGCATTTATATGATGACCTGATTATGTTGCCGTGCTACCACTGGAACCGTGCGGTGGTGGTGAAGCCCGATCATCCATTAGCCGGTAAATCCCACGTTAGCATTGAAGAGCTGGCCGCCTATCCGATTGTGACCTATACCTTTGGTTTCACTGGGCGTTCTGAACTGGACACCGCGTTTAACCGCGCAGGCCTGACCCCGCGTATTGTCTTTACCGCGACAGATGCAGATGTCATTAAAACTTACGTGAGATTAGGGCTGGGTGTGGGGGTTATCGCCAGCATGGCTGTTGACCCGATCCAAGACCCTGATCTGGTTACGGTCGATGCGCGAGATATCTTTACCTACAGCACCACTAAGATTGGCTTCCGCCGCAGTACCTTCCTGCGCAGTTATATGTATGACTTTATTTTACGTTTTGCCCCTCATTTAACGCGAGATGTGGTGGATAAAGCGGTTGCGCTGCGCTCGAATGAAGACATCGAGGCGATGTTTAAAGATATTAAACTGCCGACGAAGTAATGCTAGCATCGATTAAAAAAGCCCCTGCAAAGGGGCTTTTTGCATGATTAGCGTTTCTTATTGGCTTGTGCGAGTACAGAGCCCGCGAGTGTCTTGGCTTTTTCACTGGACTCGGGGTTTGCCAGAACTTGTGCCGCGACATCTTCCATATAAACGCCGGTCTGATTATCAGTATTGGTCTGAGAGAGTGCCGAACCCGCCAGGCTCTTTTCGAGCGCGGAAGCATTCGGGTCTTTTAGTATTCTTGCCGCCTGCGCCGCGACCGATGCTGATGTTTTCTTTTTATTCCTGGACATTAATTGATCTCATTTTGTGTGTAGGGTGTACCTGATGTTGTGTTTTAACAACACAACATATTATTTATGACTGTATAAAAAAGCAGTATGACATTCAAATTAAATTGCCTGAAAATATAGTTTATAACCTTAATTGAAGAATTAATTTTATTTCAATAACGAAAATAATAAGTGTAAATTCAAAAGATAATTCAAAATTAGTTTGATATTTTATTGATATGCAATCTTGGTTTTATATAAACATAGTCAAGAGGGATAAATGTCTAGAATATCTTACCCAATAGAGTCTCTGGGGCTAACTAATACAGTTGGCGCATTAAAGAGTAACAATACTCCAATTGAAAAAAAACAATTTTATATTGATGGGGAATGTTCGGGTGGCTATAAAAATATTAAGGAAGTATTAGAACGCTTGGTTCATAAAGGGTGGTTAAAAGCAGGCACTGACGATGATGATAAGAGGAGAATTGCTGTACTGAATGTAGTGAGTCGATATTCAATGGCAACAGTTGCTCTGGAGCATGCCAAGAGAGGGCATCCTTATTTACATCATGATGATATTTCAATGGAATTCAAGCTCGATAGGCATCACGGACTTGAAATGCATTATTCAGTACCTTATACCGATGGGGCTCAACTTTTATTCACTTTGGACTGTCAACTATTTTTAGGTAAAGACTTTACGTTAAATGAAGAGACGTCGCGCATTTTTTTTAAGTTTGAGAAACAGTGTCCTGGCGAATTAAGACGTGACGTAAATCGCAACGGTATAATAAAAATGATTTTAGAGTGGTTTAAAGAATTATTTACCCCCAACTCTTATGCTATAGCTAATACTATGCCAGGTTCAAAAAATCCAACTGAAATAGGTACTCCGAAACTGGCATATGCAAACCTTGGAGTTATTGAATCAAAAAATTATGAACAAGTTGAAGAGATTTTTTCAGAATGTGATTTTGTATTTGAAGAAGATAGCTACTCTGAGGACGATATACTTGAAATTGAAGATAAAGATAGTGGCTCAGAAAAAAGCTATGTAGCAGGAGAAAGCGTGGGATATGTTAATGGCTTTATTGACGGAGTAAAAGAGCGCAAAAATTATATTTAGACCGTCTATCATAGCAATCGCCATTGTTGCCAAAATGTTAATGTTTCTTTGTGTTATATTAATTCTAGACCTCATGATTTCAAGGGAATTGCCTTGTTGAGATAAATGTTGTTTAGAACACTCTAAGAAACAATGGAGGCGCTATGTCGTTGGATTTGCGGAAAACGAGTATGGCCAGGTTGGTCGCCCTCAATCACGAATATCACTATTACAGCCTGCCGCAATTGGCGGCAGTGCTGGGGGATATCGATCGATTACCTAAATCACTGAAAGTGTTGTTAGAAAATTTGCTACGCCATTTGGACGGTGAGCAGGTTCAGGAGGATGACCTTAAAGCCATTGTGGCGTGGCAACAGACCGGCCATGCGGACAAAGAGATCGCTTATCGGCCCGCCCGTGTCTTAATGCAAGACTTTACCGGTGTACCGGCTGTGGTGGATTTGGCCGCGATGCGGGAGGCGGTAAAACGTCTTGGGGGGAATGTTGCGCAGGTTAACCCACTGTCGCCGGTTGATCTGGTTATCGACCACTCAGTGACTGTCGATGAGTTTGGTGATAAAGCCGCCTTTGGTGAAAACGTCCGCTTAGAAATGGAACGTAACCACGAACGCTATACTTTCCTGCGCTGGGGGCAAAAAGCCTTTAGCCGCTTCCGTGTGGTGCCACCGGGCACCGGGATTTGTCATCAGGTGAATCTGGAGTATCTGGGGCAAACCGTCTGGCATGAAGAGCAGGGCGGCAAGCAGATTGCTTATCCCGATACCTTAGTCGGAACCGACTCGCACACCACCATGATTAACGGCTTGGGGATTCTAGGTTGGGGGGTTGGCGGCATTGAGGCCGAAGCGGCGATGCTGGGGCAGCCGGTATCTATGCTTATCCCCGATGTGGTTGGTTTTAAAATGACCGGCAAAATGCGTGAAGGGATTACCGCCACTGACTTGGTATTGACGGTGACCCAAATGCTGAGAAAACACGGTGTGGTCGGCAAATTTGTTGAGTTTTACGGTGATGGTTTGGCGGATTTGCCGTTAGCGGATCGTGCCACTATCGCCAACATGGCACCGGAATACGGTGCGACTTGCGGTTTCTTCCCGGTTGATGACGTCACTCTGAGCTACATGCGCTTAAGTGGCCGTAGCGACGAACAAATAGCACTGGTGGAAACCTACAGTAAAGCGCAAGGATTATGGCGTCATCCAGGAGATGAGCCAGTGTTTACCAGCCAATTATCATTGGAGCTGAGTACAGTAGAATCCAGTCTGGCTGGGCCTAAACGCCCGCAGGACAGAGTCGCCTTAGCGAAAGTGCCTTTGGCGTTTAATGCGTTTGAAGAGTTGGAAGTCAACAGTAAAAAAGACAAAGTTAGCCAAGTCTCTTTCGCTCTGGAAGGTAAAACCCACGAGTTGGAACAGGGCGCTGTCGTCATCGCGGCTATTACCTCATGTACCAATACCTCTAACCCCAGTGTATTGATGGCGGCGGGATTACTCGCCAAGAAAGCCACAGAGAAGGGGCTTAAAACTCAGCCATGGGTAAAAACCTCTCTGGCTCCCGGTTCCAAAGTGGTGACTGAGTATCTTAAGGCCGCGGGGTTAACCTCTTATCTGGATCATTTGGGGTTCAACCTGGTGGGCTACGGCTGTACCACCTGCATAGGCAACTCAGGCCCATTGCCACAACCTATTGAAAATGCCATCAAAGAAGGGGATTTAACTGTCGGTGCGGTGCTTTCCGGTAACCGCAACTTTGAAGGGCGCATTCATCCGTTGGTGAAAACCAACTGGTTAGCCTCGCCGCCGCTGGTGGTTGCCTATGCTTTAGCGGGGAATATGAATGTCAATTTGACGCAAGATTCATTGGGCAACGATCCTGAGGGTAATCCGGTCTATCTGAAAGATATTTGGCCGACCGGGCTTGAAATCGCCAAAGCCGTTGAAGAGGTGAAAACGGACATGTTCCGCAAGGAGTATTCCGCGGTGTTTGATGGCGATGAAGAGTGGCAGGCAATTCAAGTTGATAGTACGCCCACCTATGACTGGCAGAGTGATTCCACCTACATCCGTTTGCCGCCTTTCTTCAGTGATATGAAAGCGTTACCGGAACCTGTTCAGGATATCCATCATGCCCGTATTTTGGCAATTTTGGCTGATTCAGTGACTACTGACCACATTTCACCGGCCGGTAATATCAAGCTGGACAGCCCGGCAGGCCGTTATCTGCGAGATCGCGGGGTTGAGATTAAGGAATTCAACTCCTACGGCTCGCGCCGGGGTAACCATGAAGTCATGATGCGCGGAACCTTTGCCAATATCCGCATTCGTAATGAAATGGTGCCCGGTGTTGAAGGGGGGATTACCCGGCATATTCCATCGCAAAATCAGATGGCTATCTATGATGCGGCTATGCGTTACCAGCAGGATAATGTGCCATTAGCAGTCATTGCCGGTAAGGAATATGGATCAGGCTCAAGTCGCGACTGGGCCGCTAAAGGGCCGCGTTTGTTGGGGGTTCGCGTTGTGATTGCGGAATCTTTCGAACGTATTCACCGCTCTAATTTAATCGGGATGGGCATTCTGCCACTGGAGTTCCCGGCTGGGGTAGATCGTAAAACATTGGGTCTGACTGGCGATGAATCTATTAGTGTCAGTGGGTTACAAGGTTTATCTCCGGGGCAAACTGTTCCGATAACACTCACCTATGCCGACGGGCGGCAACAAAAGGTTGATACCCGCTGTCGCATAGATACTGGCAATGAATTGGTTTATTTCGAAAATGGCGGCATTTTGCATTATGTGATCCGCAAAATGTTGTAATAGACGCATGTTTTCGTGACAGTGTCACTATTAAATTCAGTGATTAAAAAGGGGGGTTGTGAGACCTCCCTTATTGTTTGTGTTAGCCCAAACACTTTGTATCAGCAGTCAGAATCAAGATGATTATTTGGTCAACAAATGGCCCATTTTAGCCGCTTTTGTTGCCATATAATGCTCGTTCTTCGGATTTTGTCCGACAATCAAAGGGACTCGTTCGACGATATTGATCCCCGCTTCAGAGAGAATTTCAACTTTCTTCGGGTTGTTGGTTAGCAAACGTACAGCTTTAATGTCCAATAACTTGTACATATCAGAACACAGTGTGAAATCGCGCTCGTCGGTAGCAAAACCCAGTTGATGATTGGCTTCAACGGTATCGGCCCCCAAGTCCTGTAAGGCATAGGCTCGAATTTTATTCAGCAAACCAATATTACGACCTTCCTGACGATGATAAATCAGCACACCACGGCCCTCTTCGGCAATATGTGCCAATGCAGCTTCTAACTGGAAACCACAATCACAACGCAGGCTAAACAGGGCATCACCTGTCAGACATTCAGAATGAACACGCGAGAGCACCGGCTCATCACCGCTGATATCGCCAAAGATTAATGCCAGATGGTCATGACCAGTGGCTAACTCTTCAAAACCTACCATCAGAAAATCACCCCAAGGAGTCGGTAATTTAGCTTCTGCTACACGTTTTAGCTGCATCTTATTGTTCATATTATAACTTCATACCCTTAGGAAGGTTGTCGCATACCCTACCGTGAATGCCTGTTTTAACCTTATACCTCGATATTTTGCGATATAAAGGTTAAATAAAAAATTTTCTGCGATCATTATTAGCTATATTGCCATAACTTTTGATGCCCTGCTGTTCAACAAAGCAGCGATAAGGCCAGCATGAATGGTTGTTTAAGATTTATTTCGCTAGTGACAAAAAAATTTTGTATGTTATCAATGGTTAGAGAGACTTATATTATATAGATATAGCGCTTATATAAAACGTGCTATCACCACGGGTAATATGTTGTGGATATTGCCAGAAAGAAGGGCAACAGATGTGGAATATAACAAAACGAATTACGGTGGGATCAGTTATTTTACTGTTGCCAACATTTATTATTTGGCTCTCTGGTTGGCAGTGGCAGCCGGGTGGTCGTGAAAGCGCGTTAAAAACGCTTTTTTGGGTGACAGAGACGGTGACTGCGCCGTGGGGCATCATCACCAGTGTGCTCCTTAGTGGCTGGTTTTTGTGGTGCCTGCGTTTTCGGCTCAAACCCGCTATCGGACTCTTGGCACTCCTGGGCGTGGTTATTGTGTTGGGGCAGGGGGTGAAATCGCTGATTAAAGAACATGTGCAGGAACCACGGCCATTTGTGGTGTGGCTTGAAGCTGAACATCATATTGATAATCGCTTTTTCTATTCTTTACCCCGCACCGAGCGCAGCGAATTGGTTAAACAGCAATTGCAGAACCAATCTATCATTCCAGCATGGTTGAGTCGCCACTGGCAATTTGAAACGGGTTTTGCTTTCCCTTCCGGCCATACTGTTTTTGCCGCCAGTTGGGCATTATTGGCGGTTGGGTTGTTATGGCCCCGCCGACATTATAAAACGGTTACTTTATTGATGCTTTGGGCGCAGGGGGTGATGATGAGCCGCTTGGTCTTAGGGATGCATTGGCCTGGTGATTTAATGGCGGCCACCATTATTAGCGGTCTATTGGTTGCTATTGTCTGTAGTCTGGTGCAGCGATGGTTCGGCCCATTAAATATTCCACCGCAAGAACAGCAGGAGATTGAACAACGCAAGCATGGGGAAAATTAAGCGAACAATTATTTTTCGCAGTTCCGTATTTGCCGTTAAATTGCTTAAAATCATCTCTATTAAGCATAGGTTTGCGCTTTATCTTGGGGCAGGGTTTCTTTGCTGGGTAAGGAAGTGTTAATTTATTGAGTATGGACGCCACATTTTTGGCATAATTCATCAGGTTGATTCGGCCTTTAGGAAAAAACGTGAAATATTTGCTGATTTTTTTGTTAGTACTCGTGGTTTTTGTGATATCAATCACGTTAGGAGCAAATAACGATCAGGTCGTTACTTTCAATTATTTATTGGCTCAGGGTGAATATCGCGTATCTACCTTATTAGCGGCACTTTTTGCAGCGGGTTTGGTGCTGGGATGGATTATTTGTGGGCTTTTTTATCTGCGGATTCGGATTTTATTAGGCCGCGCCGAGCGGAAAATTAAACGTCTTGAATCGCAGCAAGAGCTATCGATTGAATCCAGCGCGGCGGTATCTGCACCTGCTGTCAGCAAGGAATAATTTTCTATGTTAGAAATGCTGTTTCTGCTGTTACCGGTCGCTGCCGCCTATGGTTGGTATATGGGGCGAAGAAGTGCTCAGCAGGATAAACAGCAGGATGCTAACCGCCTGTCGCGTGAATATGTGGCCGGGGTTAACTTTCTTCTCTCAAACCAGCAAGACAAAGCGGTTGATCTGTTTCTTGAAATGCTGAAAGAAGACAGTTCAACTGTTGAAGCACATCTGACGTTAGGCAATTTGTTCCGCTCCCGGGGTGAAGTCGACCGTGCAATCCGCATCCATCAGGCCTTGATGGAAAGCGCCGCCCTGACATTTGAACAGCGCTTGCTGGCTGTCCAGCAACTGGGGCGCGATTATATGGCTGCGGGGTTATATGACAGAGCCGAGGATATGTTCAACCAATTGGTTGAGGAGAAAGACTTCCGGCTGGGTGCATTACAACAGTTATTGGTGATCCATCAGGCTACCAGTGATTGGAACAATGCCATTGAAGTGGCAGAAAAGCTGGTCAAGATGGGCAAAGATAATCAGCGGTTGGAAATTGCGCATTTTTATTGCGAATTGGCGCTACAAGCCATGGGCAGTGATGATCTTGATAAGGCCATGAGCCTGTTGAAAAAAGCAGCTTCCGCCGATAAACGGTGCGCCAGAGTCTCCATCATGCAAGGTCGGGTCTATTTGGCCAAGGGTGAATATGCCAAAGGCGTAGAGGCACTGGAGCAGGTGTTAGAGCAAGATAAAGAAGTGGTCAGCGAAGCATTGCCGATGCTGAGTGAATGCTACCAACACCTACAGCAACCCCAAGCATGGGCTAATTTTCTTAAACGCTGTGTTGAAGATAATACCGGCGCGACGGCCGAGTTAATGTTGGCAGAGATTCTCGAGCAGCATGAAGGCCGAGATGTGGCACAAACGTATATTAATCGCCAGTTACAGCGTCATCCAACCATGCGTGTTTTCTATCGTTTGATGGATTATCACCTTGCCGATGCTGAAGAAGGGCGGGCCAAAGAGAGTTTGCTGTTATTGCGCGATATGGTTGGGGAGCAAATCCGTACCAAGCCGCGTTATCGCTGCCACAAGTGTGGTTTTACCGCACATTCGCTCTACTGGCATTGCCCATCTTGCCGTGCATGGGCATCGGTTAAGCCCATCAGAGGGTTAGATGGGCAATAAGCGCTTAGAGAGTCATTCCCTCCTCAGACTTGCGCGACGCCACCGTCGACACAAAGTTCAGCGCCGGTAGTGAAGCTGCTTTCGTCGCTTGCCAGAAACAGGGCAGCGGCGGCAACCTCTTCCGGCCTCCCGAGGCGGCCTAGTGGAATGAGGCGGGTCAGCGAGTCACGGATTTCGTCGCTGACGTCGGCCATCATCGCCGTGTCGGTCGGGCCGGGGCTGACGACATTGACACGGATCCCCTTAGGAGCCAGTTCATTAGCCCATGTCCGGGTAAATGAGCGCACGGCGGCTTTGCTCGCGCTATAAACGCCATAACCCTTTGTTCCCAAAGTATCGGCGATTGAGCCGACCAGAACAATGGTTCCACCTGTTGACATAAGCTCAATAGCCCCTTGCGCCGCGAACAGTAGGGCTTTGACGTTCAGCCCGAAGGTTCGGTCGAATAAATCCTCACTGATACTACCCAACATGCTGAACTCGGAAATACCGGCATTGAGTACCAGCACATCAATTTGCCCTTGTTCCTCACGAATTCTGGAAAATACCTGCGTTAAATCCGAGAGGCGTCCAGCATCGGCATAGACAGGGATAATACGGCCGCCCCTCGTCTCTGGAGCGACATCAGGGGCAGTCTCGGCCAGCGCGCGGCTGGTGGCGTAAGTCACAGCGCCTTCGGCGGCGAAGCGGGTTGAGATAGCCCCACCAATGCCGCCATTACCGCCGATAACCACAGCAATCTTTTTTGCTAGCTTATTCATATAAAACTCCTATCGATGAGATGGAGTTGATGATATATGCTATATATCTACGGTCAATTACGCACTTTATATATATAAGGTATCGGGAAGTATATCTATGGCAAGCCAAGATGAAGCATCATCAGCCTTACCCATGACACTAGATCGGGTCATTGACGAGGCGTTAATCGATGTTCACAGCACGCGGCCAATTCTGGATCAGATTGCGAATAAATGGTCGGTGCTGATCCTGACAGTTCTATGCAACAAACCGTCACGCTTCAATGAAATCATGCGGCGGCTCAATGGCATAACACATAAGGCGCTGGCAGATGCACTCAAGCGCCTGGAGCGCAATGGGCTGATACGGAGAGAGGTATTGGCAAACACTACGCCAGTCGGCGTTGAGTATACGATAACGCCCCTCGGGCAGTCGCTACAGCAACCTTTTGCTGCATTATATGATTGGGCGCTAACCTACGGCTCTGAATTAAAACAAGCTCAAGAGGAATATGATCGCATCCGGTCTTAATCATGGAGTGAATGACAGCGCTGACTGAGCAGGGGATAAATCTCCGTTTTTCGCGGTCTCGAATAAATCGGAAAGTATCGGGTGAATAGGATCACCCGATGAATAGGCTGTATATGATAATAAAGTGACTTACTTTTTCTTCGGCGGTGCTTTAACACCATCTTTTAGCAATTGGCGCAATTTCTTCAATTCTTTCTGGCTCAATGGCTGTTCTGACACTTCTTCCACACCTTGATTATCAATCTCGCTGTGATGCAATTTGGCCTCTTTACGGCTGCTTTTGCTACTTTTAACCTCAACCTCAAAACTTTGCTCTAATCTTTCGCAAACTTCAGTGCTGAGAGAAAATTGCTTTTCTAAGGCGGCAGCTTTGATTTTTTCTTTTAATTCCAGAGGGATTTTAATGGTTAAGGTAGATATTTCGCTCATCATATAACCTTCAACTTAAGGGAAAATACCAAGCTAAGCGAGGGAAGCGAAACTGTCTAGGGGATAACACCGCTGTCACAAAAAATTCACAATTGCTGATGGCGAAAATACCCCATTAATTGGCAAATAACACCTTTGAGACTGATACATAACGGTAAATGCAAGGCCATTTTGCGCTGGCACGGCCAGATATTGACCTTTGCCACACCGGTATTTGTGATGGCACACTTTCCGCTCTCAACCATTATCGGTATTGGCGTGACGCTATTGGGGTATTGGTTCGGCGTTCTGGGGCTGGTCGGTGGCGCAATCGCACATTTGATCCTTACCTCCGGCGCACAAAGCAGGGCCAGACGCTGGGAGAAGTTGAGTTCGTTCAAGTGATAGGGAAAAATTTTTGGTTAGATGGAGGAAATGTGGTGGAGATAACATTTCCCCCAGTCACTTAGCGGTAAATGACCGCGGTACCGTGCAGTTTGTTATTGCCGGTCGCAGAGGTGATCAGATACGAGGTTGCACCGGCTTCATCTGCTTTTTTCGCCAGTGTATTCTCTAATTCAGTCAATGTACCGGCATTACTGGCTGAGATTGTACCAATCTCATTCAATCCAGTTGAGGGAGCATGCTGGATTTGTGTTGCAGCAACACTGGCAAAGGATGCGAAAGAAAGGGCCAAAGCAGGGATAATATATTTAATATTTTTCATGTAAAACTCCAGTTACTTATTTACCATTTAAATAATAAATCATTATTTAAATCATTGGTTAGACAATCATTGTCTGGCGATGGAGTGCATGATACCGCATGGATTTTTAAATGAAACTCCAAAATACTGAGCTGAATAATCAAATATATTGATTGAGAATTTACGCTTCTTGAAACTATTTTACTCAACTGCGGGTATGGGGAATTTGTCTGCTTTACCTAAATTGACCCACCCAATCAAAGCCTGACAAACAGACGGCAAACCTCGGATGCCCCGATTACTGTAATTTCTGTGAGACACCCTGTAGAATATGGGCGTTACCAGTATTTATTGACTGAAAAATAATGACTGACTGAAAAAGGCTTGAAAATGACGTCTGCAACTAAAACTAATAACAGTGGCTCAATATCTTCCCCGATTGTTGTCGCACTGGATTATGCCAATAAAGACGCGGCGCTAGCCTTTGCTGATCGTGTTAACCCGCGAGATTGCCGGTTAAAGGTGGGCAAAGAGATGTTTACCTTATATGGCCCACAATTGGTGCGTGATCTGCATCACCGCGGTTTTGAAGTATTTCTTGATTTGAAATTCCACGATATTCCTAACACCACCGCCCATGCTGTCGCGGCGGCAGCGGAACTCGGCGTGTGGATGGTGAATGTCCATGCCAGCGGCGGGGCGCGTATGATGACCGCGGCAAAAGAGGCTTTATTACCCTACGGGCCGCAAGCGCCGTTATTGATTGCCGTGACCGTGCTCACTAGCATGGATGGCGAAGATTTACGTGATATTGGCATTAACATCACCCCTGCTGAACAGGCTGAGCGGTTGGCGAAATTGACGTGGGATTGCGGTTTAGACGGCGTGGTGTGCTCTGCCCATGAAGCGGTACGGCTAAAACAGGTGTGTGGTGAGGATTTCAAACTGGTCACTCCGGGGATCCGCCCAGAAGGCAGTGATGCTGGTGATCAGCGCCGTATTATGACACCGCCACAAGCCGTGGTAGCAGGGGTGGATTATATGGTGATAGGGCGTCCGATCACCCAATCTCCTGATCCTGAAAAAGCCCTGGCGGATATTCTGGCATCCCTGCCTAAGGGGGCAAAATGAGTCATGATAATAGCCGCTTAGTCTATTCAACTGATTCTGGCCGTATCACTGAACCCGAGATAAAACCGCAGCGCCCTAAGGGCGATGGCATTGTTCGCATCCAGCGCCAAACCAGTGGTCGTAAAGGAAAGGGCGTGTGTCTGATTACCGGTATTGATGGCAGTGATGAGATGCTGGAAAAATTGGCGGCAGAATTGAAGAAAAAGTGCGGCTGTGGCGGCGCGATAAAAGACGGCATCATTGAAATTCAAGGGGATAAGCGCGATCTGCTCAAGCAATTACTCGAAGCCAAAGGGATGAAAGTCAAACTGGCGGGTGGATGAGAATAATGGTTGGTTTCAAGAATAAAAGAAATTACCCGAATAGTTTCTAGAATAAAAAATATCCAAAGTAATTAGAGCTGTAGCTAGGCGGCAAACGAATAACTCCCCGATGAGCTGACACCCGTCAGTGATTCGGGGGCATGAGAGCCGCCAACAACGCTACAGTTTCAAGTACGAAGGATAAAATTATTTGCCGACCTGATGGCCAATAACGCCACCCACAGCAGCGCCGCCTAACGTCCCTAATGTACTGCCTGTCAAGACTGCACCGCCAACAGCACCGGCACCGGCACCAATCGCGGTGTTACGGTCACGTTTGGACATGTTAGAGCAGGCGGATAGAGATAAAGCCAGAGTGAGTGCCAGTGCGGCAGTAGCAAATCGTTTATTGATTATCATCATAATAATTCTCCAGACAGTGGCTAAATGCGGATTGAGCAGGTTATTGACCTTCAACTTACAGATTTTCAACTTATACGCCCTGAACTATCCGTATCAAAATGAACTTGCCTAACTAAGTATAGGCATTGTATTCATTTTAGCCGCGATCTTATTCGGTTAGTGGTTAGAATAAAAAGCGGCGTTTGAGTTTAATTTCAGGATTAATGCTGAAAACTTGTTTTGTCACCAATAGAAACTAGTATAAATATCCGAGAATCATTTAGTAGGTAAATAGTCCTAATTTAACCGCAAGGGGGAGGAATTAAGGATTATCTTAAGAGAAAGACCAAATTTAACGTCTGGTCGCGGCTCAACAAAGCTTGGCTGCATGGGCGTACATCTCTCATACTGTGCTTTCTAGCCGATCTGCACGCAGTTTATAGCTATTTATGCCATACCGATTCTCTCCTGTGGCGCTGAAAATGAGATAAATTCAGTTATTCAGGATATGACAATGCTCAACGAACTGAAGCAACAGGTGCTTGCCGCTAATTTGGCGTTGCCGCGCCATAATCTGGTCACTTTCACCTGGGGAAATGTCAGTGCCGTTGACCGGCACCGTGGGCTTCTGGTGATTAAACCTTCGGGCGTAGAATATGATGTCATGACGGTTGACGACATGGTGGTCGTGGAGTTGGACAGCGGCAAAGTGGTGGAGGGCAGTAAGAAACCCTCGTCGGATACCGATACTCACCGGGTGCTTTACCTTAATTTCCCACAAATCGGCGGCATTGTTCACACCCATTCACGCCATGCCACCATCTGGGCGCAAGCCGGTTTGGATTTACCCGCCTGGGGCACCACTCATGCGGATTATTTCTATGGCACTATTCCCTGTACCCGCTTGATGACCCCGGAAGAGATTGCTGGCCGTTATGAGTGGGAGACCGGTAATGTCATCGTCGACACTTTCCAACAGCGGGGTATTAAGCCAGAAGATGTCCCCGCCGTTTTAGTGAATTCGCACGGGCCATTCGCCTGGGGTAGCAGTGCTGATAATGCGGTACACAATGCGGTGGTGTTAGAAGAATTGGCTTATATGGGGCTTTTCTCTCGCCAGTTGAACCCACAGTTGGCGGATATGCAGCCGCAATTGTTGGATAAACATTACCTGCGCAAACACGGGAAAAACGCCTATTACGGGCAATAATGGGCGTTTGGCCGCCGCCCGTGTTTAATCTTGCACGGGTTTTTCCAACCACAATATGGCGTCACTGATATCGAGCATTTTTGCTTCGATTTGCGTGATGGCGTCATTGATTCCCTGATTGTAAAAATGCGCACCCAACTCACGACTGATGAATTGCAGTAAAAACTCTGTGTCAAAATCTTCCAACTCAATATTGTGTTCTTGCTCCAGATAACGCTGAAGTTTGTAGGTCATCCGCTGCGTTTGCTCGCGGGTAAAAGTAATGTCTGCCATGGGTATAGCTCCGATTAGGGCGGTTTGATAATGATAACTCAGTAATTACTCGCCCAATATGTCGACTTGAATTCCTTGGGCGGTCAACTGCTGTTGATAGCTCGCGGGCAGGCGATTATCGGTAATCACTCTGCTGATAACGGAGTCCGTGGTCAGCAAGTTTTGATGTACCTGGCCAAATTTTGAGGCATCCGCCAGGATGATATTTTCAGCGCCTTTTGCCAGTACACTGTTAATTACATCGGCGCGTAACATGTCACGCCCGGTGAATCCGCGGTCTATCTGATAGCCGTCAATGCCGATGAATGCCTTACTGAAATTAACATGACGCAAACACAGTTGTGTCAGTGGGCCGACCATGCTGTCACTTTTCTTCTGATAAATCCCCCCCAATAGAATGACTTCACAGGCGGAGTCTTTTAATTGCCGGGCAATATAGCCGCTGACTGTCACCAGCGTGATACCGGGCCGTTTGGCTAACTGATGAGCCAATAGGGCGTTGCTGCTGCCGCTTTCAATAAATATTGTCTCGCCATCATTGACCAGCGAGGCGGCATGATTGGCCAGTTTTTGCTTCATAGAAAAATGGCGCATCATGCGAACATCAATATCATCACTTTCAAGGGCAACAGCAGAGCCATGCACGCGCTTGAGCAAGCCGCGTTTTTCTAGCAGGTTGAGATCGTGCCGAATAGTCACTTCCGATACCAAGGTAGCTTGCGACAATTCGCTGACGCTAACCCGCTTGCGGTCATTCACTTGCTGTAAAATTGTTTGCTGTCTTAGGTTCATCATCGGTCAGCCAAATAAATAAACTTTCGTTTGAAGTGTAATTCACTTTCGAATGAAAGATGTTTGAGCGAGATCACGTTATTGATTAAGAGTTGCTCTATGATTGCGGTTAATGATTCTTTGTGACTTTATTTGCTTTACTGGTGGTTTGGCTAACCAGTCTGGCTGCTTTAATCATTCCAATCGGAGGTTGTTATGGAGCTTTATCTCGACACAGCAGATGTGGCCGCAGTTAAACGTCTGGCGCGTATCCTGCCTTTGCAGGGCGTCACCACCAATCCCAGTATTTTGGCCAAAGCAGGTAAACCTATCTGGGAAGTGCTACCAGCGCTGCGCGATGCTTTGGGTGGAACCGGTAAACTTTTTGCACAAGTGTTAGCCAGTGACAGCGAGTTAATGGTGTCGGAGGCTGTTTTACTGTCGCAACGGGTTCCTGGTTTGGTTATCAAAGTACCCGCTACGGCAGAAGGGTTGGCAGCAATCAAAAAGTTGAAAGCGATGTCAATCCCGACATTGGGTACGGCGGTGTACGGTGCCGGACAAGGCCTATTATCTGCTTTAGCTGGGGCTGAATATGTGGCTCCTTATGTCAATCGGTTGGATGCGCAGGGCGGTGATGGTATCGCGATGGTACGTGAGTTACAGCAGTTGCTCACCTTGCATGCACCGGGCGCTAAAGTGTTGGCCGCCAGCTTCCGGACTCCTCGGCAAGTGCTAGATTGCTTACTGGCGGGCTGCCAGTCGGTCACTATTCCTGTGGATGTTGCAGAACAATTTATCAGTACACCGGCGGTTAAAGCCGCCGTTGAACAGTTTGAACATGATTGGCAGGGCGCATTTGGCTCCGCAATCTTGGGCTAGTATTTCATTCACGCACGAAACCATAAAAGAACGCCCGCTGAGACATCAAGCGGGCGTTACATTGTCACTTATCCGAGCAGAATAAAACGGTTTTATTCTAACAAGGGCATTTCCCCAATTTGCCCGCTTCGCTAGGGAAACGGGCCTCCAGACAATAACGGTGGAAATCACGCTCGGTCATTGGCGGTGTCTCAGGATGATGACGGCGCATATGATTGACATAATTGCCATAATCCTGCACTCCGACCATCAAGCGAAAACTTTGTGCCACCCGGCGCGCGATCAGACGTACCCAAGCCCACCACGTGGTCGGGCGAGTTGCTATTGGAACCAGCGGTATGCAGCGCGTAATCTGACGCGACCCGGCGGGGAATGGCCGTTTGTGCAACAGATTCGTGTGCTGCCTGCGCAGTGGGATACCTACATTAGCCACGAACAGTCTCCTCACGGAATACAACTTCAGTTTCGTGCGTGGTGGGCTTGCTGGATTTCAGCGCGCGCCGAATCACGAAGAAAGATGAAATCAACATGGTCACTGCCACCAGCATAAAGAAGGCGCACAAGGCGGCGTTGATCTGATTGTTAAACACAATAGTTTCCATGTCCTTAATGCTCTTGGCTGGGGCAATGAGTACCCCTTGCTCGACACCTGCCGAGAATTTTTTCGCCTGAGCCAGGAAACCAATGCTCGGTTTTTCATGGAAAATCTTCTGCCAGCCTGCGGTCATTGAGGTAATAAACAGCCAAATTGTTGGCAGGATGGTCACCCAAGCATAGCGCTGCTTCTTCATTTTAAACAGGACCACAGTCCCTAAAATCAGCGCCATTGACGCCAGCATCTGGTTACCGATACCAAACAATGGCCATAAGGTATTGATGCCGCCCAGCGGGTCGACCACCCCTTGATAGACAAAGAAGCCCCAACAGGCCACGGCCACCGTGGTTCCGGATAAGTTACCCAACCAGGAGCGGTTATTTGCCAGACTCGGCACCACCACCCCCACCAAATCCTGCACCATAAAGCGGCAAGCACGGGTACCGGCATCAACGGCGGTCAGAATAAACATCGCCTCAAACAGAATGGCGAAGTGATACCAGAATGCCATCATATTGCGGCTATTGAAAACTTCACTGATGATATGCGCCATCCCGACGGCAAAAGTAGGGGCACCGCCCGCACGAGAGAGTATTGAGTTCTCGCCGACATCTTTGGCAATCATGGTCAGAGTTTCAGGCGTGACGACAAACCCCCAACTGTTGATCGCCAACGCCGCACTTTCTACTGTGCTGCCAATCAGCGCCGCTGGGGAGTTCATCGCAAAATAAACGCCCGGATCGATAACCGATGCACAAATCAGCGCCATAATTGCGACGAATGATTCCATCAGCATCGCGCCGTACCCGATAAAGCGAATGTGGCTTTCGCGTTCAATCAGTTTCGGCGTGGTGCCACTGGCCACCAGCGCATGGAAGCCCGAAATCGCGCCACAGGCGATGGTGATAAACAGGAATGGGAACAGACTGCCGGAGAAGACTGGGCCGCTGCCATCAATAAAACGCGAGACGGCAGGCATTTTCATTTCGGGCATGGCGAACACAATACCCACCGCCAAACCGATAATGACACCGATTTTCAGGAAAGTTGATAGATAATCTCGTGGTGCCAACAACAGCCATACCGGCAGCACGGAGGCAATAAAACCATAAATAACCAGCACCCAAGTCAGGGTAGTGCCGTGTAAGGTGAAGAATGGCCCCCAATAAGGATGAACCGCAATATTCCCGCCGTAAATAATTGCCGCCATCATTAACACGAAACCGATTAGCGACACTTCGGCGATTTTACCTGGGCGCAGAAAACGCATATACACGCCCATAAACAGCGCAATTGGGATGGTGGCTGCAATGGTAAACAGGCCCCACGGGCTGTCTGCCAATGCTTTTACCACCACTAAAGCCAGGGCGGACAAGATGATGATCATCACCCCTAAGGCACCTAACATGGTGATAATACCGGCAAAAGCCCCTAATTCTTGTTTTGCCATTTCCCCCAATGAGCGGCCATCGCGGCGGGTGGAGATAAACAGGATCAGGAAATCCTGCACCGCACCGGCCATCATTACCCCCACCAGAATCCAGATAGTGCCGGGTAAAAAGCCCATTTGGGCGGCTAAAATGGGCCCGACTAAGGGCCCAGCACCCGCAATAGCGGCAAAGTGGTGACCGAAAAGCACCCATTTATTGGTCGGAACATAATCCAGACCATCATTACGCCGCTCCGCAGGGGTTAAACGGCGGTCATCCAGTTCAAAGATATTCTTGGCGATAAACAAGCTGTAAAAACGATAGGCGATGCTGTAACACGCTACTGATGCAATCACCAGCCAGATGGCGTTGACATGCTCGCCTCGGCTCAGTGCTAGCATGGCAAAAGCAAATGCACCAATTAACGCCACGGTCAGCCATATGACGACAGTCTTGACGTTTTTCATGGTTAACAACTCCTTGTTATGTTTATGGGGAACAGTTATCAGCACCTGTTTGTGACAAAAGATGCAAACTGTTAGCTAACATAGGAGGTTTAATGTGAAAGAAAAGTAGCGAAAGTGAGAACTGTGATGAGCTAATTGTTTTTTGCTCACCATTAGTATCATTTTCTTACATATTGTGACAGCTACCCAACTGTGCTGATCATGAAGCCAAGGTAATAGGGGGCGGGGATGACGAACATAAAAAAGCCGTGGGATGTTGTGCATCACCACGGCTTTATCCGTCATACTTCAAGCTGTATGTGCGTTGGCTGCCATCACTTACCCAATTCATTGAGTTTCTCAACTCTTTGGGTTCATTACGTTGCCGCCTTCCTGCTACTCGAATTATTTAGGGTATAATTAATAATATATTGATTATAAACATCAAACCACTGGGCGGGCCACCACGTTGCGCGTTTCCATCCGCACTTCTGCAATGCGCACTTCAATTTTATCGTTTTGGCTGTAAACCGTTTCACCTTTGATCTGTATGGTGCCGGTTTCCTGGCTGCACACCATTTCATCACGTACCGCATGAATAAATGGCGCCGGAATAAAGGCCACTGCGCCATTATCCAGTAAGCGCACGCGCAGACCACCGCGAGTGATATCAATGATTTCCGCAGGGAAGCGGGTATCCGTGCCGGCCATAGGTTGCAGGTAGCGGGCATACAGCCAATCACCGACGTCGCGTTCAGCCATGCGATTCAACCGACGGCGTTCAGCCAATTGCACCGTGATTTCATCTTGTGGTTTCTCTGCTTGCTGACCGGTAATAATGGCTTTCAGCAGACGATGGTTGACCATATCGCCGTATTTACGAATTGGCGAGGTCCAGGTGGCGTAAGCTTCCAGCCCCAAACCGAAGTGTGGGCCGGGAACCGTACTGATTTCAGCAAATGTCTGGAAACGGCGGATGCGACTGTCGAGGAACTGGGTCGGCAAGGCATCAAGATGACGGCGCAACTCACAGAAACCCGGTAGGGTCAGCAGCGCTTGTGGATCGGCTTCTACCCCATTGGCTTGCAACACATTGGCGGCTTGTTCAACCAAAGCAGGATCAAATCCGGTATGCACGTTATAAATGCCAAAGCCAAGATTATCACGTAGCGCAATAGCGGCACAGACGTTGGCGGCAATCATGCACTCTTCAACAATACGATTAGCAATGCGGCGGTGCTCAACAATGATATCCAGCACTTCGCCTTTTTCGCCCAACAGGAAGCGATAGTCTGGCCGGTCTTTAAACACCAGCGCATGCGCCTGACGCCAACTGCTGCGCGCGTCACAAACACGTTTCAGTAATGTGATTTGTTCAGCAATATCAGCATCCTGTGGCTGCCAGTCGCCCTGACCGTCTAACCAGTCAGAAACTTCGTCATAAACCAGCTTGGCTTTTGACTCTACCCAAGCGGCAGAGAATTGAATGTCATCCCCCAGCGCACCATCAGCGGCGATAGTGACACGGCACACCAACACCGGGCGGCGTTCATTCGGGCGCAGTGAGCAGAGATTGTCGGATAAATCGCGTGGCAGCATCGGGATATTAAAGCCCGGCAGATAGTTGGTAAATGCGCGTTTGCGGGCAATTAAATCCAACTCACTGTTCTCATCGACATAAGCCGTAGGGTCTGCAATGGCAATGGTCAACAACAGAGAACCGTCTCCGTTGTCTTTCACATGCAAGGCGTCATCCATATCTTCGGTGCTGGCGCTATCGATAGTGACAAAATTAAGCGCAGTCAAATCTTCACGTTGCAGATTGGCATCATGCAGAGCCGATTCCACCATCGCTGGCGCTTCACGCTCCAGATTATGGCGCGCTAATGTGACCCACCAAGGCACAAAATGATCTTCGCCATCAGTAATAAAAGCAGTCAGATCAGCATTAAAGGCCCGGTCACCTTTTAATGGATGGCGGCGCATTTCAGCCACGGCCCAATCACCGGTCTGGAAATCGTGCGTCAGTTCACGCACCGGACGACACTGAATAGCATCACGCAGCAGAGGATGGTCAGGAACGATAGACAGGCGGTCGTCTTTTCGTTGTACACGGCCAACAAAGCGAGATAAAAATGGCTCAACCAGGGTTTCCGGCTCAGCAATTTCACGATCTTTATCGGTGTGAAGAGTCGCAATAATGCGATCGCCATGCATGACTTTTTTCATCTGCGGCGGCGGAATAAAGTAACTTTTCTGCCCGTCTACCTCAAGAAAGCCAAAGCCTTTCTCAGTACCTTTAACGACGCCTTCGACGCGCGGAGTCTGAGTGTGAAGTTGCTGTTTTAGCTGCGCCAGCAGCGGGTTATCTTGAAACATATCGTCCAGTGAATGGTGTAGTGAGTGGGATTAATCCGGCTGACAGTTTTACGCGAATCAGTCCCATCGGGCAAGCGGCATATCACCCTGAGGCCGAATTCCCTGTTAGAAACAGGGGCTATCTATTGCCCTCAATGAGCCATGCATAATAAATCGGCCCCGACTGATAAACATCAGGGCCGGCTCATTGATGCTAATCCAGCAAAAACGTAATCAAGCAATACGTCGTGTTTGCGGTTGTTGCCAGCGGCGCACGGTCACCGGCACAGATTTTGAGGTAGGGGTGTGGGTTTCATCACCAAAGCTGGACAACGGCACTAGCGGGTTGGTTTCAGGGTAATAGGCCGCCAGATTACCCCGTGGAATATCATAGCTAACCAGTTTGAATCCACTGACTTTTCGCGTGATTCCGTCATTCCACAGGGTTTCAATTTCCACTAAATCGCCATCTTCTAAGGCCAGTGCCGCCAAATCTTGCGGGTTAATAAACAGCACTTCCCGTTGACCGTACACCCCGCGATAGCGGTCATCAAGGCCATAAATGGTGGTGTTGTACTGGTCATGCGAGCGCAAGGTTTGCAGCACAAAGGGGGCGGGTTCGCCAGCAATCTGCGGGAACAAACTCTCCGGCAGCATGGATGCGCAAAACTCGGCTTTACCACTGGGGGTGGCAAACTGCATTTCGGCGGCGGCACTGCCCAGATAGAAGCCACCCGGTTGCTCACAGCGGGCATTGAAATCATCAAATCCGGGGGTGGTGGCAGCAATATGGTCACGAATCAGGGTGTAATCATCGGCTAATGCCAGCCAATTCAGCGCCTTACCCTGTGCGGGCTGGTGAGCAAAAACCGCATGGGCGATACCACAGACAATGGCGGTTTCAGCGTGTTGAGTCTCCGCCAACGGTTTACCTACGCCCTCAGAGGCATGCACCATGCTAAATGAATCTTCGACGGTGATAAACTGCGAGCCAGTGGCTTGCATATCGCGCTCTGTGCGGCCCAATGTTGGCAGGATCAGGGCTTCAGTGCCGGTAATCAGGTGGCTGCGATTCAGTTTGGTGCTGATATGCACCGTCAGGTCACACCGGCGCAATGCTTGCGCGGTGCGCTCGGTATCCGGTGCGGCCGCAGCCAAATTACCGCCAAGGGCAATCAACACTTTGACTTCACCGCGCAACATCGCCTCCAGTGCTTCCACGGTATTATGACCGGCGGCTTGAGGCGGTTTGAAACCAAAATGCTGACCTAAGCGCGCTAACATGGCGGCAGAGGGGTTCTCATCAATGCCCATGGTGCGGTTGCCTTGCACATTACTGTGGCCGCGAACTGGGCATAAACCGGCACCAGGTTTGCCTAACTGACCAAACAACAGTTGCAGATTGGCTAATTCCCTGACGGTTATCACCGAATGTTTATGCTGGGTGATGCCCATCGCCCACGTCAGAATGACACGTTCTGCATGCTGATAGATATCTGCCGCATGGCGTATTTGTGCCTCCGTCAGGCCCGATTGCTGGGTAATCTGCGCCCATGAAGTATGATCAACCGCCGCCAGATAATCATCGATTCCTTGGGTGTGCGTAACAATAAACGCCTCATCGAATAAGCCGGACAACCCTTGCGCCAACTGATGGCGATGGGTTTCCAGTAGCGTTTTCACCATCCCGCGCACCGCCGCCATGTCACCGCCGAGATTCGGCTGAAAATAGGCAGAACTGATCGGCGAGGATTTTGGCGTCAACATTTCAATCGGGTTTTGTGGGTCAGCAAAACGTTCCAGCCCGCGCTCGCGCAAGGTATTGAAACTGACAATCCGTGCACCGCGGTCTTTGGCATGGCGCAAACTGTGTAACATTCTCGGGTGATTAGTGCCCGGATTCTGCCCGAAGACAAAAATGGCATCAGCTAGCTCAAAATCCTGCATACGAATGGTGCCTTTACCGACCCCAATACTCTGTTTCAGCCCGGTGCCACTGGCTTCATGACACATATTGGAGCAATCTGGGAAGTTATTCGTCCCCAACATGCGGCCAAATAGCTGATAAAGATAGGAAGCTTCATTACTGGCGCGGCCTGAGGTATAGAGTTCCAACTGATTGGGGTTATCCAACCCATTAATATGCTTAGCAATTAATTCAAGAGCGCTTTCCCAACTGATTGGTTGATAGCGGTCAGTCTCGGGGTTATAGCGCATGGGGTGAGTTATGCGCCCTTGATATTCAAGAAAATAGTCACTTTGTTGGCGCAGGGTAGTGAGGCCGTGTTCAGCAAAAAATGCCGGCTCTACGGCCTTACGAGTGGCTTCCCAACTGACGGCTTTAGCCCCATTTTCACAAAAACTAAAGGTGCTGTGATTATCATCTCCCCACGCGCAGCCGGGGCAGTCAAAGCCTTTGACTTGATTGACGCGCAGCAAATTACGAATATTTTTCAATGCTTGCTTGCTGTCCAGAACAAAGCGCGTGGTGGCTTCAAGAGAACCCCAGCCGCCAGCCGCGCCGGTATAGGGTTTTATAGTCGATTTAAATTTCATAATGATACGCCGCAGGTGTTTTTTTGTTTCAAGTAGGTAATGAAAT
Organism: Yersinia kristensenii; assembly: GCF_900460525.1. Classification (NCBI taxonomy): domain Bacteria; kingdom Pseudomonadati; phylum Pseudomonadota; class Gammaproteobacteria; order Enterobacterales; family Yersiniaceae; genus Yersinia; species Yersinia kristensenii. The sequence continues at coordinate 3,545,343 of NZ_UHIY01000001.1, forward strand.
CATTAACAACTTGAGTCTATTTTGTCACAAGTCTAGTGGGGCGCAGCACCGGCGTCTAATCGAAACCCGCAATCACGGCATAGAGGGGGCTTATCACAGGCTGGTTAGCCGGGTGCTATGGCATAGCAGATGAGGATATTTATTCAGTATGGGACCCTAACTAAGTCGATAAAATTAAGAATGTTTAAAATATAGATTTAACTTAAATTATTAATTTGCTAATCAACTTGGGAGGAGGATGAGACTATTTGATTAAAGCCCTGTTTAATCAAAATAAATTAATCTCTTTAATGATATTCTTATCTTAATTACTCTCTTGCCTAGATTATTAGACTGATATTTATATTATAACAGTCTAATAATCTGGTTTAAATGATGGAAAGATTAATTAACTGCTCTATCATTGAATAATGGATGGCTTGTTCAATATAAAGCCAAATATAAATAACCCAAAGTAGCTACTATTATACTTAAACCATGTTGCTGTATTCGCTGGTTTATCATATCTCATTATAAACACCATGTTCATGATAGTCATCATAAAATAATAATAACAGTGATGCTCACATTACTGTTGAAATATAAAGGCAAATCTTTACCTGCCTTTACTCGTCTATACCCATGATTATTTCGGTGAGGATAATATAATGACACAAACACAACTGGCTATTGATAATGTCTTGGCAAGTGCTGAAAGTACAGTGAAAATTAATGAGTTACCGGAAGTTGTCCTGGATTTTATTACCGGGGAACAAACGGGTGTTGCGCGCGCTGGTGGTATTTTCACCAAGGAGGACTTAATTAACCTCAAACTTTATGTCAGGAAGGGACTCTCTTTACCCATCAAGCAGGATGAAGTAGAAACTTACCTTGGATATAAAAAAATAGATATTCCAGGACTTGAACCGATAGATATTAAAAATTTATTTTATGATATTCATAATCATGCATTAAATTGGAGTGATGTTGAACAAGGTGCATTACAGCAGAGCCTGGATTTGGATATTGCCGCCAAGAACATCGTCAGTACTGGTGATGAAATTATCAATGTAATAAATCAAATGCCAATAACAGTGCGAGTCAAAACCTTGCTGGGTGATATTACAGACAAACAGTTGGAAGATATCACTTATGAATCTGCTGATCATGAAATAGCCACGGCATTAAAAGACATACTTGATGACATGAAAGCGGATATCAATAGACACCAGAAAACAACTGAAAATATTAGACAAAAGGTATCAAATTATAGAATTACCTTGACTGGAGGTGAACTATCATCAGGAAATAAAGTGAATGGATTGGAACCACAGGTCAAAGCAAAATATGACCTGATGGAAAAAAATAACATGAGAAAGTCAATAAAAGAATTAGACGATAAAATAAAAGAGAAGAAACAGAGAATTGAGCAATTAAAGAAAGACTACGATAAGTTTGTCGGTCTATCTTTTACCGGGGCAGCCGGTGGCATAATAGGCATTGCTATTACTGGTGGGATATTTGGTGCTAAAGCCGAAAAAGCCAGAAAAGAAAAAAATGCATTAATCCGTGAGGTTTCTGAATTAGAAAAAAAAGTTAGCCATCAAAGAACATTGCAAACCTCGTTAGAGACACTTTCTCTGTTATTTAGTGATATTGGCATTCGGATGGTTGATGCCGAATCTGCACTTAACCATCTGGATTTTATGTGGTTATCTGTTCTCAATCAAATCAATGAATCTCAGACGCAGTTCAGTACGATTAATAATGCATTGCGCCTGACTAGTTTTGTTAATAAATTCCAGCAGGTGATTACCCCATGGAAAAGTGTTGCAGACTCTGCCCTCCAACTGGTGCATATATTTGATGAAGCAATAAATGAATACAAAAAAGTATATGGCTAATCAATTTTACCCTGTTTAATCATTTATTATGAGGATTATCACTATGGCTGAAATAAGCACATTTCCGCACAGTGCCCTAAATTATCCAGACGTTAATATTAAAGCTTTAAACCAAGGAGTTAAAAATATATCACATCTTGCTCAATTGAAAACGGAAGGCGTTGAAGTATTACAGGAAAAAGCGCTACGAGTTGGTTTATATTCGCAAAAATTGGATGTTAATGTGCGCGAGTCACTATCAAGCCTACAGGTTAAGTTGAAGAATATTCTAGCACAAACCTATTTCACTACCCTGGAGGAAATCGATGAGGCACTTGTAAGTAATGATATTGATGAAGAAAGTAAATCTGAAATGCGTAAAGAGCGTCTTGATTTGATTAAAAGTTTGGGTAATGACATCGCTCAACTAAGGAAACTCTTTATCGAAAAAACAGAGTTACTAGATAAATCGGCTGCTGATCTTCATAATGTAATTATTATTGAGGGAACCGATAAAGTTTTGCAAGCTGAGCAATTACGCCAAAAACAACTGACAGAAGATATTGGTATAAAAGAACTGGAAATAAAAGAGATAGAGAAGAAGAGGGATAAGATAATAGAGGCTTTGGATATTATCCGCGAGCATAATCTCATTGATGCATTCAACGATCTTATTCCGACAGGCGAAAATTTAAGTGAGTTAGACCTGGCTAAACCTGAGTTGGAGTTAATCAAACAGTCATTAGAGATTACCAAAAAGGTATTGGGGCAGTTTTCTGCGGGTTTAAAGTACATAGATTTAACTGAAGCACGGAAAAAACTGGATAACCAAATAGATACAATTTCCACCCGTTTAACAGAGCTAAATCATCAGTTAGAAAAATCAGATAAATTAGTTTCTGGTATTAATGCTGTAATTAAAATTGATAAAGAGAAAAGTGTTGTTGTTGCTGAAGTCGAAAAACTTAGCCACGCATGGCACCTTTTTATTAATGAGATAGCGGCATTGCAGGGTACGGCGCTGAATGAAATTGGATTATCTAAACCACTAATAAAACAACAGAGTTATTTAGAGTCATTAATCAAACAGTTTGTTCAGTTATAACTCAATAAGTGCGGTTCTATTATGGTAATGACTCATTTAAGGCGATGCTCATAAATGAGATTTTATTTCACTAATGTTCTCTTTCACTGATGTTATCGAGGTTAACTATGCCTAAATATATGGTTCAGTCAATGGATTCTGGCACGTTGGGTAAAGTAAAATATTATCGTAAACAGACGACAGATCACCCTAATCACAAAGAGACAGGGGCATTTACCCAGGCGGCTAAAGATGCTTATGCCAGTAGTCATAATATTGATGCTAAACAGGTGGAGGTCGGCAAATTTATGAGTGGTCAGCCTGAGCCTGGTAACGCAGTGTCAGTGTAGCCGGCAGTCTATTTAAATCACCAGCCCAGCTATTTTGCGGGGCTTGGTGATTAATGCTCAGGATAGACTTTCTCTTTAAACTCGCACAAATCTTCAATAATGCATGAGCCACAGCGCGGCTTACGGGCAACACAGGTGTAGCGGCCATGCAAAATAAGCCAGTGGTGGCAGTCCAGTTTAAATTCAGCCGGAACCACTTTGAGTAACTTGGTTTCAACCTGATCCACATTACTGCCGGGGGCAAAACCGGTGCGGTTACATACGCGGAAGATATGGGTATCAACCGCAATCGTCGGCCAGCCAAAGGCGGTATTCAGTACCACATTGGCTGTTTTGCGGCCCACGCCCGGCAAAGCTTCAAGTGCAGCGCGATCCTCTGGCACTTCGCCTTGATGTTTTTCCAGTAATATCCGGCAGGTTTTAATCACATTTTCGGCTTTGGTATTAAACAGACCAATAGTTTTGATGTATGACTTTAGCCCTTCAACACCTAGATCAAGTATGGCCTGTGGGGTGTTAGCCACCGGGTAAAGTTTGGCGGTGGCTTTATTGACACTCACATCAGTTGCTTGCGCCGATAAGAGTACCGAAATCAATAACTCAAAGGGCGTACTGTAGACCAACTCGGTGGTCGGGTGCGGGTCGTTATCCCGCAGGCGAGTCAAAATAGCGACGCGTTTTTCTTTATTCATAAGACTTTTCTACCAGGATATCCCGAGCCTGTGGCGTAGCCGCTAATACTTTGGCTTTGCGCGCTTTCATTTTTTCATCAATGACATATTTACCAGCTAACAGTAAACCTAAGCCGATAAAAGCCCCCGGTGGTAACATGGCTAACAGGAATGGGCTGTCCAGATGTAAGACGTCAATGCGCAGTACTTTGGCCCAGCTTCCGAGCAGCATATCTGCGCCATCAAACAGGGTGCCGTTACCCAGAATTTCACGTAGTGAACCCAAGACAAATAAGGCACTTGTGGCTCCCAGCCCCATCGCGAGGCCATCCAGCGCAGATAATCCTACTGGATTTTTAGCGGCATAGGCTTCCGCCCGGCCAATCACAATACAGTTGGTCACAATCAATGGGATGAATATCCCAAGCGACTGATATAAACCAAAGGCATAGGCGTTAATCAGCATTTGGACGGTACTGACCACCGACGCAATAATCATGACGTAAATAGGAATGCGGATTTCATTCGGCACCCAACGGCGTAGCGCCGATACCGCCGTGTTGGTGCACACTAATACCAGCGTGGTGGCCAACCCTAAGCCCAGTGCGTTGGTTGCCGTTGAGGAGACGGCCAACAGGGGGCAGAGGCCCAGCAGTTGCACTAATGCCGAGTTATTTTTCCATAGCCCTTGGGCGAAGAGATCTTTTGCTTCACTCATTGATTTTCTCCACAGACGGGCAAACTATCCAGTTTTGCTGGCAGAGTTTCTAAAAATAGCGCGGTGTTTTTTACCGCCTGGACCACGGCTCTTGGCGTAATGGTCGCACCGGTAAACTGATCAAAATCACCACCGTCTTTTTTCACCGCCCAGCGCTTATCTTGTTCACTTTCTACGTGTTGACCACTGAAATGACTTATCCAATCAGAAATGCGGATATCAATTTTATCACCAAGACCGGGGGTTTCGTGATGTTCGACGACTCGGCTACCCAGTACGTTACCGCGAAAATCAGCCCCAACCAATAATTGAATAGCCCCGGAATAGCCATCTGGTGCGGTAGTTTCAATGGCAACGGCGACCGGTTGGCCCTCTTTGCGTGCCAAATAAAGGCGGTGAGGGGCCATATTACCCAACGCAGAATTTGTGACAACGTAACATTCAGCTTGCATGTCATTGTCATAATTTTCTGCCGGGACGACCTGATCCAGCAAAGCTTTTTGCTGTAGCGCCGCCTGATGAGCAATGGTGGTTTCAGTCAGTGCATTAACCACCGCCGTCAACCCGGTGGCGCCGGCAGCAAACAGTGCCAGAGTGATGCCATGACGCCTCATAGTGTTTAGCATAACGGCTCCTTATTTGTGCCCACGGTGATGACCATAAACACGTGGCTGGGTATAGTGGTCAATCAGCGGAACCGTGATGTTAGCCAGCAGCACGGCAAATGCCACGCCATCGGGATAACCGCCGTAAACACGAATAAGCCAGACTAAAATACCAATTAATGCGCCGAAAATCAGCCGGCCACGGGGGGTAGTGGATGCGCTGACGGGATCGGTGGCAATAAAGAAAGCCCCTAGCATGGTGGCACCGGAAAACAAATGCAGCATCGGCGGAGCAAAACTTTGTGGCGCAATCACCCAACTGAGGGCGGCACAACCGGCCAAAGCTAGCAGGAAACTTACCGGAATATGCCAGTGAATAGCTTTGCGCCACAGCAGTAGCAGCCCTCCGGCTAAGAAACCGAGGTTAACCCATTGCCAACCGACGCCCGCTAACCCTCCAGCAAAAATAGGGTGTTGCAGAATTTGCTCGGTCGGTTGCGAACGTAGGGCGGTTTTAAAGCTATCGAGCGGGGTGGCCTGACTGATCCCATCATAGCCAATCTGTAGTTGATGAATATCCGCACCGCTATGGGTAAAACCGGTGAAAATGGTTAGCAGGCTGTCATAGAAACCCACCGGGGTTCCCTGCAAGGGTAGCGGAGGGAGCCAACTGGTCATTTGCACCGGGAATGAAATCAGCAGAACGACATAGCCGACCATCGCGGGGTTAAACGGATTTTGCCCCAAGCCGCCATAGAGCTGTTTGGCAATGACAATGGCGAATAATGTCCCTAATACAATCATCCACCAAGGGGCCAGTGGGGGTAGGCTTATCCCCAATAGCAAGCCGGTGAGCAGCGCAGAATTGTCCTGCAAGCGCATCAGAACGGGCTGTTGACGTAATTGCAAAACAGCACCTTCGGCCAGCACGGCGGTCACCATGGCCAGCGCCACTTGAATCAGACTGCCATAACCAAAGAAATAGGTTTGGGCGATAACCCCCGGAATACAGGCCAAAATAACCAACAGCATAATACTGCGGGTGCTACGTTGATTATGCGTAAAAGGGGAACTGGCTATCTGCAACCCTTTGTTCTGGGGTGGTGCTACAGGCCTGAATTTCATGAAATTGCAACCATATGTCGAATACTTAACAGGGTTCTCAAACGCAGGCGTCGCGCGGGCAAGTTAATACTTGCGGGCATGGGTACACTCAGTCGTCAGGGGATAATATAAGTGCCGCATTCTACCCTATTTGGACAAAGTGTAATACGCCTTAATTATAGGGTTATTATTCATTATATGCAGCAATACTAAGGAAATTAGCGCATTTAATAAACCGCGCTAATCTTAAAATTTCACTTGCAATTTATATCTGAATAGTAACAGGCGAACAGTAAGAAATACTGTTTTTTCTATGGACATAATTAAGCGTTAGTAACAGAAGAAAGGCACCTAACAACTTGATTATAATAACGCTTATTGTTGGGGTTTTATTTGTAATCAATTGTAAATTAAAGACTTATTAACAATTGAAATGAGACTTGAGAAAAGCGTTGGCATAATGATAAATTGATGTAGTATGCAGAGTAATTATATATTTAAAGAACAATGAAATGATTAATGAAGACATATTATTTATAGATGAATTAATTGAGTGGATTGAAATTAATTTAGAAAAACGACCCACATTAGATGATGTGGCAAAAATTTCTGGATATTCAAAATGGCATCTGCAACGAAAATTTAAAAGTATTGTGGGGTTACAATTAGCGTCCTATATACGTGGGCGGGTACTGACTCGTGCGGCAGTTGCCTTGCGTATCTCGCGCCGGCCCATCATTGAAATCTCTGATGAGTTGGGTTTTGACTCACAACAGACGTTTACTCGTACCTTTAAGAAGCGTTTTGGTGTCACACCCAATAGTTTTCGCCAGATGGAGCAATGGGATGTGCAAGGGATGCTGCCCCGTTTTAATTTCTATGAGAATTACACACCAGAAATCAAGCGGATATCTTTACCGCCACAAGAGCTAGTGGGCTTTACCCGACGGCTGGATTTTGATGAACACAATCATTGCAGCGGCCAGCATTCATCTTGCATGGCCATGAAAGATGAAATTTTGCTCGATTTCTTTAAAGAAGTTAACTTTTCTTGCCAGCGGGTCTATTCGCTATTTTCGGCTAAGCCGTCTCAGCAAGGGCAGAAAAGTATGTATTATTCGACGGCTATTGATAAAGAGAAACGGCATGAAATTCAAGGGCATCGCGAGGTTGATGCATTGTCCATCCCGGCGGGAGAGTTTTTATCTATTTCCCATCAAGGTAATGCTAAAGAATGTATAAAGTTTTCAATATATCTGTTTAATGAAGTACTGCCTAAGTTGCGTGATGAGTTCGGCGGCGGTATTGAAATGGAAGTTATAGAAGTGGATGGCTGCCATGCGGAATCTAAATTGCGCGATATTACAGCCGTTTACACTTACCTGATGTCAGTGAACTGACACCCTATTGCAGGGCGTCAGTTCAGTCGTTAATCCGGATTAACGGCTTGGGCGGCTTTTTTGGCTTTAACGCGAGCAATAGCTGCTGCGACGGCAGCTTTGCGCGGATCTTCCTCTGCCACTGCGCTTTTATTCTCCACTGATTCAGACTCAAGCTGTGCTTGGGCGGCCTTTTTGGCTTTAACGCGGGCAATAGCTGCTGCGACGGCAGCTTTACGCGGGTCTTCCTCCGCCACAGCGCTTTTATTCTCCACTGATTCAGACTCAAGCTGTGCTTGGGCGGCTTTTTTGGCTTTAACGCGGGCAATAGCTGCTGCGACGGCAGCTTTACGCGGGTCTTCCTCTGCCGTGTCACTTTCTTCCTCGACGGCAGCCCGTTTTTTCTCTGCCTGACGCGCTCGGGCTTGTGCTTTACGGGCCTCACGGGCAGCAATAACGTCACTGTTATCCGGTGTCTGCCCAATGGGCACATTGATAGCTGAATCTGTATTATCGGATCCACGTGCTAAGCGGCTAACGGCCGCGTCAACGGTTTGTTGGTCAACATCAGTGAGTTTGACTGCGGCTTGTTTGTGGCGCAATTCACGCGCCAGTTTTTCCCGTGCAAGACGAGCCTGTTTGGCCTCAAAACGTGCTTTTGCTTCTGCAGCGCGCGCGGCCTCTTGATCAAGGGCGCGTATTTCGGCTTTCTCCTGACGGTAATATTGCACCAGCGGAATATTACTTGGGCAAACATAAGCACAGGCACCGCATTCAATACAGTCAAATAGATTATGATTGCGAGCTTTCTCATGCTCTTCGCCACGACTAAACCAATAGAGTTGCTGAGGTAACAAGCCTGCCGGACACGCATCCACACATAAACCACAGCGAATGCAGGATTGCTCTGGCTCCGATAACCCCATTTCAGCGTCGGCGGGAGCCAAAAGGCAGTTACTAATTTTAACAATCGGCACATCTAAGCTGGGGAGGGTAAAGCCCATCAAGGGGCCACCCATAATGACCATAGGCTGCTGTTGCGGCATAAAGCCCGCCAGTTTCAACAAGTGCAAGACCGGAGTGCCGATCCTGGCCCAGAAATTCCCCGGCTGTGATAATGCATCGCCAGTTAATGTCACCACGCGCTCGATTAATGGCTCGTCGTCAATAATTGCCCGCTTGATAGCCACCACAGTACCGACGTTTTGCATCAATACCCCAATGGATGACGAGTGCTTACCGAAAGGCACTTCTTTGCCAGTCAGGATTTTGGTGAGTTGCTTGGCTCCACCTGACGGATATTTAGTGGGGACCACGCGTAGCTGTATTTCATCCTGACCGCGTAGTGCCTGTTGCAGGGCGGCGATAGCTTCGGGTTTATTATCTTCAATGCCAATCAACACCTGCTGAGGTTGCAGCAAGTAAACTAAAATCTGAATCCCCAAGACCACTTCAGCAGCATGGTCTTGCATCAAACGGTCATCAGCAGTGATATAAGGCTCGCACTCAGCTGCGTTGATAATGAGTGTGGTAACGTTGTTCAAACCGCCTTGTAACTTGCTGGCAGTGGGGAAACCTGCGCCACCTAAACCGGCGATACCCGCCTGGTGGATCCTCTCCAGCAACACATTTTTATCGCGCTGGTGATAATCCGCCCACGGCTGTTGCTCGCGCCAGCGGTCTTCCCCATCAGGGGTAATATGCACACAGAGTTCCGCCAAACCTGAAGGGTGGGCGGTAATGTGAGGGGCGATGGCGGTAATCACACCAGAAGTGGGCGCATGTACCGGCACTGTGCGACCACGACCTATCGTCAATGGTTGCCCTTTTAATACCACATCACCCGTTTTGACGCGCAGTTCACCTTCCGGCCCGAGATGCTGCTGCAAAGGAATCATCATTTGATCCGGCAACGTCGCGATCCGCATCGGAACCTGGCTTGATTGCAGCTTCATTTCCGGCGGATGAATGCCTCCGTCGAAATCCCAAATTTTGTCGTTTTGACGGGCAGAAAACAGCTTAAACATGTTGCTCCACATCTATCATTTTCACCGGGATCATCTGCGAGGCAGCTAATTGACTAGGCAGATTTTTTACTGGGATGGTGCTTAAATCCCACTTCCAGTTGGCGGTGGTGGTAGCAACCGGGATCATTTCAATGCAGTCGGTCGGGCAGGGGGAGACACAGAGGTCACAACCGGTGCAAAGATCCGGCAATACGGTATGCATGGCGCGTGTCGCACCAACAATGGCGTCGACTGGGCAGGCCTGAATGCATTTAGTGCAACCGATGCAATTTTCCTCATCGATGAAAGCAACTTTGCGTTGCGGGTGGGCGGCAGTTTCGTCACCCTCCAGCGGTTGTGGCTCGACGGCCAGCAACTCGGCCAATTTGAGCATCACTTGCTCGCCGCCGGGGGCGCATTTATTTATTTTTTCACCGCCAGCCGAAACCGCTTCGGCATAAGGGCGACAGCCGGGATAGCCGCATTGACCACACTGACTCTGCGGTAAGATAGCATCAACTTGTTCGACGACCGGGTCTTGTTCAACCTGAAAACGGCGGGCAGCAAAACCCAACACTACGCCGGAAATCAACGCCAATGCACTTAATGCCCCAATGGCAATCCATAGCGACATCATTAGAACTTCACCAACCCGGTAAAGCCCATAAAGGCCAATGACATTAGCCCGGCGGTTATCAGCGCAATGGATGAACCACGGAACGGCGCGGGAACATCAGCGACGGCCAGCCGTTCACGGATCGCGGCGAATAGCACCATGACCAGAGAGAAACCGGCGGCAGCACTGAAGCCATAGACCGCCGATTGCATAAAATTATGAGATTGATTGACATTTAGCAAGGCCACACCTAACACCGCACAGTTAGTGGTGATGAGCGGTAAAAAGATCCCTAGCAGGCGATAAAGCGTCGGGCTGGTTTTGCGCACCACCAACTCAGTAAATTGCACCACCACCGCGATAACTAAAATAAAGGCCAGCGTCCGTAAATAGACCAAACCAAGAGGCAGCAAAATAAAACTGTTAACCATCCAGGCGCAAACCGAGGCCAAAGTCAGTACAAAAGTGGTCGCCAGCCCCATACCAATAGCGGTCTCCAGTTTTTTGGAGACCCCCATGAAAGGACACAGGCCAAGAAATTTGACCAGAACGAAATTGTTTACCAAAACAGTACCGACAAACAGGAGCAGGTATTCAGTCATTGCGGAGCCCAAAAAGTCATTGCGGAGCCTAAAAAAGCAAAGCCGCCTATTATCCAAAATTGGCGGCCTAAGGACAACAGATGAAGTACAAGGTTATTACGATTTTCCCTCTATTTAAGCAGCAAAAGGCGTGAAATCGCCTTAATGTTCGATAAAGGTAGACTTCACCCGCTGAGAACGTTTGATATAGGGCACAAAAACAGCCGCGGCCAGCAGGGGCCAACCCAACGCGCGCAAGGCGATACCATCACTGATTGGCGCAAAAGCAAAAGCCTTTAACGCTAATAATACGGTTATTAATAACCACAGAATAAACCATTTGGGCAAACGTTTTGAGCGGCTACAAAATAACCAAATGACCCATAAAGTATAAAGCCACATCACCAATGTGGTCACCACCGAGAAATACCATTGCAGGGTGAATGCTTGTGAGTTAGTCACCAGATATTCTCTGGATTCTGGCGTAAAAATCGCCATGGCATAGAGCGCCAACATTAAACTGGCGCTGAGCAATGTCACAATCAGATAGGCCAGTGGAGCCAATAACCAGCCGCCAATACGTTGATATTCTTGCTGTTGAGACATAATAAGCCTTATCTTTTAATTAAAAGGGATAACCGAACATACGGTTATCCCTTATCTGCATCATACTAGCTTAACCCGCGAATGCGCCCCTCGTCATCTATATCAATATGATAATACGCGGGCTGAGTTCCCAGACCTGGCATGGTCATAATATCCCCCGCATAAATACGGACAAACCCGGCACCGGCTGACACTGCGCAGGCGGTGATGGGCAACACAAAGTCCTGTGGAACATTCTTCAAACGGGCATCTGCGCTGATGGAAAGGGGCGTTTTGGCCATACACAGTGGCAAATGAGCGAAACCGGCCGCTGTGATGGCCGCAAGTTGCTGGCGCGCCAGTGGAGTAAAGGTGATATCACGGGCGCCATAACCTTGGGCCAAAACCGCTATTTTCTGCTCCAATGAGGCGCTATCAGGGTAAGGCAGAACAGGCTCAGTGACATGGGTGCAGGCATTGATAACTTGCTGCGCCAGAGCAGTAGCCCCCAGGCCGCCTTTGGCGAAAGCTTCACTGATTTCACAGGCTACTGCGCCAGCGGAGAGCGCATAGTCGCTCAAAAACGCCAGTTCTTCGGCACTGTCATCAGGGAAGCGATTGACCGCCACCACCACCGGTAAACCATAGCTTTTGGCATGATGAATATGCCATTTTAGATTGGCGCAACCTTGGCTCAATAAAGGAATATTGATATTGATAATGTCAGCGGGTAGGGGCTGGCCCGGTTTGATGTCAAAAACACCACTATTGGCCTTCAAACTTCGCAATGTGGCAACCAACACCACACAGGACGGGGCAATGCCGGATTGACGATACTTAATATTAAAGAACTTTTCCATGCCCATATCCGAGCCAAAACCCGCTTCTGTCACCACATATTCAGCTAACTGCAATCCCAGACGGTCAGCCAACACCGAGGAGTTCCCGTGTGCGATGTTGGCAAATGGCCCTGCGTGGATAAGCACCGGTGTTTGCTCGCTGGTTTGCATCAGGGTCGGGTGGATAGTTTCTTTCATCAGTGCCGTCATGGCACCGGCCACGCCCAAATCATCGGCGGTAATAGGGGCCCCGGTGGTACTGTGGGCTAAAATAATCCGACCAATACGCTGGCGCATATCATGCAAACTTTCTGACAGCGCTAAAATCGCCATAAGTTCTGATGCAGCAGTAATTTCCACATAGTCAGGCCGTTCCACGCCGTGAGTCCCGCCGCCCACACCCACTTGAATGTGCCGCAATGCCCGATCATTATGATCAACTACCCGTGGCCAGAGGATCTGTTTAACATCAATATTGAGCCGGGGTATCCCGGTTTGTTGACTGAAATCCGGCCCCAGACGCTGTTCATGATACAGCCGGGCGTCCAGCGCCGCCGCGGCCAGATTATGCGCGGCACTGATAGCATGAATATCACCGGTCAGATGCAGGTTCAATTTCTCCATGGGCAAGACTTGTGCGGCTCCTCCACCTGCGGCCCCACCTTTAACCCCAAAAACGGGGCCAAGACTGGGCTGGCGGATACAAGCGACGCCACGATAGCCTAACCGGTTGATTCCTTGACTTAATCCAATCGTTGTGACGGTTTTACCTTCTCCCAGTGGCGTAGGGGTAATGCTGGAAACCAAAATCAGTTTGCCCTGTGGGCCACCGGAGCGTAATGCACTGATATCGACTTTCGCCATATGATGCCCATACGGGATTAAATTCTCTGAGGTTAAACCTAATTTTTGCGCAATATATTGGATAGGGCGCAAATTAGCCTCAGGATTGACATCAGATAAGGCGGAGAGAGCATCGGCAGTAGGAGGTAGTGTCGGTGTCATGGTGAGGAATTTCCTGTTATCAGTGATAAAACGGCGGCGGCCAATCACAATGGCTACAAATCACCGCGAAATTATCACACAAAGCGATAAAAAATTGGCGATATAAATCAATAAATATGAGGTGTCAGCCGCTGATAACCCGGTGGTTCTTGCCGTCTGGTCAGTCACCGCAGAGTTTTTATAGGTATTCGTGAATTTATTATTATTTATAATAATCGATTTTTTTAAAGAAATTAAAGATATTTTGAGATTATATTTATTATAAAACCTTACTTCATAAGGTCGGTATATAAAAGGCCCTATACAATCCCACGATTATATTCTATGGCAACAGAAAGCAATCTGATTCTGACGATGAAAATATAGGCAATGCAATTTATGGATAATCACATTCATTCTTCTTTAGTATGTGCGGCACGGTTACTTCGTTTAGCGGGAATCAATGCGGAGCCCGTAGAGTTATTTGGGAAAAGTGCGGCCATCGATATCTCGACAAAGGTGACATTCACATCATTACAACGGTATTTATCGCAATTATCGCGCGCGACATCCATCCGTTTTAAAGTCAAAAAACAAGCCTTAAATAACATCAAAACAGGCCAATTACCACTGGCATTTCGCGATGTTCAGGGCCGGTTTATCTTATTGGCCCGGTTGAATGATAATCAAGCATTACTACAATACCCTGATAGTAATAAACCACAAATAATAGATTATCAACAGCTTAGTGCGATATGGGGCGGGGTTGTACTTTATTGCAGTCATTCACGGTTTGATATCCGCTGGTTTGTTCCGGTTTTACTACGTCACCGCAAATCACTGATTCAGGTCTTGGCTTTATCCCTGTTATTGCAATTCTTAGCATTGATATCGCCACTTTTTTTTCAGGTCATTATGGATAAAGTCTTAGTCCATAATGCATTAACCACTCTTGATGTGTTAATTATTGTATTATTGGTGGTCGGAGTTTATGAAGTTGTACTGAAGTTTTTGCGCGAATATATCTTTAGCCACACCACGACGCGGGTGGATATTTTATTGGGGGGGAAGTTATTTAATCATTTGATTAAATTACCATTAAGTTTTTTTAAGCAACGCCATGTCGGGAATATTGTCGCCAGAGTGCGGGAATTAGATAATATTCGTGAATTTATTACCGGTTCGGCCCTGACATTATGTGTGGATGTTGTTTTCACTTTCATATTATTTATCGTGATGTGGTGTATTTCACCGCTACTGACATTAATTGTATTGGGGACGTTACCGCTTTATCTGTTATTAGCCGCACTGACCACGCGGCCATTGCAAAAAAAAGTCGAAGTGTTGTGCAGCTGCGCGGCGCAAAACGGCGCATTTTTAACCGAAACCGTCTCGGGGGTTGAAACTGTCAAAAGCCTGGCGCTAGAACCGCAAATGCAGCAGCGCTGGGAAACACAAACGCGGGATTATGCCCAAGCCAATTTTCAGGTGCAAAATCTGCAAAACTTCAGCAGTCAGTGTGCTCAATTATTGCAAAAACTCGCCGGTGCGCTGGTGATTGTTATTGGCGCATATCAGGTGATGTCGGTACAACTCAGTATCGGGCAATTAATTGCCTTTAATATGCTGGCTGTTCAAGCACTTATGCCGATGAGTAAGTTGGTTGATTTATGGCAACAGAGCATCCGTGCGCAGGTGGGGGTGATGCTGATATCCGATATTTTGAGCTTACCTGTCGAACAAGCCGCGGGGGGCGCGCCCTCTAACCGCCAAATTAACGGTGATATCACTCTGGAAAATGTGATTTTTCGTTATCGCCCCGATCTTGGCCCCGTGTTATGCGGTTTTTCATTGTCACTACGCGCGGGAGAGCATATCGGGCTGGTGGGGCCATCGGGTTCGGGTAAAAGCACGGTCGCGCGGTTATTACAGCGCCTTTATATTGCTGAACAGGGGGTAATCAACATTGATGGTTACCCGATAAGTAATTTCTCACCTGAATATTTACGCCGCCAAGTGGGGGTGGTGATGCAGGAAAACTACCTGTTTAACCGCACTGTTCGTGAAAACATCGCTTACTCCCGGCCAACCGCCTCGCTCGGTGAGGTGGTTGATGCTGCCAGTTTGGCCGGTGCCAATGATTTTATTCTGGCCTTGCCGCTAGGATATGACACGGTGTTATCAGAAGGCGGGACCTCACTTTCTGGTGGGCAACGCCAACGTATTGCTATTGCCCGCACGCTTTTGGCCAATCCCCGCGTGTTGATTTTTGATGAAGCCACCAGCGCTTTGGATGACGAGTCACAGGCGGAGGTACAGAAAAACATGGCCCAAATTATCGCGAATCGCACGGTTATCACTATTGCCCATCGTCTTTCGACGGTACGGCATTGCCATCGTATCGCCGTCATCACCCAAGGCCGCGTGACTGAGCTGGCAAATCATGACGAGTTACTGACGCAAGGCGGCGTTTATGCCCATCTTTGGCGGCAACAGGCCGATTTCAGCCAGGGGACATCAAAATGAAGTTAATACATTCTTTAATACACTCTTTGGTGAAGTTGGCGATGTTCAAAACGCTAAAAAAACGCTGGCAAAGCCACTTTTCAGCGGGGAAAACCCGCGATGAATATGATTTTCTACCCGCTTATCTGGATATTGTCGAGCGCCCGGTAGCACCATTGGCTCGGCGCACCGCCTGGTTTTTGGCCCTGACATTGCTCTTGGTTTTGCTCTGGTCGATTTTCGGGAAACTTGATATTCATGCTTCAGCCAATGGCAAGGTGATTGTTTCTGAGCATTCCAAAGTCATTCAATCTTTTGAACCGGGGGTGGTGGTGGCTATCAATGTTCGCGATGGTGACCGGGTGGCCGCGGGTCAGGTATTAATTGAACTGAATCCCATTGGGATTGATGCTGAGGTCAGTAATATCAATCAACAATTGATGCATCGGTCGCTGGAAGCGGCACGCATGTCGGCGCTACTGACCCATGATCCTCATACGCATTTCCTCTCTCCCCCGAATAGCCCGGAAAGTTTGGTGATGACAGCTAAAGCCCTGTTGGCGAAAGAATATGACGCGGTTAATGCCGAGCTGGCGCGTCAAGACAGTGAGCAGGCGGTTAATCAAGCTTATATTCAGACCGGGGGCACCAATATCGCTCACCAAAAAGCATTGATGAAGAATATTTATCAGCGGTTGCAAGCATTGCGCACCTTGGTGAAATCTAAGTCAATTGCTGAAGTTGAAGTATTGATACAAGAGCGAGAGTGGCTGAATGCCAATGCTGAAGCTGGCCGTTTGCAGAGTGAACAGGTGGTTTTGCAAGCAAAAAAGCACCATCTGATGCAAACCCGATTGCACTATTTGGCGGAGAAAAAGCGAAGTTATCAGGAGCAATTGAATAAAGCCCATGAAGTGCTCAACCAATTACAGCAAGAGCGGGTGAAATTGATGGAAAAGCAGCGGCAACAAACCTTACGCGCCCCCGTGGCGGGTGTTATACAGCAATCCACGGTGCATACTTTGGGGGGAGTTGTCACCAGCGCCCAACCACTCATGGTGCTGGTTCCGGAAAATTATCAACTCGAGCTGGATGTGATGATCCTCAATAAAGATGTCGGCTTTGTTCTCCCCGGCCAAGCGGTGGAAGTGAAAATAGACAGTTTTCCTTATACTCGATTCGGCACACTTTCTGGTGAAGTCAAACATATCTCGCGCGATGCCATGGAAGATCAACAGCAAGGTTTAGTGTTCCCCGCGCGTATCCGACTTAATAGCGATACGCTAACCGTAGAGGGGAAGCCAGTGCGTCTATCTGCTGGGATGGCGGTCAGCGTCGAGATTAAAACCGGTCGCCGACGTGTCATTGATTACTTACTCAGCCCATTACAAAAATACCAATCAGAAGCCATGAGGGAGCGTTGATATGATGAACTCAACGTTGACTCCGCTGATTCAGCCGTGGGTGGCGCTGGCCCGTGCCGCCGCGTGCTTTGATCTGGCCGTCGAGGCCTCACACTTGGCACACAAAGCCGGGTTAGCCCCTCAGGATATCGATAATATTGCGGTGTGCCGCTGTGCGAGTTGGATTGGTTTACGTGCCAGAACAGTCAGTTACCCTTTTTCGCGGTTAGGCCATCTGGCGCTTCCGGTGTTGTTCAGTCATGGTGCCCAGTGGTATGTGTTATTGGCGCTGAATGAACAAGGTGCCAGCGTTTATTTTTCCGCTGATGAAAAGCAACGGCAATTAAGTCAGCAGGAACTGGCCAACTTGTGGTCTGGTGAGGCCATATTATTGGCGAAAGCCGAACAGCCTGAGCAAAAGAAAACCTCGTTTGGGTTTAGCTGGTTTATCCCGGTTATCACCAAATACCGCCATCAGTTGCGTAACATTGTTTTGGTTTCATTGTTATTGCAGGGCATTTTACTGGTGACGCCCATGTTATTTGAAACCGTCATCGATAAAGTGTTGGTCAGCCGAGGCATGGGGAGCTTGATGGTGTTGGGGATTGCCATGGTGGCGCTGGCGGTGGTGGAGCCGTGTTATACCTTTTTGCGCGGTTGGCTGTTTTCACATTTATCCAGCCGCGTGGGCGCTGAACTGAATACCGGGCTTTATCGCCATTTAATGGGGCTACCACTGAGTTACTTTGCTTCACAACAAACCGGGCAAACTATTGCAAAAGTGCGGGAAATGGAGCAAATCCGCAGCTTTATGACGGGGTCTGCTCTCACCATGCTGCTGGATTTAGTCTTTGTCAGCACCTTTATCGCGGTGATGTTTTGCTACAGTATCCAACTGACATGGATAGTCTTATTTTCTCTGGTTTGCTATCTGTTGTTTTGGTGGGCTGCCGGGGGGGTGCTACGCAAGCGGGTGGAACGGCAATATGAGACCAGCGCGCAGAATACGGCATTTCTCACTGAAGCTATCAGCGGGCTGGAAACCATCAAAACCTCCGCTACTGAGAACCAGTTTAATCGGAGCTGGCGGCACTCATTGGCCGGTTATGTGCGTGCCTCATTTGCTTGTGCCAGGGCCGCTAATATTGCTGAGCAAGGTATCACTTTAATCAATAAAGTGACGTCGGCTATCTTGTTGTGGTGTGGTGTGACCTTGGTCTTAGCGGGCAAGCTGAGTCCAGGGCAGTTTATCGCCTTTACGCTATTTTCAGGCTATGTCACTCAACCCATCCTGCGTTTGGCGCAAATCTGGCAAGATTTCCAGCACACACAAGTGGCGCTCAAGCGCATAGGCACCATTCTGGATTATCCAATCGAACCGGGCAGCGCGGGGCTACTCTCTAATTCCAACCGTCCGGGGAGTTTGACCTTTAAACAGGTGCGTTTTCGCTATCGGGCAGACGCAGTCGAAGTGATACAAAACCTCAATTTAGATATTGCAGGCGGCGAGTTTATTGGTATTACCGGGCCATCCGGCTGCGGGAAATCGACATTAACCAAGTTACTCCAACGATTATACACACCGCAACACGGGCAAATTCTGGTGGATGGGCAGGATTTGGCTATTACTGATGCCACCACATTACGCTGCCAGATGAGTGTGGTGCTGCAAGAAAGTGTGCTGTTCTCTGGGTCGATACGGGACAACATATGTCAGTGCCGCCCAACGGCGGATGATACACAGGTTGAGCATATTGCCCGCCTGGCCGGCGCACATGAATTTATTACGGCGCTGCCACAGGGTTATCAAACGCAGGTGGGCGAGCGGGGCGGGCTGTTATCGGGCGGACAGCGGCAGCGAGTCGCATTGGCAAGGGCCTTGATGGCAGACCCAAAAATACTGATCCTTGATGAAGCCACCAGTGCATTGGATTATGAGTCAGAGGCGGCGATCATGCGCCAGCTACCGGAAATTATCCGCAATCGCACGGTCATTTGTATCGCACATCGGCTAAATACTTTGCGCCAATGTCATCGTATTTTTGTATTAAAAGAGGGGCAAGTATTGGAGCAAGGTAGCCATCAAGAGTTACTGAATCAGTCCGGTGCCTATGCGCGTTTGTGGCGATTACAGACGGAGTAAATCGAGGGGGGCTAACTGCCGCGATACAGTACAAAAGTTAAATAGCGACTAAACAGAGGATAGACAAATCGTGCAATAGAAAAATACTGTATATATAATCAGCATGTCGGCCGTTATGGACTTGTTGCTTCAAAAAGGAGAGTTATGATTACTCGGCTTGCTATCTCTGGCTACCGTTCTTTACGTGATGTGGTGCTGGAATTGGGGCAGTTGAATGTGATTACCGGTGCTAATGGCAGCGGTAAATCCAGCCTCTATCGTGCGCTACGATTACTGTCTGATATTGGCCAAGGGCAGGTTATCCAATCATTGGCGGCAGAGGGGGGGCTACAATCCACTCTTTGGGCTGGGCCTGAGTCATTTTCTCGGGCGATGAAACTAGGAGAACAGCCGGTTCAAGGTGTGGTTCGTAATAATCCTGTCAGCCTAAAACTCGGTTTTTCCGGGGAGGATTACGGCTATGCTATTGATTTAGGGTTGCCTGCTGCTCGCGGCAGCTTTGCTGCCAGCAATGCTGGAATTCAAAGTTCCTTCTTTACTCGAGACCCTGAAGTTAAGGTTGAAAGCTTGTGGTGTGGCGATACACTGCACCACAGTAATATTTTTGCTGAACGTCGTGGCCCGAGAGTTAAAATTCGTGATGATAACGGTGTTTGGCGTGAGGCATATCACGGGCTGGCAGCCTATGACAGCATGATGACGCACAGTACCGATCCCCGTGATGCCCCAGAGATTTTGGTCATGCGTGAGCGGATGCGGGCGTGGCGTTTTTATGACAACCTGCGTACGGATCGTCATGCACCGGCTCGCCAGGCACAAATTGGAACTTACACGCCGGTGCTTGCCAGCGACGGATCTGATTTGGCCGCAGCGCTGCAAACCATCAGAGAGATAGGCGACATCGAGGCGCTAAACCATACCATTGCCGATGCTTTTCCTGGCACTACTCTGAACATTCAATCGAATTTTGAACTGTTGCTGGCACAACATGGCTTGCTAAGGCCTCTTAAAGTGGCCGAACTATCAGATGGCACATTGCGTTACTTATTGCTGGTGGCGGCGTTACTCTCTCCACGTCCGCCAGAAATGATGATTCTCAATGAACCGGAGATCAGCTTACATGTTGATTTACTAAAACCTTTAGCACGCCTGATTGCTCAGTCTGCACAGCACACACAGGTGATTGTTGTTTCCCATGCCGCAGAATTGGTGGATGCGCTTGTGCAGGAAGAGAACTGCCGCCATATCTTGTTGCATAAAGAACTTAGTGAAACCACGATACAACAAGAGAGCGACCCATATTGGCAATGGCCATCACGTTAGAAAAATAGAATTGAAAAACAATAACAAGGGGCGGTTAGGCCCCATGTTTGCTGATAAAGTTTGCTGATAAATAAACACTAAGTGCGCAATGGTTAACTTAACGATTTAGATGGTAATACACTTCATTCCAGCGAATTTCATTTTTGAAAACGGGCAAAGAGGTGTCGTTATCAATAAGCAGGAATTCAATGCCATGCATTTCGGCATACAAGAGCAACTCATCTACGCCGATAGCTTGCGAAAATACGGTATGGTGCGCGCCTCCTGCGATAATCCAGGCTTCGGCGGCTGTTGCTAGTGAAGGCTGAGCTTGCCAAATAGCACGCGCTACCGGTAGTTTGGGCAATGGATGGGGTTGCTCAATGGTATCAACCACACTGACCAATAAACGGAAGCGGTTACCCATATCGATCAAGCTGGCATTCAGTGCCGTGCTAGCAGGCGTAGAGAAGATCAACCGGGCAGGATCGGCTTTACCACCAATACCTAAATATTGTACATCTAACAGCGGTTTTTCTTCTTTGGCGATCGATGGGCACACTTCCAGCATATGGGAACCAACCACTAAATCATTACCCGGCTGGAAGTGATAAGTGTAATCCTCCATAAAGGAGGTACCGCCTTGAAGGCCAGTTCCCATCACTTTCATAATGCGCAATAACGCGGCGGTTTTCCAATCGCCTTCGGCGCCAAAACCGTACCCTTGTTGCATCAGACGTTGAACTGCAAGGCCCGGTAACTGATTCAATCCATAAAGATTTTCAAAGTTAGTGGTGAAAGCTTTAAAACCGCCTTGTTCCAGAAAATGCTTCATACCTAACTCAATACGAGCAGCATCTAGTAAGTTTTCACGTTTATTACCATTCAGTTTCACGGCGTCTGTAAGCTGGTAAGTCGCTTCGTATTCTTCAACCAAGGTATCAATATCACCTTTGCTGACGGCATCTACCACTGTAACTAAATCACCGATACCATAGGCATTAACCGAATAACCAAACTGGATTTGCGCGGCGACTTTATCCCCTTCGGTCACCGCCACTTCGCGCATATTATCGCCAAAACGGGCCACTTTCAGCTGTTGGCTTTCTTGTTTAGCCGCCGCGACACGCATCCACTGGCTGATACGCTGATGGGCTGCTTTATCTTGCCAGTGGCCGGTGATAACACTGTGTTGCTGGCGCATCCGTGCGCCGATAAAACCAAACTCCCGGCCACCATGTGCAGTTTGGTTCAAGTTCATAAAGTCCATATCCATGGTTTCCCATGGAATCTGAGCATTAAACTGCGTGTGAAATTGTAGTAACGGCTTACTCAGAATACTCAATCCACCAATCCACATTTTGGCTGGGGAAAAAGTATGTAACCAGACCATGATACCAATACAGGTGGTATTGTAGTTGGCCTCGCGGCACAAAGTGGTGATTTCATCTGGTGTCGTCACCAATGGTTTCAGTACCAGTTTTATTGGTAAACCGGCTTCGTTATTCAGGCTGTTAACAACATGATGGGCATTATCCATGACTTGTTGCAGGGTTTTAGGGCCATACAGATTTTGGCTACCGACCACAAACCATACTTCTGATTGCTTGAATACGTCCATCGGATACTCCATTTAATCAATTTATATACAGCATACAGTGATAAATCGTCCTGATCATCAAGGTCATAGCGTTGCTTTGGTTACTGGTGTGTAATGTGGCTCGGCCGACAGACACCATTGTTGATAACGTTGATAAAGCTGCTGATAGCGAGCCACTTGTGCTGCATTGGGTGTCAGGGTTCGTTCAATTTTACACGCCATATGGCGCTGTGCGGTGGGGACATCAGCAAAAATACCCGCAGCAACAGCCGCAAATATAGCCGCACCCAATGCACAACATTGATCTGATGCCACAATTTGGAGCGGCCTGTTCATGACATCAGCACAAACCTGCATAATAACCGGTGATTTACGTGCAATACCGCCTAAGGCCAGGATGTTCTCAACCGGAATATCCTGCTGTTCGAAGCATTCCATAATCGCGCGGGCACCAAAGGCAGTCGCGGCGATAAAACCGCCAAACAGCGTGGGTGCATCAGTCCCCAAGTTCAGGTCAGTGATAATCCCTTTTAGCCGCTGATTAGCATTTGGGGTACGGCGACCATTAAACCAATCCAATACCACTGGCAGGTTATCCAGTGAAGGGTTTTTAGCCCATTCTGCCGTCAGAGAGGCCAGTAACGTAGATTCAATCAGTTTTAACTGGGACTGTAATTCTGGCTGAGCCAGCGCGGCCTGATGCAATGGCCAGCTTAATAACCGGCTGAACCAGGCATACATATCGCCAAATGCGGACTGACCGGCTTCCATGCCTATCCAACCGGGGACTACGCTACCTTCCACTTGACCACAAATCCCTGCAATTGCCCGCTCACCAACTAACTTTTTGTCGGCAATCAAAATATCACAAGTGGAAGTTCCAATGACTTTCACCAAAGTATATGGCTGAGCACCTGCACCGACGGCACCCATATGACAATCGAATGCACCACCAGAAATAACCACCGTCGTGGGCAACCCTAAGCGCTCGGCCCATTCAGCCGTAATCTTGCCTACTGGGCGTTCAGCCGTATAGGTCTCGGTGAACATTGGGTAATCGAGATGGTCGACTAAACGGCTATCGAGTGCTGTCAAAAATTCGCGAGGTGGTAATCCTCCCCACGATGGATGCCACAAACTTTTATGCCCCGCGCCACACCGCCCCCGCTGAATATCTTTAGGGGCGGTAGTGCCAGAGAGTAGTGCGGGGATCCAGTCGCACAGCTCAACCCATGACACCGCCGCGTCACAGACAGCCTGATCCGCTCGTGTAACATGCAGAATTTTTGCCCAAAACCATTCAGATGAATAAACTCCGCCGATATAACGCGAATAATCATCAAATTCACCACTGCTGCATAAACGGTTGATTTCCTCCGCTTCTTCTATGGCGGTATGGTCTTTCCATAACACGAACATAGCATTGGGATTTTCAGCAAAGTCAGGGCGTAACGCGAGTACCTGGCCCTGTTTATCAATCGGTGCGGGGGTGGATCCGGTCGTATCCACGCCAATGCCAATAATATGTTGACGTTGCTCTACTGATAGACGACTAACTAACTGAAAAATAGCCTGTTCCATAGCTTCAATATAGTCGAGCGGATGATGGCGGAACTGGTTTTGTGCGGCTTGGCTGTAGAGTCCTTTCTGCCAGCGAGGATAATAAACAACCTCAGTATCTATCTCGATGCCATGTTGACAATCCACCGCCAATACCCGGACAGAATCGCTGCCAAAATCCAACCCGAGCGCGATAGGGCTGTCTACCGATATAACTTCGCCTGTCATGGTGGTTGCTCCTAACTCATTGCTGAAAAAAGACTCATTGGCAATTGCCTATTAATTGCTAACAAAGATAGAAGTGAGTGACGGCAAAAGGTGAGGAGCCAATCGCTGGAAGTATGTACTTTTCTGCTTCGTATAGCGTTTTTGTGATGCCAGTCAAAAGTTGGGAGTGATATTCCTGTATGCGGGCGCAAGCGTGAGCCGGAATGGTCATGACAATGATGGGTTAAATGACAAACCAGTGCATAAATAGAGAGTATCTGTGGTTGAGTGACAGAATAGTCCATAAAAAACCACTCTGGCTCACAGTTTTGTCATCACTATCGGGCAGCGTAAAATTGGTTCGATAGACTGAGATAAGCGCATAAAAATCAGAAAGGGATGCCTAGGAGACTCAATGTATCATCGAATGGCTCAGGAACCGCAATCTAACCCCTTGCTGCCAGGTTATACCTTTAATGCTTATCTGGTAGCAGGATTAACCCCGATACTGGCCGATGGGCCGCTTGATTTTTTTATCGACCGACCCGGCGGTATGAAAGGCTATATTCTGAATTTAACCATTAAGGGGCAGGGCAAGATTTTTGACGGTGAAAATACGTTTTACAGTAATCCCGGTGATTTGCTGTTATTTCCGCCTAAAGTTGCTCATTATTATGGTCGTTCACCCAGCAGTGATTGTTGGTATCACCGTTGGGTCTATTTCCGGCCTCGGGCATACTGGGCTGATTGGTTAGAGTGGCACAGTAAAGCTTATGAAGTAGGGCGTTTATCCTTACCGAACAATAATTTACTGCTGGAGTTTGATCGGCTGTTTGCCAATATAGAACAGACACAACAATCCGGACGACGTTTTGGCGAAGAGCTAGGGATGAACTTACTGGAACGGCTGTTATTGCGCTCAATGGAAGAAGACCCCCTCAGCCCGCAACGGATTATGGATCCACGCGTTATCGAAGCATGTCAATTTATCACCGGCAATCTGGCTGGCGAGCTGCGCATTGATGAAGTGGCGCGGCATGTGTGTTTGTCTCCGTCACGGTTGGCACATCTGTTTCGTGATCAGGTCGGTATCAATATCTTGCGTTGGCGCGAAGACCAACGGGTTATCCGAGCTAAATTATTGCTGCAAACCACGCAAGAACCTATTGCAACCATTGGCCGTGTCGTGGGTTATGACGACCAACTGTATTTCTCCCGCGTTTTCCGTAAGCGCGTGGGGGTCAGCCCCAGTGATTTCAGGCGTCGTAGCATTGAAACCAACTACCCACAACGTAGCTTGCAGCCCCCAGAATGGCGTGATGATTCAGCGGAAATTACCCAGATTTAACCGCGTTAGTCATGTTCAGTAAAAAATTACCTCTTGTCGCGGCAATCATCATGGTGTCAAATCGATTAATCGAGTGATATCAATTAGCGAATATTGTGCGCAAGAGGAATTACATAATGGGCGAAAAAATAAAAGTGGGTTTACTGGGTTATGGCTACGCCAGTAAAACGTTTCATGCACCGCTGATTATGGGGACTCCGGGGTTGGAGCTGGTGGGTGTTTCCAGTAGTGATGCCAGTAAAGTTCATGCTGATTGGCCGTCGATGAACGTCGTTTCTGATCCGCAAACCTTATTTGATGACCCTTCCATCGATCTCATCGTCATTCCTACCCCTAATGATACCCACTTTCCTTTGGCTCAAAAGGCGCTGGCAGCGGGTAAGCATGTAGTGGTTGATAAGCCGTTTACTGTGACACTGTCACAAGCAAATGATCTGAAGCAACAAGCTGATGCTGCTGGTCTTTTGTTGTCGGTGTTCCACAATCGCCGCTGGGACAGTGATTTCCTGACATTAAAAACTTTGTTGGCAGAAGGCTCGCTGGGCAAAGTGGTCTATTTTGAATCTCACTTTGATCGCTATCGCCCAGAAATCCGTCAGCGTTGGCGTGAGCAAGCGGGGGCCGGCAGTGGCATCTGGTACGATTTAGGGCCACACTTATTGGACCAGGCGCTGCAACTGTTTGGTTTGCCAGATACGCTGAATGTTGATTTAGGGATGTTGCGTCCAGGGGCGCAATCTGTTGACTATTTCCATGCCATTCTCAGCTATCCTGGGCAACGCGTGGTATTGCACGGCTCGGTGGTTGCGGCCGCAGAAACTGCGCGTTATATCGTCCACGGGATGCAGGGCAGCTATATTAAATTTGGTTTGGACCCACAGGAAGACCGTCTGAAAGCAGGTGAGCGTTTACCACAGGCCGACTGGGGTTATGATATGCGTGATGGTATTGTGACACTGTCACATGATGGTGTGCTGGCCGAGAAACCTTTATTGACATTACCAGGTAATTATCCTGCTTATTATGCTGGGATCCGCGATGCTATTTTGGGGACGGCTGCTAATCCGGTGCCAGCCTCTGAGGCGATTAAGGTGATGGAATTGATTGAGCTGGGTATCGCCTCTGATCAACAGAAAAGAGCGCTGCCAGTGAGTGTGTGTAACTAACACCCAGTAACGTGAAGTTCGAAGGGTATATACCCTAAATAATTCGAGTTGCAAGAAGGCGGTCAGCGAGTGAGTCCCGATGAGCTTACATCGGTCAGTGGTTCGCGAGAGCAGCCAACACACTTGCAGCTTGAAGTATGACGGGGATAATTGAAGGAATACAGTGGCATGTCCTGGTTACAACGCTTACGGATAGATAAGTTTTTATTGGTATTGATACTGGTTGTTATCATTGCTTCAATCTTCCCCTGTGAGGGCGAAGTTAAAGTGTGGTTCGAACACCTGACGACAGCGGCCATCGCATTATTGTTCTTTATGCACGGGGCCAAGCTTTCCCGCGCCGCGATTGTCTCTGGCATGGGGCATTGGAAACTGCACTTGGTGGTGTTCCTCAGCACCTTTGCTCTGTTTCCGTTACTGGGATTGGGCATGAATGTATTGGTCCCAGGGGTGTTAACGCCAACGTTGTATCTGGGTTTCCTTTATCTGTGTGCATTACCGGCAACAGTTCAATCCGCCATTGCCTATACCTCGGTGGCGGGCGGGAATGTGGCGGCCGCCATATGTAGCGCATCGGCTTCCAGCATCCTTGGTGTGTTTTTATCCCCGATTCTGGTGGGCATGCTGATGCAAACGCAGGGGGGGGATACTGATACTTTGCATGCTATCGGTTCTATCGTCATGCAATTGATGGTGCCCTTTATTGTCGGCCATTTATCTCGTCCGCTGATTGCCAAATGGGTTGAACGGCATAAAAAGTTGGTCAATATCACTGACCGGTCATCAATTCTATTGGTGGTTTATGTGGCCTTCAGTGAGGCGGTGGTTGAGGGGATTTGGCACCAAATCGACGGCTGGTCTTTGTTGGCAATATTAGTTTGCTCAATGGTATTGCTGACACTCGTATTAGTTGTCAATACGCTGGCCGCACGTTGGCTAGGTTTCAACACCGCAGATGAGATTACCATTGTATTCTGCGGCTCGAAGAAAAGCCTGGCAAATGGGATTCCGATGGCGAATGTGCTGTTTCCTGCCTCTGTGGTGGGGGTTATGGTATTACCGCTGATGATATTCCATCAGGTGCAATTGATGGTTTGTGCGGTATTGGCACAACGTTACGCCAAACGGGTTGCCAAAGAAAATGCGGCTAAAGAGCTGACAAGTGCACAACCGCTTTTGGCTGAGAATACTGAAACCAAGTCATAGCGAGTTATCAATAATAAACGCCCGTATTTCATTGAAACACGGGCGTTTTTGTTAGCATTATTTCAGTCAGTTAAGCGCAGATTTTGTCGCGTAGCGCCTGTTTCTCTGCTTCGCTGATAAAGGCCATAGTTAGCCCATTCTCTTGAGCTTGACGAATTTCTTGTGGTGTCAGGCCAGCAGCTGGTGCAGCAACATGATATTCATTGGTAATTTCAATTCCTTGCACGGCAGGGTCATCAGTGTTGATCGATGCCAACACACCATGGCGTAAGAAGATAGCCAAGGGGTGGGCCGCCAGTGATGTGACTGTGCTGGTCTGGATATTGGAGGTCAGACAGGATTCAATGCCAATGCTGTGCTCAGCTAAATAATCCATCAGCTTAATATCTTCCACGGCTTTAACACCGTGACCGATACGTTCAGCGCCTAACTCGCGGATCGCTTGCCAGATACTTTCAGGGCCTGCGGCTTCACCGGCATGGACAGTAATACGCAAACCGGCATCACGGGCGCGGTTAAAATGGCTGCGGAATAGGCCACCAGGGAAACCCAGCTCATCACCCGCCAGATCCAGCGCAGTAATACTGTCGCGATGCGCCAGTAAACCATCAAGTTCTTGCAAACAGGCTTGCTCACCAAAAGTGCGGCTAAGAATCCCGATGAGACGAATATCAATATCAAAATCACGGCAACCCGATTGGATGCCATCAATGACGGCTTCTACGACGCCGGCGACAGGTAATTGGTGTTTCATCGCCATATAAAATGGGGAGAAACGCAGTTCAGCATAATGCAATCCTGCATTAGCGGCATCTTCAACGTTTTCATACGCCACACGGCGGCAAGCATCGAGAGAGCCTAATACCGCGACACCCCAATCCAGTTTTTGCAGGAAACTGACCAAATCGGGTTCAGTCTGAGTGATTTGAACGTGTGGGCGCAGGGCTTCTAACTCATCAGCCGGTAACGACAAATTAAACTGGCGGCCCAAATCCAAAATAGTTTGCGCACGAATATTGCCGTCAAGGTGGCGATGAATGTCAGTCAAGGGAAGGCGGAGATCAATCATAGGTGCACTCACTTTTTTAAAATGGATT
Organism: Yersinia kristensenii; assembly: GCF_900460525.1. Classification (NCBI taxonomy): domain Bacteria; kingdom Pseudomonadati; phylum Pseudomonadota; class Gammaproteobacteria; order Enterobacterales; family Yersiniaceae; genus Yersinia; species Yersinia kristensenii. Next base: position 3,574,264 of record NZ_UHIY01000001.1, read on the forward strand.
TTTGTGGGTAAAGTGCAGACTATTATAAAAACAAATCAGTGAAAATAGCCAACTTGTTGCATAAAAAAGTGATTAACGTCTCACTATGGCACCTTTTGCCGCTTAAAAGGTGCCTATAAAAACCGAGGTGAAATGCTATTTCCCCTGTAAAAAGCGGATGCCGTTAATCAATTTATCCATCCCAGCTTCAACTTTGCTACGCGAACAACCGACATTGAGGCGCAGGAAGCCACGGCCCTCTTCGCCGTAGGTGAATCCGGGCATGATGGCGACTTTCTCTTGTTCAATCAGCACGTTCTGTAATTGATGATCGTCAAGATTTAATGGGCGTAAATCTATCCATGCTAAGTAAGTTGCTTGGGGTGGCTGCCAGTTTAATGCAGGAAATGCTTCATTCAAGCGCTGTGCAACATAAGCTAAATTGGCTTGCAGATAACTGCGCAATTCATCCAGCCAAGGTTCTGCCTGTCGGTAAGCCGCAATATGCGCCACAATTGCCAGTACTGCTGGAGAAGAGAGACCATCTCGGCCTTTTAGCATTTGGGTATAGCTATCGCGGGTTTCAGTGTCACTGATAAAACCATAAGCGCCGGTTAACGCGGGGATATTAAATGTCTTAGAGCCGGAGGTCAGTAAAGCCCAAGGGGTTTGCCCCACCTGACTCCAGGGGGTATGTACTTGATTACCCCAAGTCATGTCCATATGGATTTCATCACTGATAACTTTGACCTGATGGCGCTCACATAACTCGGCCATTAGCGCAAGTTCTGCTGCTGTCCACACTTTACCGGTGGGGTTATGCGGGCTGCACAGTAACAATATTTTGGTTTGCGGACGAGCCAGTAAGGCTTCCAAATGCGCCATATCGCATTGCCACTGATGATCAATTTTTTGCAGCGGGCAACTGAGTAATTGGCGTTGATTACCGAGGATCACTTTATAAAAAGCATCATAAGCAGGCGTGTGGGTGACGATGAAATCACCGGGTGCTGACCAGCAGCGAATCAATTGGGCCACCATATAGATAACCGACGGGCCATAGACCGCCATTGAGGTATCAATCGAGCAATTAAAGCGCTGCTGATACCAATGGCGAACCGCGCCGAGAAAATCTTCATGCTGCCAGCGGCTGTACCCCAGCACACCGTGCCCGATGCGCTGATTAAGTGCTTGTAAAATAACGGGTGCAGTGGGGAAGTCCATATCCGAGATAGTGAATGGCAGCAAGTCCGTCGCACCAAAACGGTCAGCAATATAGTCCCACTGGGTACACCAGGTGCCGTGGCGATCAACAGGGGTGGAGAAATCAAACATCAGCATCTCTCTTATGAAAAACGGGGTATCAGAGTACCCCGCGGAGGTTAATGACAAACTGATTTATAACTCAGTCAAATGAAGGGGAAACATGCTTTTGGGGCCTCTCTTAGTTTCAAATACCCGTGCGTAAGCCACCGGAGCGGCCCTAGGTGCGGTCAACCCTTCATTCACTGATCTGACTTTTTATGGTGTTGCAAACTGACTGCTACCTATCAGTGAGTCTAATTCATCTTTCACGGATTGCACTTGTGGGCCAATGACCACTTGCAGGTTATGGTCATTGAGCTGAATCACGCCAATGGCGCGATTGGCTTTCAGCGCCTCTTTATCTACCAAATTCATATCCTTAACCGACATCCGCAAGCGGGTGATGCAGTTATCCAGTGAGACGATATTATCAGCGCCACCCAAAGCGGCCAAAATAGCAGGGGAGTTATAGCCAGATTTCCCGGTAATTGCACCACTGGCGGCTTTTTCTGCATTGCTGCTGGCGGGGGTTTCATTCTCACGGCCCGGTGTTTTGATATTAAAGTGCTGAATAGCAAAGCGGAAAATGCAGTAGTAAGCAACAAACCAAATCCCAGCGACCACGGGTACCCAATACCATTTGGTTGCCGTGCCATGTAGGATGCCAAATACCACGAAATCAATAATATTACCGTCAGTATTACCGATGGTCACACCCAATAGCGCCATAACGGTAAAGCCCAGCCCGGTCAGGATGGCGTGGATCAGATACAAGAACGGGGCGACAAACAGGAACAGGAACTCGATCGGTTCAGTAGCGCCGCCGATAACACAAGCAACTACACCTGAAATCAACAACCCTTTAATTTTATGCCGGTTTTCAGGCTTGGCGCAGTGATACATTGCCAGTGCAGCGCCCGGCAGGCCGCCGAGGAAAGCGGGCATTTTGCCTTGTGACAAGAAGCGCGTGGCACTTTCAGAGAAACCGGTGGTGGTTGGACAAGATAATTGCGCCTGGAAGATGGTTAAAGCCCCACTGACACTGTGACCACATACGTCCATGGTACCGCCCGCTTCGGTGAAGCGAATCAGTGCAACTAAGATATGGTGTAAGCCAAAGGGCAGTAATAAACGCTCACCGCTGCCGAAGATCATTGGCCCGAACATGCCCGCGCCGTTAATCAATTGGCCCAACCCATTAATACCGGCTGCAAACCAAGGCCAGATCAATGGGATCAACAAGCCGACTAACCCAAGCACCACGGTGGTGACTATTGGCACAAAACGAGTGCCACCAAAGAAAGCTAATGCATCAGGCAAGCGAATGGTATTGAAGCGCTCATGCAGTAAGTAAACAATTATCCCCACGATCACCGCACCCAAAATACCGGTATCGATGGACTGAATACCTAAGATATTCTGAATGTTATGGGTTTTCAGAACTAATGGGTCAGTGGTGGGTAACACACCGCTGGTGGTGAGGTAAAAGTTGGTGGCCAGATTCAGTACAGCAAAGCCGACGAAACCAGAGAAAGCCGCCACACCTTTGTTTTCGCGCGCCATCCCCAATGGGATCGCGATGGCGAACATCACTGGCAAGAAGCTAAAGGCAAATGAACCGACCTTACTCATCCAAGTAAACAATAGCTGGAAAGCAGGGTGACCAATAAATGGTAAGAGTGTGATGACATCTTTACTGCTAAGCGAACTACCGATACCCAGCATGATCCCGCAGAAGGAGAGCAAGGCGACCGGTAGCATGAAAGTTTTCCCTAAACTCTGGAAAAATTCCCACAGCGTAATTTTTTGTTTTTTTGCCGCTGACATAGTGACTCCTGTACTGATACACCTGATGTTCAAATACGCCGTTTACACAATATTGATAGATAATGATTGATTGATGGATAACGGCGACTATTTCGTCTCCCTGTCTGGAGGTAAAATAAGATAAAACGTTTAACCCAGATAATATGAGTGATATGTCACAATTACTGATCCTATTTTTGTATACCCTCACATTTAAAGCCGCAGGGTTGTTAGCTGCGCATATTCACCCGAATCACTTACAAGGTGTAAGTGATTCGGGATTAATGAGCCTCTTTGAGACTCACCCTGCGGGCTAGCATAAATGCTGTTCAAATTGGTCTTCGACCGATTTGTCATTTGCTGGCGCCTACCTGCAACTCCAAATTCTTTGGGCATGTCAGGAAGGATCATCAGATTAAACGTTTAACTTGGCTTGTTTATCAGCAGTTATGACAACAAAAAAAATAACCATCATCGATGTAGCTAAATTTGCGGGTGTGTCCGTGGCGACCGTCTCATTAGCTATCAGTGGTAAAGGACGTATCTCGCCAGCAACCGCTGATCGGGTCAATCAGGCCATTGAACAATTAGGCTATGTGCGTAACCGTCAGGCGGCACAATTACGCGGCGGAGCGTCTGGCGTGATTGGTTTGATTGTGCGCGATATCAGTGATCCCTTTTATGCAGAAATGACCGCTGGGCTCAGTGAGGCAATTGAGGCGGAAGGCAAGTTGTTGTTCCTGACGCAAAGTGGCCGTGAAGGCAAGGGTTTACTGCGGTGTTTTGATACGCTGATTGATCAAGGCGTCGATGGTTTGGTGCTGGGCGGTGGTGCTAAACGCGAGATGGGGCTGCAAGAGAAGGCCGCAGAGCATGATATTCCACTGATTTGTGCTGCTCGATCAAATGTGTTGGACGGGGTGGATGTGGTTCGGCCCGATAATATGCAAGCGGCTAAAATGGCAACTGAATTCCTTATTGGCCGTGGTCATCGGCAAATTGCCTATCTTGGCGGGCATTCGCACTCATTGACGCGGGCCGAGCGGCTAGGGGGTTTTTGTGCCACATTAGTACAATACGGATTACCTTTTCGGTCGGAATGGGTGGTTGAATGTGATAGTCAGCAGCAGGCTGCGGCAGATGCCGCCGAGGGGTTATTACGTCATCACCCCAATGTCAGTGCCATAGTTTGCCATCAAGCATCAGTCGCTCTAGGGGCATACTTTGGTATTTTGCGCACCGGCCGGACGATTGGCAGTGCGGGAGTAGATACTTATCTCGATCAGCAAGTGGCATTAATTGGTTTTGGTGATGTCCCAGAAGCAGAACTCACGGAACCGCCATTAACTCTTATCACCAGTTCTGCCCGAGAGATTGGCTACAGCGCTGGGCAGCGGCTACTCCAGCGCATCGCAGGTGTCGATTTACAACTGCAAAACGTCATATTACCGCCGGTGTTGATCCGCCGCGGTTCAGCCTGATCAAGGTTGATCAGTTGCGGTATTGACTAATGCCAGCGCCTCAACATCACCTGCAGTGATCAGGTGCAGGTGGCGGCTAATTTTTGCTATTGGCCAATTCCACCAGGCGATGGCTTCCAGCTTGCGGGTCACTTCGGGTGAGAAGCGGTTTTTAATCAGTGTCGCAGGGTTCCCGCCCACCACACTATAAGCAGGAACATCGCGAGTGACCACTGAACGTGAGGAAATAATAGCCCCGTTACCGATAGTCACACCTGGCATAACCAGTACCTCATAGCCGATCCAGACATCATTTCCGACATGGGTATCGCCCTTATAAGGTAATTCCTCCATTGACGGTGTCACTCTTTCCCAGCCGTTACCAAAGATATTAAATGGATAAGTCGAGATCCCTGAAATCTTATGGTTGGCACCATTCATGATAAATTTAACCCCATGCGCTAATGCGCAGAATTTACCGATAATCAACCTATCGCCGATAAAGGGGTAGTGATAGAGCACATTGCGTTCAAAGTTTTCAGAGTCTTGCGGATCGTCGTAGTAGGTGTAATCACCAATAATAATATTCGGATTCTGAGTCGTGTTTTTGATAAAACACACTTGAGGAAATCCTGCCAGCGGGTGCTTACAATGGGGATCTGGCCCTAAGCTTGTATTTTCTTCCATCATCCAGACCTCTTTAGATAAAAAAACGGAGCCCATCAGGCCCCGTTCTCTGTTGCAATTTTATGACTGAATTCTATTACTGATAATAGTTCAGCAACTTATTGTGCTGGAACCGCGGGAGCGGGTTCTACTGGCACATCTTCAGACTCGGGGCCGGTATCTTCTTCAGCAGGTGCGCCACCGAACATACCAAACAGGCCAACGAATTCTTGCAGTGACATTTTCTGACCATTCAAATCAACTTGGTTATCTGCAAAATGGAAACTGCTGCTGATAACATCATCTTTGGTGGTGGTCAGTTTAAACATCTGGCCCATAGCAGCAATGCCTTGAACCTGTTGTTGTGCCATTTTTTGTGCTTCTTCTGGGCTGTAGCCCTGCAGACGCGCAGTTTGGGTTGTCAGCTCTGTTGCCATTGCCATCGGAATGGTCAGCGTCGCGTCGACTTTTTTCACTGACTGCGCAAGTAGCGGCTCATTACTTGCTTTCGCTTGTGTGGGATCAGTCAGAGCAACATTCAGCGTAAAGGTACTTTCCCCTTTGCTATTTTTCCAGCTCAATGGCGCAATGCTAATTGTCGGATTACCTTTCAACAAGGCAGGGAGGTTAGCCAGTAACATCTCGGCCATTTGCTGCTGATAAACTTCCGGATCCAGATTTTCGCCTGCCTGAACCGCTTTCAAGGCTTGCTGGTTATAGGCGCTGGAGAATTGTTTCAAGCTTTGACCGTCCAGATGGTCGAAAGTGAAGGCCAATTTACCGGCACCAAAATCATTATCCTGAATTTTTAAAGCGTCTAATGTATAGGTCAATTTACCGTTCAAATCTTTATCGGTTTCACCTAATTGAGTATTCAGGTTAAAACCAACCAGGGTCGCGGTATCTTTACCATCGACATTTAAACCGATCTGCTTGATGCTCAGTTGTTGATCACCAATGCTGAGATCAAACTTGCCGACATTAGTGTCACTTTTAATGACTAAACCTTGCAGGCTAAATTGTTCGAGTTGATCCCACTGGTTTTTGCTCGCAAAAACAAGGCTGTCGCTGGAACCACTCATTTTCACATTGCGCAGATCTCGCGATACATCAGCATCAATTTTAGCTCCAGCGAATTTCATGCTGGTGGCATTTTGCTGATAATCAATGGGAATAAATGTAATTGCAGAAGAGGTATCGCCGCTATATGAAATGCGGGAGTCTGCAGTAAACGGTGATTGGCCTTTGGTGACTTCAAACAATTTTTTCAATGCTGGCGTATTCGCAAGCTCGGTGTGTACCGAAGCCATGCTTGGGATCAGATTGAATTTTTTTAACTGCGCTAATGGGAATGGGCCGTGATCGATAGTTTCGATAAATGCCACTTCATCACCATCTTTTAAGGCTTTTTCGCCAGCAACACTGCTATCGGCTTGTAACACATAGCGAACCTGGCTACTGAACAGACCGCGCTGGTAATCTTTATAGGCGAATTTTACGCCAGCTTTAGGGAGCAACGTTCTGATCTGGCCGTTTGCATTGTTAACCAATTCGCCCATTCGTTGTTCAATCAATTTGCCGGTATACCATGAGGCCCCAGTCCATGCAGCGCCAAGTACTACAATGACGCTGACAGCCACTAACGATTTTTTCATTGTTCTGTTCATCCTTTTCTAATACACCAAATTCACTATGTTGAACGCGGTAATGAGTCACTAATTCAATAACACCGTAAGAAAACAATATTCTTCAAACTAATATAGGCCTAGATTAACCATTCACAAATATTATTGCGACGATAACGGCTTATTGCGATGGTGAAATCTAACCACCGCAGCATCAAAAGACCAGCAATAGACAACAAAATAAGAGACTTCGTTCATCCTCTGTTGTAAACCCGGGCAATTGAACCCACCCCGTGAACATTAACTGGTGACTCATTCGCCGGAATAAAACAGGATTCTCCTGGTTGCAGCGTGATGACTTGCTGCTGCTTCGTCAACACCGCTTGGCCTTGAATGCAGAATATGATGGCAGCACTGTTCTGCGCCAACACTTGCGGCTCTGGCGTTAATGTATGCAGCGAAAAGGCAAAATCCTCCACCGGGATTGGGAACACCAATTCATGACCGTGCTGTTGCGGTGTTGTCAGCAGGGTAGACGTGGGTTTCGGGATAAATTGCAGATTAGCCATTAATTCGGGGATATCAATAAACTTAGGTGTCAGCCCGGCACGCAATACGTTATCTGAGTTTGCCATCACCTCCAGCGCCACCCCGTCAAGGTAAGCATGAGGCGTTTCGGCATACAGGAACATGGCTTCACCCGGTTGCAATGTCACCACATTTAACAACAAGGGGGAGAACAAACCGCTGTCATCAGGGTAGAAACGCGAAATACTGCGGATTGTATCCCAGGGTTCACCCAATTGATTATTCAATGCCGCTTTCAAGATACCCAGCGCGCGAGTTTTCTCTTCGCCAGCCATACTCAACAAACTGGCAAATAATGTTGCTAAATGATCAGTGTCAGGTTCGCGGAGAAACGCGGCGATATCTGGATGAGCGGCGGCTAACGGCTGGAGCAATGCTTCGATGTCATCCAACGTGCGAAAACCATTCATGGCCTGGAAAGGGGTCAGGGCATAAACCAACTCTGGCTTATGGTTGGCATCTTTATAATTGCGTTCAGCCGCATCCAGTGGAATACCGGCCTGATTCTCTTTAGCAAAGCCAATTTCAGCTGCGGCCTTACTGGGATGCACCTGAATGGATAAGGGTTGGGCGGCACATAGCACCTTGAACAGGAAAGGTAATTCACCGAAACGCTGGAAAACATCGTGGCCTAAATTGGCATCGGGTGCTTGCTCAATAACCTCACGTAATGAGTGCCATTGCCCCTTGGCATCCACCACTTCAGAGCTGCTTTTGGGGTGAGCGCCCATCCATAATTCAGCCATGGGTTGATTTTGTGGATTCGCCATGCCGTAAAGTTTAGTCAGTGCATCAGTACTGCCCCAGGCGTAGTTTTGTACTGCATTCTTCATTTTTTGCATGTTGGTTATCTGCCACCGAATCTGGCGAAACTTATCGCCCTGATAAAAATTGTCCCTTAGTAAACAATGGGCATGGAGGGGTTGCAAGTGGTAATGCAATTCACCATGGCGCTTGAGACGACTAAAATGATGGAAATGCGAATCAGTCGCATAATGATGGTGATAAATATGCCATGATATACCCGTCCGACCTCAACTTTTTGTTCTATATGCTAAGGAGACAGTGATGGTGACCACTCGCAGTGAAAATGACTCAATGGGCTCTATCGATGTGCCAGCTAGTCAATTATGGGGCGCACAAACCCAGCGTTCACTGGAACATTTCCATATTTCGCAAGAGAAAATGCCGACCGAACTGATTCATGCGCTGGCGCTGACCAAACGGGCGGCAGCACAGGTCAATATGGCGTTGGGCTTGTTACCCGCTAATCGAGCTAAAGCTATCATGGCGGCGGCTGACGAAGTGTTGAATGGCGACCATGCTGGCGAGTTTCCGCTTTCTATTTGGCAAACAGGATCCGGCACCCAAACTAATATGAACATGAATGAGGTACTGGCTAATCGTGCGAGTGAATTGTTAGGGGGGGAGCGGGGTAATCATCGTTTGGTTCATCCTAATGATGATGTTAATAAAAGCCAAAGTTCAAATGATGTATTCCCAACCGCAATGCATGTCGCTGCCGTTATTGGGTTAAGAGAACATTTATTGCCAGAGTTAAAAGTATTGCAGGGGACTTTGGCTAAGAAAGCTGAAGCTTATCGCGATATTGTGAAAATTGGCCGGACGCATTTGCAAGACGCTACGCCATTAACGTTGGGGCAGGAGATTTCGGGCTGGGTGGCAATGCTGGATCACAGCGTACACCATATTGAAGCCACTATTCCTCACCTTTGCGAGTTGGCGCTAGGTGGCACCGCCGTCGGAACCGGCTTGAATACCCATCCCGAATATGCGGTGCGTGTCGCCAATGAAATTGCCGCCTTGGCTCATCAACCCTTTATCACTGCGCCGAATAAATTCGAAGCATTGGCAGCGTGCGACGCATTAGTTCATGGCCACGGGGCATTGAAAGGTTTAGCGGCCTCGCTGATGAAAATTGCCAATGATGTGCGTTGGCTGTCCTCCGGCCCTCGCTGTGGTATTGGTGAGATTTCTATTCCTGAGAATGAGCCGGGCAGTTCTATCATGCCGGGTAAAGTAAATCCGACCCAATGTGAAGCCATGACTATGTTATGCGCGCAAGTGATGGGTAACGATGTTGCCATCAATATTGGCGGGGCGTCCGGTAACTTTGAATTAAACGTCTTCCGCCCGTTAGTGATTCATAACTTCCTGCAATCTATTCGCCTGTTGGCTGATGGTATACGCGGTTTTAATGAGCATTGTGCGGTGGGTATTGAACCTAATCGCGACCGAATTACTCAGTTGCTCAATGAATCGCTGATGTTGGTTACCGCGCTGAATACTCATATTGGCTATGACAAAGCGGCTGAGATTGCCAAGAAAGCTCATAAAGAGGGGCTGACACTCAAAGCTGCTGCGTTGAAACTTGGCTATGTTACTGATGAGCAGTTTGATGAATGGGTCAAACCAGAAAATATGGTTGGAAGTATGAAATAGTCACCATTGTTGTTTTTCCTGTCACGCCGGGATCTCTTTCCGGCGTTGTTAGGGAGAGCCCAACGACATTATATTATTAGGATGTGTAATAAGTGTGATAATTAAAACAATGTCAGGTAATAGGTTAAAAATAAAAAATCATCTTATTTAGGTAGTGTTTTTTTCCGTTTTTAACTTAGAATGTTATTTGCTTCTCTTTGCGTGATATATTTCCACAATGTATTTTAAAATGATCGATTATTTGTTTTCGTGAATAATGTCATTGATTAGTTTTTTACGTGAGCCATCAGGTGGCAATAGTTAGGGTGGTTTGCATTTGTTAAAGTGATATTTTAACTCAGCAGGAGTTTATTTTATGGAAGATAAAAAAAGAAAAAGTAGTCAGCCCGATATATCTAGTTTAACCGTTGATTCACTCAGCAAAATATCGCTTATTGCTATCATGGAGAAAGCCAGCATTCCTTGGGCGATAAAAGATAATAAATCTAAATTCGTTTATTTAAATGAATCTTGTCTTGATTTGTTTGATCTTCAGCCGGGATTTGATTTTGAAGGGCGTTTAGATGAAGAGATGCCATGCCAATGGTCTGAGTATAGTGACGACTTCAAGGCTCACGATAGAAAGGCAGAGCAAAGCAGAGAGGGGGCGGAGATCATTGTGACTTCACCTTTTGGGCGGGAAAAAGTTCTTTCACCGTGGTACTTCCCTAAATTTCCTATCTATAACGCCAATGGGGATGTGCTAGGAACTGTTTTTTTTGGTAAAAAGTTTAACTTCATTTCTGTCTGTGATTTTTTTAAAAGTTTAAAACCCGCCGTTATTACACTGACTCCTCCGGTAGATGACTTTTCAGAAAAAGAACTTGATATCATCTTTTATGCCATTCAAAAAATGACAGCCAAAGAAATAGCAAAGAAATTATTCCTATCAAATAGAACTATTGAAAATAGGCTTAGATTTATTTATGAGAAAGCGGGATGTCACTCTTTAAAAGATTTAATTGAATATTGCCATGCGTCAGGTTTGAGTCACTATGTTCCTAAGAAAGTGCTACGTGAAGGGGTTAATTTCTTCTGGTAATTAAGCTGCAATAATCACCAGAAGAAAAGCATGAAGTTTAATTTTTATGGAAGGTATAATGATTAACTTATACTTTACTCCTCTATTTCGACATATAAATGCAACCTTGGCAGCAACAAACGCAAAGGCTTGGCATCAGGTTTATATTTATGTTTAATTTGAGTGACATCGTAGTCGGTTAACTCCCCTAATTTAGGCAATTCAATCTCTGATTGAACATGGCAAAATGCAATCAGTGGCATAGGGCAGGGGTGCTGGACTTGTTTTTGTTGTTCCTGATACCAGATGCGGGCAATAGGTTGCACTTTTACCGGCCGTTTAATCTTTAAGCGAGCTTTTTCTGGCAGTTGCCTAACATCATTCATTTCTTTGTTAACCCATTCAGCCCATTGCTCACGGGTAAATGGTGGAACAGCACGGCCTGCATTCAAGCTTTTGTTTAGTTGAGTCAGAATTTCTTCGCGTGTTACATTCTTAATAATGTGTTTGTTGGCCCAGCCAAAACGCACTGAACTGGGATTTATTAGCGGAGTAATGGTGCGGTAAGTATTTAATGTTATCAACCCATGCAAGTGGGTGTGAACAAACTCGAAGCGCTGTTCACTCGGCAAGCCGGATTCAACGGTAATGATATGTTCCAGCTCTATTTTTAACTGATTAATGTATTGGATGCTCTGTTGGCAAGCCGCCAATTGACTTTCTCTCACTGAAAAACAGAGTACTCCAGGTAGGCGGAAGGCGGCTTTGCTGCTGATATTCTGGCCTTGATGGTGAATAAACAACCGCTGATAATGTTGTAAAGCCAGTTCTCGTGCTTGAGTACCAACTGTTACGCTCACGGGAATATGATTTATTGGTTGATGCTCAGTCCCTTTCTCTATTTCGGGCAAGGAAAACACCCGAGCGGCAAGTAAAGGTAAATCCTCAAGCTGCTGGTGGAGGTCCTGTAGTCCGATTTCCAATGAGGTAAAGCGGTTATTTAGTCGATCTATCAAATCATATTTATTCATCTTTATTTCTGACAAGGTCATTTTAGTTACAACATACATTATGTTATATCAGTTAAAAGACACCTCTGAAAGCCCGGTGTTCGCTATTAATAAATTGATATATGCAGAATAGAACAACATTATCAGCATCACCAAGGGAGTGGGCTGATTACGCCAAATATCCTTTCGATTTTCAAAAGACGTCAAGATACTCACAATCACACATCATTCGCCAGAACTTACCTGGCCCTCAGCAAGCCAGAGGCCACTCAGAAACACTGTCGATTGTTTTTATCCATTTAATCCTAGGAATAAAAAAAGGCTAAATGGCAGATGAGTGCCCGTTAGCCTTTAGTAAAAAGCAGGATATCAGGATAGCGCTTTAGCTTTTAGCTGCTGGTATTCGCTTTCATTGATAGTCCCTTCATCTAATAATTTTTTAGCATCAGCAATCTGTTCTGCTGGTGATTTACCCGCAACGTGCCGGATATACTCATTAGTCTCAGAAACTGATTTTTGCACCGAGGCCCGATAGCGTTGCGCCATACCTTTACCGCGGGTGATAAGATACACGAGAGAGGTTAGTAACGGGATAAATAGCAAGAACAAGATCCAAATTGCTTTATAAAATCCACCAAGCTCATGGTCCCTGAAGAGATCAGAAATGACCTGGAACAGAATCAGCAAGTATGCGATGAAAAAGAAAATTGAAAATGTTGTCGCCAGTATGTCCCAAAGCGTAAGAAAGTGAGTTGTCATGTTTTCTCCTGACATTAAATAAATTAAGGAAGCATCTCGTCATAAAATCCCTTAATACATTAGAGACTTAATTTATATTTCAAGCAACAGTCACCTAAAGTCGTTAGGTTCGTCTTAATCATAGGTACATAGCAGAGAGGACGTCAAATTGTTATTTGACGTCACATAGATTTTATCTGATTTTAGATTAAATTCTGGCGACTTCAGGTAATTTTCGTAATCTCTGACCGACATACAGAGCAAGCAACAAAAGGGTAGCGATAAATGAAACAACTCCGGTCCAACCTAAATTAAGCCAGAAAATACCGCCTAATGTTCCCGCAACACTTGACCCAGCATAATAACAAAATAGATAAAGTGAAGAAGCCTGTGCTTTAGCTCGGCGAGCTCGGCGGCCAATCCAACTGCTGGCGACAGAATGTGCGGCAAAGAAACCGGCAGTAAATATCATCATGCCGATAAATATTATCATCACAGGAGAGCAAGCGGTGATAATAACCCCCATCAACATCATGCTTATTGACGCCATTAACACCGGCCCCCGGCCATAACGGCTGGTCAAAGCACCGGCTTTGGGTGAGCTATAAGAGCCTGTAAGATAAACTATCGATAATAAACCCACGATAGCCTGACTGAGATAATAAGGCTGCGCCAATAAACGATAGCCGATGTAATTAAATAAAGTGACAAAGCTGCCCATAATTAAGAACCCCTCGGCGAACAGCAGAGGTAAGCCCGAATCACGCCAGTGTAGTTTGAAATTGATCACGAGCGTTCGTGGCCGTAGCCGGGTTGGGCGGAAATGTTTAGAGGCTGGAAGAATACGCCAGAACATACAAGCAGCAGCCAAAGCAAATAAACCAATCACCGCCAATGCAATACGCCAGGAAAAGAAATCACTCAACACCCCGGTGACCAAGCGGCCACTCATCCCGCCAATCGAGTTCCCGCTGATATACAACCCCATAGAGAGAGCGACAAAACTGGGGTGGATTTCTTCACTGAGGTAGGTCATGGCCACAGAAGCAACCCCGCTAAGGGATAAGCCAATCAATGCCCGCATGAGCAAAATCCCATGCCAGCTGGTCATAAAGGAACAGATTAACGTGCAGGTAGCCGCCAACATCAGCGCGACTACCATGACTGACTTACGACCAATCGCATCCGATAATGGGCCGGTAAACATCAGCCCCAAAGCCAGCATTCCAGTCGCAGATGAAAGCGATAAACTGCTGCTTGCCGGGGAGATAGAAAAATCCTGCGATAACAGCGGTAGTATGGGTTGCATGCAATAAAGCAGGGCAAAGGTGGCTAAACCAGCAGAAAAGAAGGCCAGTGTAACTCGCATAAATTCTGGCGTACCGCGTTGAATATAAGGGCGTTTTCGCGCCGCACTTAAGCGTGTGGTAGCATCATTTACTGAGGGGGGCGGCACTGCGGTATCCGTCGTCGGAGTACGCAAAGAGGGAGTCACGGTATTTCCTTATTAATAATACATGTGCTGCGGGAGCAAGGGGCCAGCTAATAACAAAATCATAGGAATAGCGGAGTTTTTTGTCTAATATATTAATCATTGGCAATAATACTTTAAAAGTATCAATGAGGTTGAATGAGCATTGAACTCAGGCACTTACGTTATTTCATTGCGGTGGCAGAAGAGTTGCATTTCGGACGAGCTGCAGAGCGTTTGCGTATTTCTCAACCGCCATTAAGTCAACAAATTCACATTCTGGAAGAACAAATCGGGGCGCGATTATTTGCCCGCAATAACCGCAATGTTAGTCTGACTCAAGCTGGCGAACTATTTTTAAAAGAAGCTTATCAAATTCTGGCGCAGGTCAATTCGGCATCTGAGAAAGCAGCGCGGCTGCATCGTGGAGAGTCCGGGGAACTGACCATCGGTTTTACCTCATCCGCCCCTTTTATTAGCACCGTGTCCAAAAATTTACGGGCTTTTCGCCAATTACATCCGCAAGTCCATCTTAAAATGCGTGAAATCAATAGCAAACAGCAAATTGAACCGTTATTGGACGGGCGACTTGATCTTGGTGTGATGCGCAACACTCGCTTGCCAGATGCACTGCAATACCGTCTGCTGTTACGTGAACCTTTAGTTGCAGTGGTGCACGAAGAAAGCCCATTAGCCGCCTTACCCCAGGGCAGCGTTAAATTTAGCGCCTTGGCTGAACAACCTTTTGTGTTCTTTTCGCGGGAGGTTGGCACCGCACTTTACGACGAGATTCTTGCATTGTTAGCCCGTGCCGGTATCACTCCTTATATTACGCAAGAAGTTGGGGAAGCGATGACGATTGTCGGTCTGGTTTCTTCAGGTTTAGGTGTTTCTATTTTACCCGCGTCATTTACACGGGTAAAAGTGGATGGGGTAAAATATCTGCCATTAGCCGAAGCCAGTGCCACCACTGAGGTGTGGCTGGTTAATCATAAACATCGCCCAGTGACCGCACCAGCGCAAGCATTGATTAATTTGATGGTCGCGGATATCCCCTTAGCAAAGCATAAAAACGTTTAGGTTGCCGAAAGTCAATAAATGGTAATGGCTACTTTTTAATCTTGTTTCGTGTAAATAACCAGCACAGAGTCAAAGGGTATGGGTGATTATGTGCAGTAAATCACATAACTAATCAAATAGTTGACGCCATATACTAAAAGCCCCAACATAGCCCATAATCTTTATTTAGAAGCGCGAAAAATACTCGGTGACAGAGAAGGAGCCGGTTTAGTGATAACGGATGGACAGCCTGGGCATATTGATCAAATCAAACAAACCAATGCAGGGGCCGTTTATCGGCTGATTGATTTGTTCGGCCCTATATCCCGTATTGAACTGTCTAAAAGGGCACAACTGGCCCCCGCCAGTATCACTAAAATTGTGCGGGAATTGGTTGAAGCCCATCTGGTGAAAGAGACCGAATATCAAGATGTGGGCAGCCGTGGGCGGCCAGCAATTGGTTTGGTGCTTGATACAGAAGCTTGGCACTATGTCTCCGGGCGAATCAGCCGAGGTTTTATTACTCTCGCACTGCGCGACCTCAGCAGTAAACTGGTCGTTGAAGACCAAATTCCATTACCGGATAGCCACCCAGAACCTCTACTCAATCGCATTCTCAGCGAAGTCGAACAGTTTTTTATCCGGCATCAGGAAAAACTTGAAAGGCTGACTGCCATCGCCATTACCATGCCAGGCATTATTGATGCACCAGCGGGTATTGTGCATAAAATGCCGTTTTATGATGTTAATGAGATGCTGCTGGGCTCGGCGTTAGAAGAGTTAACGGGGTTACCGGTTTATCTGCAACATGATATTTGCGCCTGGACGATGGCTGAAGCTCTGTATGGGGCTTCGCGCGGCTGTCAGAATATTATTCAAGTCGTGATTGATCATAATGTTGGTGCTGGGGTAATTACTGCTGGCCGGGTATTACATGCGGGTAGTCGTAGTGTCATTGAAATTGGTCATACTCAAGTTGATCCTTACGGTAAACGTTGTTATTGCGGTAATCACGGTTGCCTTGAAACCGTTGCCAGTATTGAGAATATGCTGGAAATTGCCCAACAACGATTAAATGGCTCAATGAGTTCTTTATTACATGGCTCACCACTGACAGTGGAATCTTTATGTGATGCGGCTTTAGCTGGCGATCAATTAGCTAAAGATATTATCTTAGGTGTTGGCCACAGCGTCGGACGAATTATTGCCATTATGGTCAATTTATTTAATCCGGAAAAAATTCTGGTCGGTTCGCCATTAAATAAAGCGGCCTCTATTCTTCATCCCGCCATTGCATCTTGCATCCGCCAGCAAGCGCTACCGGCTTACAGTGAGAATATTCTGGTTGAACCGACCGCATTTTTTAATCAGGGAACAATGCCCGGAGCCGCACTGGTAAAAGAAGCATTATATAATGGTTCATTATTGGTGAAATTACTCCAAGGATAGGGTGCCACTAATAATTAAGAGTTAATTATTAGTGGGTATACAGGGCGTATTCCCCATATTATTGGGGGTTATCCGTTAAAAATATCTCCCAGTTCAGCAAAACATTGCGCTAACGCAAGCTGTCTGTTGTCGGCATCGCCTAGACTTTTATCTATGTTATCAATTTCGCTAATATTAGGCGGAAAGACTTAAGTCGACGTGGCCGATTGCGGAGTATTGTTATGTTAACGCGTGTTTTTGTGACGGGTACCGACACAGCTGTTGGTAAAACCGTCGTGTCACGGGCCTTACTTCAGGCCTTAAGCCAAAATGGCAGAACAGCTGTGGGCTATAAGCCAGTAGCGACAGAGAGTCAAGAAACTCCGGATGGATTGCGTAACCAAGATGCACTGATTTTACAAGCTTCATCCTCGATTGAAGTGAATTATCAGGAAGTTAATCCATACCCACTGGCTGGAGATGTTATCCATGCCTGCTCGGGTATCCTCATTAACTACAGTAAAATGACGGAAGGATTGCAGCAATTATCTGCTAAAGCCGATACTGTAGTCGTCGAAGGTTGCGGCGGCTGGAAAGTGATGATGAACGATCAGCGTTTTTATTCTGATTGGGTAGTACAAGAGCAGTTACCGGTTATTTTAGTCGTCGGAATTAAATTAGGCTGTATTAATCATGCCTTATTAACGGCTCAGGCTATTATTAATGATGGCTTACCCTTATTAGGGTGGGTTGCTAATCGTATTAATCCAGGACTTGCCCATTATGCTGAAACAATTGCAATGTTACGCGAACGTTTACCTGCACCACAATTAGGGCAATTACCTTATCTGCCACACCCGGAGCAAAAGCCACTGGCAAAGTATTTAGATCTAACGGCAATGGTTAAATAATAGATTTATACCCGTTATACTTTAAATTGTGTATTGGTTGCTTTCGTTCAACCGAATCACTTATCTGAGTCAGCTCATCGGAACTCACTCAGTTGCAGCCGTCTCTGCAATGCGGATTATTTAGAATATATTTGGGTTACTTGTTATTAGTGAGATAGTGTTATTGGTCAAATTAATAATCGTCTCTAATTGACATCATTATCGACATATTTTAGCGTGAATGATAGACAGAAATAGGGCGTAACCAACGGGCTATTGTTGTCGAAATAACACAGGATAGTAGTAGCCCTGGCAATAGGGTGTATTCACCGGTCATTTCACACACCATCAGCGCGGCCATAATGGGCGCGTGCGTGGTGGCAGCCAGCAGTGTTGCCATACCTGTCAATGCCATTAATAACGCAATATTGTCACCAAACATATTGCCACCAAACCATGGCCACCAGGCAAACATCTGCCCACATAACATCCCTAGCGCCGCACCAACAAATAGAGTAGGTGTAAATACTCCGCCAGGAGCCCCCGAACCACTACTGGCCAATACCGCCAACAATTTACAAATCAGTATTCCTCCAATTAACAAAATCCCCGGTGGAGTGGTTAATAATGATTGCACCACGCTATAACCATTGCCCCAGACTTCCGGAAAAATTAGCGATAATAACCCGACAATCATCCCGCCCAATGCCAATTGTAGTGGCGGTGATAAGTTCAACGACCGAAAAGCATGTCCGCTGGCCGTCATCCCTTTGAGGAATAGTGGCCCACAAAAACCGGCTAATAATCCTAATAATGCCATTAGGAGATATTGTATCGGCCAGGGAGATGGCAGTGCTTGTACTTGATACAGAGTTTCTTGACCGCCGTGTAGCAAATTGGTGGTGAGCAATGCACTGACAGCAGCAATAACCACCGGCCCAAGAGAAGCCAGTATTAAGGTACCGAACAGAATCTCTGCAATAAATAGGCTACCAGCCAGTGGTGCATGATAGGCGCTGGCCATACCAGCAGCGGCACCACAAGCAACCCATAATTTCCATTCTTTTGGTTTGGCATAACGCTGCGCGAAAACAGAAGCAAACAATGCCGCCAGAAGCACCATGGCACCTTCACGACCAATAGCACTGCCACTGGAAACCACTAATAATGAGGCCAAAGATTTGACCAAACTGGCAGAAACATCTAATCGACCATCACCAATTTCAATGGCTTCCATATAGTCGGTAGGGGCGCCGGGCTTTTGATGCCGATAACGCTGATACACCCATAATAATAAGCCTGCGGCCAACCCACCTAAAGCGGGGGTTACTGCACGCCGCCAGCCATTAATAGAAGAAGCCGCTGCGACCAGACTACCATCCGTCCGAGCAAATAATACCCACTCAAGACCCAACATTGCCTGGTGAAATAACCAAACAATCACCGCAGACATGATGCCCAGCATGATTGCAATCATCAGTCGGCGCAGCATTGCGCGGTAGTAATACCAATAAGCCGGCCGTTTCATAGCAAAAAACTGACTAACATATCGTGGTTGGCCCCATATTTTTATCATAAAGAGGTAGGTATACAGATAGATTGTTACTGGTCATCACGCTAATGACCAGTAAATTTTGGGGTAGAGCCAATATACATAGTAGTTTAATATCCTCTTGGAAATATTAAATTCCGTAAGAGGATAGCCTTTCGTCCACATCATCTTCTTTACCGAGCAGTAATAAAATATCTTTTCTATCATCTATGTAGATAAATGAACTGAACTAATTAAACCGACTAGAGAGTGAGGGATTTGTAAATCAGGTAATTAAACAAATTAATTTTATACAAATTATCATTGCATACCGAGAATCTACAATTGATTCAGCAGACAGAACTCGACGATATAATCTTCTCTACCTTTAAATAGAAGAAAAGGGCGCACCGAAGTGCACCCTAAAATCAAAACGTTACTCGCCGTCACTGATACGGGTGTAAACAATCTTCTGGGTATCATTTTCACAATGCCCAACTACTTGGCCACCCGCTTGTTGTACCTGATCGTTAGGAACGATATCCAGTTTAAAACCAGATTCAGGCACACCATTACTGATAATCTTTTGCGTGATATCTGCTTTGACACTTTCACACGATGCCAAAGCAGCCAAAGGGGCTAGAGACAATAGCAATGTGCTGATAATAAAAGTTTTTTTCATCATGAAATCCTTATGTGGATGAATCACTTGCCTAACGTAAGGATAGCTCTGGTTCACATAACCTCAAGTTAATCTGAGCCAATATCATCTATTATGGATTAATCTTACGACCGGACAAACGATCCAGACAGCGTTGGGTGTTAGGTTCCCAATAAGCATTGAGATTTTCGCTGCTTTCGCAATTATCTTTCGCATCTTCAGCACGGTCATCTTTATCGAAATTCTTTTCTACCCGGTTATTCACTTTATTACGCAGGCGATGGGTTTCATCCCACTGTTGTTGGCTCTGGCGTGCTTGTTCTTTTGACATTGGGTCATTATTCCCGCCAACAGAAACACAGGTGCTACCTTGAGTACAAGTGGCCGATTGCGCCAACGCAGGAGTTTGCCACGTCAGCGGCAAAGCCAGCACGGCTAAGGGGAGGAAAGCGCGCATCAGGCGTGGCAGGCTACTTATTTTCATCGTCTTAAGTCCTTTATGAGTCGGTGATATTAATTCATCAGGCCATTATCAGCAGATAGAAAATTATACCATTGCTCACAGCAGATAGACTAGTTAGCGACAGGTTTGTTGATAATCTGTAGAGTAACCTAATGTTAATTTCTATGATTATTTGGGGGATACCCCACTGCTGACAATAAAAGAGATCTGGACGTGTTAAAAACATCCCTACTGTTTTTTGTGACCGCATTGGCCGAGATTATTGGTTGTTTCTTACCTTATTTGTGGCTGCGCAAAGGTGGAACCATTTGGTTATTGCTGCCGGCAGTCGCCAGTTTGGCCTTGTTCGTTTGGTTATTAACTCTGCATCCTGCTGCCAGTGGGCGAGTCTATGCCGCATACGGCGGCGTTTATGTTGCAACTGCATTAATTTGGTTACGTGTTGTTGATGGTGTGAAACTATCACTATTCGATTGGGTTGGAGCGGCAGTAGCGCTGGCAGGTATGTTGATTATTGTTGCCGGCTGGCGGGTTAATTAAGAGTGGGGCGATCAACGCCCCAAACACTTTATTTATCTATTAACTTTCGCGGTGAATACTTAATCCGGCAAAAGATTGGCTAACCGGCATCATTTCCAGTGTGTTGATATTCACGCGAGCAGGCAATGTCGCCACCCAATACACCGCTTCAGCAATATCTTCAGGTATCAATGGGTTAGCGCCATCGTAGGTTTTATTAACCTTATCTCCGTCGCCTTTAAAACGAACTGCCGAGAATTCAGTGCCACCGACCATTCCTGGCTCAATATCCGTTACACGAATATGGGTACCATGCAAATCAGCGCGCAGCCCCAGACTAAACTGCTTAACAAAAGCTTTGGTCGCGCCATACACGTTACCCCCGGCATAAGGCCAGTTAGCCGCGGTTGAACCAATGTTAATAATGTGACCGACATCGCGCGTCACCATTGCAGGAAGCAAAGCTCGAGTCATATTCACCAAACCTTTGGTATTGGTGTCAATCATCGTGTCCCAATCTTCAACATTGGCTTTGTGAGCGGGCTCCAGTCCCAATGCCAAACCGGCATTATTCACCAGCACATCAATATCCTTCAGATTAGCCGGGAGTTCATCGATAACATGTTGAATAGCCGCGCGATTGCGCACATCTAACTGCACAATATGCAGTGGTTCACCTAACTCAGCCTTTAATTCTTCCAACCGTTCCTGACGTCGGCCGGTGGCAATAACCTGATGACCGTGACTGATGAATTTGCGAGTGATAGCCTCACCAAATCCGGAGGTCGCGCCTGTGACGAAAACGATCATGTGCATTCCTTATTTTCGGTGCTAATAATATAATTGATATGATTAACATACTCTTAAGTACAGCAGGACGCCATTGCCGTATTATCATTCATTTCAACCTGGACGGCCTCTTACGCACTTCATCACCCGCATTACGGCTGAGTGTTAATATATCCACTATCGATAGTAATGCGACCACACCAATAACCACAAATGCTATCTGGAAATTTTCCAACGGGATTACACCAGCACGATAAGGATGGAACCACTCCGCAACCCGCAGTGCTAGCGCCCCGATAGCAATTCCCAGCCCCATAGCTAGCTGTTGAATCATATTGGAAAAGTATTCGCGCCCCCCATTTGAGGCCCCGGAATTTCCGAGTATGCTAATGTATTGAGTGCCGTAAATTGCATTGACCGCGTTAACCCGCTGATAAAAAGCAGTAATATAATCAAAATGTGCGGCGTTTCTGGCGTGATCAGCGCACAGGCAAAGATAGCGACTGCATTTAATAACCCATTGACCAGCAAGGCAGAGCGGAGCTGCGTAATGCAGATTGGCTCATAGTGTACGCCCCACAAAATTATCTATTAACGAAACCATTTCTTCCAGTGGCACGATTGTTATTCCCTCATGCCATAGTGACCACCGAAGATATCGGAAAAGCAATGTTGAATGCCGTCCGTTTTGGTTATCCCAAGACGATATTAGAGAAAGACGATATAGCAAAGTTGGGGCGAAAAAGCTAAATAAATCCAGAGTTCATCCAAGAATCTCGTTTAATCAGACTGGATTGTTCGGTAGAGTTGTTTCTTGGCCAGAAACTTTCAGGATCAAAAAATGAGTGTGGATTCCCGCTGGGAAAAGGGCGTTTATAGAGTCACAACCAATAAAACAGAGATGGACATTAATGCTATCCATGCTTATCTCACGCGCTCATCATGGGCACAAGGTATTGATAGAGATACAGTGAGAGAATCGATTGAGCACAGCCTCAACTTTGGTTTATTCCACGAGAGTGACCAGATTGGTTTTGCTCGCGTGGTAACTGATAATGCAACATTTGGTTATGTCTGTGATGTCTATGTTCTTGAAGAATATCAAAACATGAAACTGGGTAACTGGTTGATGGAGTGCTGCCAGTCTCATCCGTCATTACAACGACTCAGGCGCATTATGTTAGTCACATCAACAGCGCCGTGGCTTTATGAAAAATTAGGCTACGCGCCGTTAAATCGAGAGAATTATGTCTGGCAGATTGTCAGGCCTGATATTTACAGTTTAAAGAAGATCTAGCATGAAGCAACCAGATGACGAACATGATGCATCATGCCGAGCTTGGCGCATGCGCAAATCTGGAGAAAAGTGTCGTTAGATAAACCTATTGAACATGAGTAACTGGCCATCTATGAGGAAGATTGCTAGTTAAACCTTAGATCCTGCCTATGTCTATCTTGGTGCGCATAATGTATATTATGTTAAATTGTCTATTGGGCATAGAAAACCATATGCGCCAAGGATTAAGGATTGAAGTCAGCCCCATCTGTACTGTAACCCGTTGAACAGATTACCATTTCATGAGATCTATATTTCAACTGTAAATAACCAAAACTACAACGTAAAGCCCCTTCCCTCATTCTTGTCCGGTGACGCTACGTGAAATCTGTCGAACTGGCAGCATGATTGTCCGTCAGATTTTACTAAACCGCTCGCACTATGTGGGCCTGCTGTTTACATCGGATTATGCGGATTGCTATAAATATCGCTCTGCTGCATTGATGAAACTGATAAACGCTTAATGCTGAGATTAATATCTGGTCAACGTTCTTATAATAACTTTTGAGTTGCAGCTGCGTCATCATAAATGGTCGGATTAACCCATGTGGCCTTAGTCAGTGTTTTCAACATTCTCTTGGCGATATCTATCTCACCGTCAAGAATGCTCTGACGAAGCAAAATTAAGTTTCATATAATAATTAAAACATTGAATATAATATTATTATTACAAAGAATACTGAGGCAGAAAAATAAACCCCAAAAAGGATTAATAAATAAAACCATCTTGAAGTGCTGAGTTCCGTGGCGTAGGCTTTAATTAGTTACACTCAATCGTAGAATTCACATTTATTTTGGTAAAGCAAAACTTGAGAGGCTGAGTTAGTCATGGATGAAAAAAAGAAGTCACTGAATGCAAATAAATTAATTGTAGAATCTCTGAATTCACTGCCGCTGATTTCTATTATGGAATACAGCAATGAGCCTTGGGTTGTAAGAGATTGCGAATCCCGTTATGTGTATGTAAATCAAGCTGGTCTGGACTTTTTAAGTTTACCCGCTGATTTTGATATTGAGGGCAGATTAGATAATGAATGCCCTGCAGATTGGGCAGAGTTTGCTGAGCAATATCAAGAAAATGACAGGAAAGCAGAGAAAAGTGGCAAACGTGTGGCCATTATTTCAACCAATTTTTATGGGCGAGACAAAATATTGGAACCCTATTATTTACCTAGATTTCCGATTTACAATAAAATCGGTGAATGTATAGGAACATTAACCAATGCCAGCAAATTAAATTTTATTTCTCTTTCCCAATATGTAGACCACTGCACACCCTCAGTATTAACCCTGACCCCACCCACAGATCTGTTCAATGAGAAAGAACTTGAGATAATTTTTTTCATATTACAACCCATGACATCTAAAATGGTTGCCAGAAGACTTTCTTTATCACATAGAACCATCGAAAATAAATTAAGGCTAATTTATGAAAAAGCCGGTGTCGGTTCTATCAATATGTTTAGAGAATATTGTGGTCACATAGGGTTAGATTTATATATTCCGCCTAAGTTTATAAAACCTTGCGTTCAGAGTTAATCTGATATTAAAAATAAATAATATCAACAAATTATGTAGCAGTGTTGGAAAATATTCGCTCCCTGCCCTTTAACTCCGCCAGATATTGCCGCCAACTCGTTAAATATGATGCTTTTTGGGTGCTACTTTCGCCCGTTATCAAGTTGTCTAATCGCCGGGGTAAAACTGGTTGCGATGGTGGCAATCACCACAGCTACTGCGGCGGCCAATAAAATTGCGGAACTACCATAGTGCATGCTCAGTGGGCCTGCCGCAAGTTCCCCCACGGGGATCGCCACAAATGAGCCCATTGCATCATAGGCATAAACACGAGCGAGTTTATTGGGGGGAATATGTGTTTGTAGCGCATTCGCCCAAACCACACCGAATTGACCAAAACCGATCCCGGCAATAAAAAATCCCGTCATCAGAATTAATGTTGAAGAGACCATACTGAGGAGAATAATCGGGATAGCGCAAAACGAAACCAGAATCACACCAATAAACAGGTCGCGTCGTAGACGCCAGCGCAGAGCTATGAATGAGCCAATAATCAGGCCAACACTTTCTGCTGCCACTATCATGCCCCAACTTGCCCGCCCAAATGAATCATCAGCGATAATAGGGCCAAGGATCATCACGACACCGCTGAAAGCGGCATTAATAATCGTGAACTGAGCAACAATAGCCCAAACCCACGTGCGAGCAATGAATTCTTTCCACCCATCCCGCAGATCCTGCAAAATATTGGTGTTGGATGACAGAGCCAATGCTGGATTAGTACGAATAAAGAAATAGAGTGGTGCGGAGGCCGCAAATCCTAAAGCATCGACAGCTAAGCCCCACCCTGGCCCAATAGCGCTGGTCAGAATGCCGCCCAATGAAGCTCCAATCACTGTTCCTGCATAGACACCCACTTGAATAAAAGCATTTGCCGCCCTGAGGTTATATGCGGGTACGGTTTGTGGAACCATAGCCGAAGAAGCAGGCAGCGCGATACCCGCAGCTGCGCCATTAATAGTTCCAAGTACAGCCAGCCCCATGATGGTTGCTGTTCCATCCAGCACCAACCAGGCAACAACGCCTTGAGATACGGCGGCAAGGGTGGATGAAGAGAGCAATACCATGCTGCGGGAATAACGATCGGCAAGTACCCCACCAATTAATAAGAAAGCCACATTGAAAATAGATCGCGCGGCAACCACCAAACCTAAGTCAGTAGCGGAACCGCCAATATCCAGCACAGCAAAAGCCAAGGCGATAGGTGCAATGCCATTGCCTAATACCGTGAGAAGTCGGGCAAAAAATAAGTTTCTAAACGGCGCATAGTGAAACACATGTCGGGAAGATGAGACTACGGTATCAGCATTCACTCCTTTCTCTCCGCGCTGATATCGATACTTTCTCGATTTGGAAAGGTATTTTTAGTCGCCGCGCTAGCAGATTCCGGTGGTTTATTCATTTTGGCAACTTGTTGTGGCGATGCAGGGTAGTTAAGGTATCGATGGATCTTACGTTTTTTAAAACGCTATTTCAATATGTTGCGATACTGCCACCCTATTCAGCGTTTAATCAGGTTGATTTGATTGACTCCCTATTAACTTTTTGAAATTAAACAATAATAATCAATCGATCGCGCTACGCGAATTCTGTATTTGTTGCAGTACCATAATGATGCAGAATTCACGTAGCAGTCTTGGAAATTGTCTCTCCCTGCCCTTTGCATTCACATTGATTTTTCCAGCGACGCGGTGAATGTGATTCATCGCACATGCCAGCTTAACTATATGACCATCCTGAGCGGATCACTCCTCATTCATCTGGAACAATGCGAAGCCGTTGTTTAGTATGTAGGTATCTTGTCAACGCTATCAGCAAATTCTATATTTATGAAAAAACTCATTAAACGGCTGGAGATCATTAAAAGCGGTATTGAGCTTGAAGATGACGACATTATTCGCAATCAACTCCCTTATATTAAGAGTGAGACTCAGGACGCGGTGCTGGTTTTTATCGTCATGGCGATCGAACAGGGAAAATTCACCCATGCGCTGGAAGCTATTTCAGCGTGGCTGGGAAGTAAGCAAGGAGTCACACAGTGGCAAGATATCGAATTGTCAGCTTGCAAGCTAGAGCTGAAAGCGCTGGAGAAGCAGTTAAGCGATTTAATTGATAAACGTAATGAACGTATTCAGTTACTAGATGATTTTAATGACCTTTACCTGGTGCGCCTTGGCCCATTGATGAGGCAAATCCTCAATTTGCGCAAACAATTGGCGGAAAGTACCTTGCGTAAAGCCGAGGCGGAAGCCCGTCGCAGAGAACGCGATTATCGCAACTGCCAACAGTATATTTCTCAAGCTATAGATGAACTTGCTGCGCTAAAACAGCGCTGGCTGTCCCTCGCCACCATTTCGAACGAAACCATTGAGATTCGCAACCGGATTCAGCAGCAAGCCGAGTTGATTACCGCCTTGCTGGCGGAGATCAAAGAATTGGAAAATAGTTTCTGCACCCGCAATACCGAGTCAACGCGCAAAGCCCGTGAAGAAGCCAAAGAGAAATACGAAAGTTATCAAGAAAAACAAACCGATGCCGAGAATCGGCTCAATAACGATAAGAAACTCTCTTCTGAACAACGTCAGGAACTCAAACGGTTGTGGCGACAAGCTAGCCGGCTGTGCCATCCAGATTTAGTGGCGGATGAGTTTAAAGAGAAAGCCCATCAACTGATGGTTCAGCTCAATCAAGCTCGTCAAAAAGGGGATTTCCCGACAATTCATGCTTTGCTGGTGAGTTTAAAGCAAGGACTGGAGCCACTGATGGCCAGTGACCTTATTGATGACCTCCAACAGCTTCGCAGAAAAATTAATGATGTTAGAAAACAAATTGACGCGATATTGCATGAATTGAACACATTGGAGGACGAAGAGTCATGGCGGCTGGCGACCTCTTTACCCGATAAAGATAAGTGGTTCAGAGAACAAGAGAATGTATTATCCACGACGCTTAACCTTCTTGAACGGCAGGTAAAAGAAGCATCAAAAGTGCGGTATGAAGCCGAGTATTAAAGAGTAAAAGCCCGCGCTACACGGGCTTCTCGGTAATAATGGGGCCAGCTATTGACTCAATAACTGTTTCACATCCAGTAAGATAAACTCGTTATCGTCCGCCTCATTAGGCTGGCGACTGGAGGAGAATGGGAAGTTATTATCATTACCGACAATGATATGGTTGGCATCCACCACATCAACGTTCTCAATGGTAAAGAACGGGAATGTCAGCACACCATTATTTAGCGGTTTACGCGCTAAATTCTGCGGATCTTTAATATTTAGCAAATCAATATAAGATATTTTTTCTACCGGTTTGCCGACATTATTATCAGAGAATGCGATTTTGTAGACACGTTTGAACTTGGCTATGTCACTGAAGCACTTATCTGTTGCCGCCCCTGCGGCACAGGCTTTATCCGCTGTCCCTTCGCCGTTGTCGCGTTCAATAACCAATCCATGCTTCGCATCAATCATATTGAAATCACCAATAGCATTCTGGTTATCTTCGAGAACATATTGCCAGCTACGCCCTGTCCATGCTTGATTTTTAACATCAAATTCCAGCACCCGCAGGTAACGTTTACCCTCTATATTTTCAAATTGCTCACCATCCCACAGCGCCCCTTCGAGCATGGGATACAGTTTGCTGCCATCGGGTGACACCGCCATTCCTTCAAATCCTTTTGAGCGCGCTACCTGAAAATTCTGTTTACCATCAGGCGCACCAGGTAACGTCAATGTTGGATTATCAGGCGATTTTACCACCTTGCCGTCAACCTGAGTTTCAAACACGGCCAGCACTTTACCGTTCAAGTCGGCTTTAATCAGATAGGGACCAAATTCATCGCCCACCCATAGTGCATCATCGGCAAACTGGAAGCTTTCGGGGTCAAAGTCGCTACCGGTCAAATAGCGTTTTTCAGTGCTTTCATTGGTAATGTGAAAGGGGACTTTTTGATCTGGATCGTGCAGAAACACAGTCTGTAGCGGTGTTACGCTGCCATTTTTAAAATCAATATTATAGTGATTGAGATACAACACGGCATCCGGCGAGTTGGCTTTGCTACCAAATCCATTGTCGGTCAGCACCCAATAGGTGCCATCCGGCATGTGTTTGATACCCGAATGCCCTTGCAGTGGCTGTCCGGTGATCGGCAACCCAATACCTGTTGGACGATCAGCCGATTTACCGGCTACTGCGCCCAATGTAGTAACGCGTTGACCACTGGTGTATTTACCACTTTGTTGTAAATCAGTCGGCGCATCCGCTGGGGCTGCAACCGTCGTTTTCGCTGGCAGAATGGCATGACCGGCAAGGGCCGCTGACACCTCGACAGCCTGCGCCCATAAAGAGCTACTGAACGCGATACTACTGACCAGCAGTGCTAACCTGAATTTTTTTATGTGCATGTTAAGTTCCCTAATTATTTTTATTGCCCAAAGGTAAAAAGCAATTTCACTATAGGGTGCTGGAGTGACAGAAATATTATCCCTGTTATTCTTTATGATTGAGGCATAATCACTATGAGTATTATTAATTTCGTATTCATTCGCAAAAAGGTCATTCATGATGAAAGATAACGAATATCAACCACCGAAAGTCTGGACAGAAAATAACGCCAGCGGCGGAGTATGGTCGAAGATCAATCGCCCGACGGCGGGTGCCAGACATGAAGCTACCCTGCCCATAGGTAAACACCCATTGCAGCTATATTCCATGGGGACACCGAATGGTCAGAAGGTCACGATTCTGCTGGAGGAGTTGTTGGCTTTGGGTGAAAAAGGGGCGGAATATGATGCCCATTTGATTCGTATCGGTGAAGGTGATCAGTTCTCGAGTGGTTTTGTTGCCGTCAATCCAAATTCAAAGATCCCGGCCTTGATGGACCATTCAACCACCCCGCCGATCAGGGTATTTGAATCTGGTGCCATTTTGCTTTATTTAGCGGATAAGTTTGCTCATTTCTTACCAAAATCCCTTGGGGCAAGAACAGAAGCACTCAATTGGCTGTTCTGGTTACAGGGCGCAGCCCCCTATTTGGGCGGCGGGTTTGGTCATTTTTATCACTATGCACCGGTAAAAATCGAATACGCCATCGACCGTTTCACCATGGAAGCCAAACGTCAGCTTGATTTGCTCAATACACAGCTCGCAACTCATGAATATATCGCCGGTGATGAGTACTCTATTGCCGATATTGCGATCTGGCCATGGTATGGCAACCTGGTGTTGGGCCTGCAATATGAAGCGGGTGAATTCCTGGATGTAAAATCCTATACCCATTTGATACGTTGGACTGAAACTATTGCTAAACGCCCTGCGGTGCAGCGCGGCCGCATTGTCAATAAAACCTGGGGCGCACCAGAAGAACAGTTGGCTGAACGCCATGATGCATCTGACTTCGACCACTTATAATTGACTTGGCTTAATCGATAGAATCACCCTCAAGCCCTAATTTCACTGGGTTTGAGGGTGATTAGATGGGCTGATTGATGAGATTACGGGGATGGCGGAATATGCAGCCAGATACGGTTACTTCAATGAAAACAGGGAATTGCAGTAGAGCCGGACGTGGGAAGAGTTCCTGATAAATACTGGCTGGCAGGAGGAGGAACACTCTTCTTCTCTTTAGTTCTTCGAGGATACATTCAGGACGCCAATCCCCCACCCCCTGCGTAAGGGGTTTTCCCAGCAATTTTCATCACCTCAGCCCCCAAAGTCACAAACGGCGCGCGTCTGCTGGCATAGATTATTCCGCCCGCTTTTGCCCGTACTGCTTTAACCGTATCCGTAATCGGGTCGATGATTTCAGCGACCACTTCATCTTTAGTGACCCACTCACCCGGCTGGCGCAATAGCAACAGCAAGCCACTGGCTGGGGCATTGACTATCTCTCCCGCAGAGAACGGCAACATGACCACTTCACGCTGTGGGATCTCTGGCTGTTCGCCGACAATCGCACCACGATGTTGTAAATATTGATAAATACGTTCGGCATCAGCACTGGCCAGCGGATGACTGACATCTTGTTGCCCGCGCAACTCCACTGTCACGGCCATACAGGCTGGAGCAAGCTCAGGATAATGTGCTGCGAGACGGTGCCACGGCAAGCCACAGGCCTCATCAAAGGAACCGCCGCCGCTATCTTGTGACAGCAGTACGGTATCGATATGCAGAAAACGTGCGAGAATATCCACCGATTCGCGCCAAGCCGGGTCAGCATACAGATGCAGAATAGCGCTATCGTCACAATGCAAATCCAACACCAAATCGGCATCACAGGCCAGCATCAGCAAGTGTTGGCGCAAAGCATCTACTTCGCTAATCGCGGGTAAATCGTGCAATGCCGCCACCATAGCTCGGCGTATTTGTTGCTGTAGACGCTCTTTTTCGCTTAATCCGTTCGCCGCCAGACGCTGCTGCGCCAATTGGGCCAGATTGGGAAAATCACGATTAAAGTTACGCCCGCTCACTAAATCAAAACGGCCTATTCCACTGTTTAGCAGCACTTGTGCCATACCGACAGGGTTAGCTATTGGCACAATCACTATTTCACTCTGAATTTCTCCGCGCCGTTCCGCCTGACTCAGCAATCTTTTAAGATAATGCAATACCAGCATTCCGGGCAGTTCATCGGCATGTAGGCCCGCCTGTAAGTAGATTTTCTCGCCCACACCCGGCTGGCCGAAATGAAAACTGGTTAATTGACGCTGCCCACTCAGGGCATGTTCAGGTAACTTATGGTTATTGATTTTCATTGGACGTCCTATCTGTGGAAAAGAAACCCCGGCTTGACCGAATTGACAAAAAAATCCTTGAAATCCTGAGCCAGGATGGCCGTATCTCTTATCAGAAACTATCCGAGCAGGTTAATTTAACCGCCCGCCCCTGTCTGGAGCGGGTTCGACTGTTGGAGCGCGCTGGTATTATCCGCGGCTACAGCGCTATTATTGAGCTGCCAGAACCCGAGCATGCCTTTGTTATCCAAGCACAAATTGCTTTGGCCGACCATGGACATTCACAGGCGGCCTTCGAACAAGAAGTGCGTAAAACGCCCGAAGTGCTGGATTGCTGGTTAGTCGGCGGTAGCTTTGATTTCCTGCTGCGCATAGGCTGCCGCAATATGGAGCACTACCGACTACTGGCCGACACCTGGCTCACCAGTAAAAAATTCCGTGTCGATAAAATCGTCACCATTACTGAGTTACAAGCTATTAAGCGCGCTTAAAGCCACATGACCCGCCTGATTCAATCGTGGCGGGCAAAGGCTAACCAGCGCCGCTCCGCCCGCGAAAACAAGAAAATCAAGATAAAGGTACACAGCAAATAAAGCGCGGCCGCCATCAGAAATGGGATAAAGGGCGAGTAAGTGGCGGCATAGAAAGCCCGTGCCACACCGGTAATATCGAGTAAAGTGACGGTGCTGGCCAGCGAGGTGGCATGCAGCAAAAACACCATTTCATTATTCAACGCCGGAATACCACGCCGTAATGTCGCCGGTAACACCAAACGGCGAATAATTTGCCACTGACTCATGCCGAACGCTTCGCCAGCCACCCACTCTTGGCGTGGAAAAGTCACCATCATGCCCGCTAATAACTCGGCGACATAAGCACTGGTATTGAGCACCAAGGCCAGTGTGGCGCAGAAAGTGGCGTCCCGAAATAGCAGCCAAAAGGGTTGGTCGTCCTGCCAGCCCAACTGCACAATGTCAAATTGCGACAGGCCATAGTAGATAAGCATGAGTTGCAGGTAGAGCGGCGTGCTACGAAAGAAATAAGTCACACTGCGGATCAGCCACGCCAGTGGGCGTGGGCCGAATGCTTGCCCGATAGCCATCACTAGCGCCAGCAATAAACCGGGTACCACCGAGAGTAAAAACAGTTTGGCGGTCACCGCCAGGCCAGTCATATCAGAGCCATCGCTGTAGAGAAATGTTGGCACGGCTTCCAGTATCGTTTGCAGGTTCATGAACGCGCCCTCGCCGCAGTTGATGTCGACAGCGCATAACGCCGCGCCAACAGACTAAAGCCCCAACTGGACAACGCAGTAATGACCATATAAATCATCGCCACCAGGAAGTAGAACAGGAAAGGTTTTTGTGTCGCGCGCCCTGCCTGCTCGGCCAGCCACACCATATCTTCCAATCCCAGAATGGATATCAAGGCCGAGGCTTTCATCAAACCGAGCCAGTTATTATTGATGCCGGGAATAGCAAAACTGAGCATTTGCGGCAGCATAATGCGCCGGAACACCTGACTGGGGCGCATGCCGTAAGCCATGGCGGCTTCCAACTGACCACGATCGACGGTTTGAAAAGCGCCACGGAAGGTTTCTGTATAATACGCACCAAATACAATGCCAATCGCCAGCACACCGGAAATAAAAGTATTGAAGCGAACCGGCCCCAAGCCCAACAGACCAAGAAAACCATTCACCAGCATTTCGCCACCAAAAAATAGCAGCAGCATAATCACCAGTTCAGGAATACCGCGTACTAAGGTGGTGTAGCCGGTGGAAATCCAACGTAACCAACGCGGGCCAAAAAGTTTGATAACCGCATTGATCAAGCCGAGTACCAGTGCGACAGCCAGTGATAACAGCATCACACACAGTGATAACCCCGCCCCTTGCGCCAGTAACGGCAAATAGTCTGCGACCATTATCGACCTCCCGAGGCTAGCCAACAGCAACCGGGCATGTGTGTTATTGCCCGGAGCTCACAACAGTCACGGCAAAAAATTACTCGCCGTAAATATCGAAACTAAAATACTTTTTCTGAATGGCATCATAGGTGCCATCAGCACGAATCGCCTTTATGGCCCCATTCAGCGCATCACGCAAGGCCGGATTATCTTTACCTACCGCGATGCCGACATCAGAGGAGATGGTTTCGTCTTGAATAACTGGCCCAGCAAAAGCAAATTTCTGCCCGCGTGGAGTGTCGATAAAGCTGCTGGCAGCCTGAATATTATCTTGTAACGAGGCGTTGATCCGCCCTGACAGCAGATCGAGATAGACATTGTCCTGATTGGCGTAAGAGACAATCTTCACCCCTTGCCCGCCCCAATGTTTTTTCGCGTAAGTTTCATGGATAGAGCCGGTCTGAACCCCGACAGTTTTCCCTTTTAAGCTGGCAACATCAGGTAACAATGGGCTGCCTTTGCGCGCGACTAATTGTGCTGCACTACGGTAATAGCGATCAGTGAAATCGACTTCTTTTTTGCGTTCATCGGTAATACTTAGCGAGGCAATAATGGCATCAAATTTGCGCGCATTAAGGGCCGCAATCATGCTTTCAAAGGGCTGTTTGACGAAAACACATTTGGCATGCAAGTTGTCACACAATGCATTGGCGATATCAATATCAAAACCGGTGATCTCACCGCTGGGGGCCAAAACGTCAAAGGGAGGATAACCGCCATCCACCCCAAAACTGATCGTTTCTATCGTCTGAGCCGCCACCGGCGCGGAAAGTATCAAGCCAGTCAGTAATGCCACGATGGTTTTTTTCATGGTAATGAACCCCAATATTGACAAATGGTTAGAAACGAAGCGAAAGACAGGTTAAGCCGCCATCCATTTTTTTAAATTCACTGGTATCGAGTTGCACAATGGGCATCCCCAGTTTTTCAATTTGCGCCAAGGTATAAGGATACCCTCGCGGTGTAATCAGCGTATCATTGATCCATAAGGTATTACCGGCGTAAGACTCCGCTTCGGGGATAACAATCGTATTGAAGTCGGCAAAAGCAGGATGGTGCTGATAATCTTCGGTCAGCAATAAGGTATTGCGGCCCACGTAGTTAACAATGGATTTCAGGTGCAACCCGGCACTCACGGCAATGGCGGTCACCCGATAACCATAACGCCCCACCGCCGCAGTAAATTCGCTAATGCCCGCTTCATCAGTGCGTGATGTCAGCCCGATGAAAAACTGTTTATCCACCAATAACACATCACCGCCATCAAGGTGCCCATGGTGACTCATGCGAAAAACGGAGCGGTCAGTAAACAGTGGCTCAATGGTATCCACTTCGCCCTGGCGACTGGGTGCACCGGGGTGAGTTATCACCGCCAGCTCCGGCATCACCACCGCGGTATCTTCGACAAAGTGGGCATCTGGGAAGGCCGGTGCCGCCGGTAAGATGGTCACTTTCAGGCCCAGTCGCAGCAAAGTATCGACATAAGCCAGAAATTGTTGACCGGTGACGGCAACATCCGGCGCGCCCAATTTGGAGGTTGTCTGGCCGTGACCACAGGTATCAGCAGGGAGTCTGGCAATAGCTTGAGTAAAGTGCATAAGCGATTCTCTCGATTAGGTGCAAAACAATGATCTGATTATTAAACAGATACCGTCACCAATCGGGTTGAATAAGCTTGGTGCAACTCACCATTTGCGCTGTATATTATTGGCAAGGCGACCTATTCCGCTGTCACTGATGACAGAAGCGTCGGTCGCCAGAAGCTTTAGTTATATACTGAATGTTATGATTGCGAACTAATTGATAAACCAGGTGCGTCAAATGAAAAAATTAACCCTCGTGATGCTGACTCTTTTATTAGTGGCCTGCGCCAATACCGGGCATGTGGGAGTGAGTGGCGGTTCGGGCGGCATATCCAGTATCAGTATTGGTACCGGGGTTAGCCGGTAGACGGAGTTCCCGCCCCCTGCGGTGGTAAATCTATGGGTTTACCCGGTCATTTATCGCTGATTCAGTTTCATATCAAGAACGGCCAGTCCAAGGGCTGCCCCCCCTAACGCCGCATCTCCCCATCCAACAGCTGACAATCCATATCTTGCCCGCGATCACACGGGATATTAACGGAACGGCGGCTCGTTAAAGGTGCGCAACTTGCGCGAATGCAGTTGGTCACCCTCCGCCCGCAGTAAATCTATCGCGCGAATACCAATCTGCAAGTGTTCGGAAATAGCGCCTTCATAAAAATGATTAGCCTGCCCCGGTAGCTTGATTTCACCATGCAAAGGTTTGTCTGAAACACACAGTAAGGTGCCGTAAGGTACCCTGAAGCGATAACCTTGTGCGGCGATAGTGGCACTTTCCATATCCACCGCCACTGCGCGACTGAGGTTAAAACGCAAAGCAGAGGCAGAAAAACGCAGTTCCCAGTTGCGATCGTCGGAAGTGACCACAGTTCCGGTGCGCAGCCGTTGTTTAACTTCAACGCCCGGCATGCCACTCACCGCTTTGGTGGCGTCATATAATGCCCGTTGAACTTCAGCAATGCTGGGGATCGGAATATCCGGAGGCAATACCGCATCTAACACATGGTCGTCGCGCAAATAAGCATGGGCCAAGACATAATCGCCAATCGCCTGACTTTCACGCAAACCACCACAATGCCCAATCATCAGCCACGCGTGTGGCCGCATCACTGCCAGATGGTCGCAAATGGTTTTGGCGTTGGATGGGCCAACGCCAATATTCACCAACGTGATGCCATGCCCGCTTTCAGCGATTAAATGATAGGCAGGCATTTGATATTTTTTCCACGCCAGATCGGAGGTTGTCTTCTCCGGATCCGCATTTTCGGCGGTTATATAGCTCCCTCCGGCGCAGGATAAGGCTTTATAGGGGCTGGCGGGATCAAGAATTTGCTCACAAGCCCAACTGACAAATTCATCAACATAGCGGCTGTAATTGGTAAACAGAATATAGGGCTGAATATGTTCTGCCGGTGTGCCGGTATAGTGTTTGAGCCGCGCCAGTGAAAAATCGGTGCGCAGCGCATCAAAATGCGATAGCGGGAAATCAGCGCCAGCAATATCAATACCATCAGTGATGGCATCGCCGATTTTAGCCAGATCCGTGGTTGGGAAGTGCTGAGCCAGCCCGGCCGTCATCGAGCGGTCGAGAATAAGGTCAGAACCATCAATAACAAAGGGATAGGGCATTTCTTGTTGTGACGGTGTCACTTCGAATACCGCGCCATACTCAGTTTCCAGCAATGTCAGTTGCTCAGTCAGATATTCTCTGAATAAAGCTGGCCGAGTTATTGTGGTGCTGTATTGCCCAGTGCGCGAGAAACGCCCGTAAGCCCGGGTGCGCTGATGGTCACGGAACCGGCCATCCCAACTGACACTGAGCTGCGGATACGAAAATAGGCCCTTCGCCCGGTCACCAACATCCGGCAATGCCCCATCACGAATATATGCACTGATAGCATCACGTAATGCGCTCAGCGCCGCCTCGTATAACGTCTCCAGTCTCTCTATTGCCGCAACGGCCGAGAGATGAGTTGTAGCTTGTGATTGATTCAAGGTATCTCCTTTCAATACGCGTAAAGGCGGTGTTTAGCTTACTCAATAAATACGGGCAGAAATAGAAATATGAAGATTGATAGAGTGACTGTATCAATTCTACCCAGTAATTTCTGTCATGTTACCCAGCCTTTGTT
Source organism: Yersinia kristensenii (assembly GCF_900460525.1). Taxonomy (NCBI): domain Bacteria; kingdom Pseudomonadati; phylum Pseudomonadota; class Gammaproteobacteria; order Enterobacterales; family Yersiniaceae; genus Yersinia; species Yersinia kristensenii. Next base: position 3,611,106 of record NZ_UHIY01000001.1, read on the forward strand.
GCATAAGGTCAATAAGAACCCGCGTTTTAGCCGGTAAATAGCGGCGGTTGGAATAGATCGCGAATAATTGTAGCGGTGCGGCGGGTTGTTCCAATGCCACTTCGCATAAGCGCCCATCAGCAATCCACGGCTGACAAGCTTGAGTCGATAAAATAGCAAAACCGATCCCCGCTACAGCCGCACGTAAGGCCATTTCACCACTATTGACGCGGTAATGCCCATTCACCGCCACCGTTTTAAAGCCGCCCTTTTTCTTAATAAATTGCCAGGGTAGCCCTTTCAACGCGCTAACGGTGGTAATGCAGGGTAATGTGGCAAATTGTTCGATGCGAGTCGGTTTGCCAAAGCGCGCCAGCACTGCGGGGGCGGCAACGACGCTGCACGGGAACGTTGCCAAATGGCGAGCAATATAATCACTGTCATCCAGTTGCCCACGGGTAATAATAATCGCTAAATCAAGGTCATCCCGTAACGATTCGAGGCCGGATAAATTCGTCACGCAACTGATTTCAATCTCCGGGTGTTGCAATGCGAACTCGGCAATGAGTGTGCCGAATAAGGCTGGGCCGATTTCATTGGGGATGCAAATACGCAGTGGGCCTTTGATTTGAATCTGCTGCGAAGTTAATTCGGCCTCAGTTTGCTCCAGGGATTCCAATAAAGGTTTTACCCGGGTGTAGAGCAATTGGCCGGCGGGCGTGAGTTTCATGTGTCGGGTGCTGCGCTCGATGAGCTGAAGGTTAAGCCGTTCTTCTAACTGTGAAATACAGCGACTCACATTAGAAGTGGGCATTTCAAGTGCTTTGGCGCCCCCGACAAAACTGCCCTTTTCTGCCACCGCCGTGAAAACTCTCAGGGTGTTGAGATCCATATTAGCGCGCATCAATTATCCTACTATTGATAATAATCCATATCATTTTTACCCTCTAATCACCAAAAAGTATAGGCGCTAAGCTCTCTTCCTCATTATTATTTAGCGGGAATATGCTATGTCAGTTGTTGATCAAGTTAATGATAAAAACCTTATCCGAATCGCGCTTATCACCTCCTTTATTCAGTTCACTAATGCACTCGAATATATGATGTTCAATCCAATATTCATATTTATGGCCAAAGATTTCGGCGTTTCTGTCACTTTTGCAGGTTATGTCACGGGCATTTACACCTTAGCCGCGGTGATCTCTGGCGGGGTCGCTTTCTTCTATATCGACAGGTTCAATAAAAAGTTTATTCTACTCATTAATATGGCCATGTTGGGGGTATTAACCCTCCTAATTACGCAAGTTAATCAATTCTACTTACTGTTATTATTACGTTTTTTAGCTGGCCTTATGGGGGGTACCACCATGGGGGTGGGGATCAGTTTACTGATCAACGCGACCCCGACGGCATTGCGCAGTAAAATGCTGGCAATAGTTATTGCGTCATTTTCCATCGTCAGTATTGTCGGGATGCCGGGCATATTGTTTCTTTGTGAACATTATGGCTGGCACTCTGCTTTATGGCTTATTTTTATACTGTGTCTGCTGGCGGTATTAACTATTAAGTGGGGTATTCCCAATGACTCACGCCCTGCCCGCGCTGGTCAGCCGCATCTTCCACTTAATCGTGATGTTTTACTGTTTGCTTCAGGAAATGCGCTGATACAGTTTAGTCCAATGTTAATTATCCCCATTTTAGTCCCCGTCCTGACGCAGCAATTGCAGGTATCGAACAAAATGTTGCCGTGGCTATTTTTTATTGGTGGCATCAGCGGCTATTGGGTCACGAAAATAACTGGCACATTAATGTCGCGCTATTCCGCCACCTTTATTATTTCAATTTCTACCCTTGTTTTTGTGCTCAGCCTGTTAATCCCATTTGTGGGTGAGCCCCCCTTATCCTGGCTATTTATGATTCTTTTTTTGGGCTCGTCATATAGTCGTCTGGTCGCCAGTTCGGCCCTGACAATTCAATTTCCGGAAGATAAACATCGCGCAGGATATGGCTCATTACAAACAGCTCTAATGTATTTGACGACGACCCTCGCCTTCTTTTTGTCCTCCATTCTATTACCGGCGGACGGAATGACATTACAAAGTTTGCGCCGCTTATTGATTCTCTGTGCTTTAAGTGCGCTGGTTTTGCCGTTTTACAGCAGGCTATTGCAACATAAACTTAACTTTCGGCTGATATAGTTGAGAGTGAGATGTACAGCATAAAGGTAATGATTTATAGGATGTTGTCAGCCTGGCGGGTCGAGAGATTGAATCATTCTGGTTAATTGAAATCATAAGCGGTGCCTACGGCGGGCTGATTGCCGGGAACCGCTTTTCTTATAAACAACGACCCATTTTGCCACTTATTCCTGCGTTTGATTCCCCCTCTTTTACCTTAAAATAGTTACTGTCGCAGATAACACTTTATTTTCTGCTTTGAAAAGGTCTCTTTTGCGTGGCGAAATCATTTTTACGCAGTGGTAGTTTGGACGATATTCTGCCCTTGGGCGAAAATGGACAACCAGTTTATGCTTCTGCGTTTCAGATTAGAGAGGCATTACGCCTTAAAAAACAGCAATATATTACTGATTGCCTGGCAATTCCTCAGCTTAATGAACAAGGGGACCGCATTGATTGGTATGCCCCTATTGAAGGTAAAGTCACTTCATGGATTGCCGCCAGTACCACTGAGCGAAAATCCGCCATAAAGCAATTGTCAGCCTGTCTGTCTGGCGCTAATGATTTATGCCAGCGCGCACAACAATCAGATAAAGCTGCTCACCGATTGTTCGGAGTGTTGCTGGCGAAAACCATGCAATTCCCTGATCAGAATCATGTTTACCTGGTTGCAGGCAAGCCGGTGCTGACCTTCTGGGGCTTTGTCAGCCGGGAGCAGAAAATGCGGACTGACCCACTTGATTGCTTACGGCAAACAGCTGAAACCATTGAGCCAGTTATCATCCCCCTAAGCGCTGCGCCCCCTGCTCCTATAATGCCACCGGTCGCCGCGACCGAATTACTTCCGCAAACCGATATTGCTCCCGTGATACAACCGGCCCCGGTAGTAGAGCCCACACCGCTATCCACACCAGAGAAAAAGTTCACTCATTGGCTGCGGTTCAGTTGGATATTGCCCGTGCTGGCCTTAATCATTGCATTAATTGTGCAATTTAGCGGCGGTATGCCAGAGGGTACTTCGCCAGCGCCTGTAGTGGTCGAGGATAATATTGTTGCAGATAAAACGGCGGCGGATAAGAGCGCACTCGAGGTCAACGCCCCGGTCATCAAGATTATCCAGCCAACTCTTGAGCCGCAACTCCCGCTGGATAATGCCACCATTGTTCCCCCACAACCTGTGGTAGCAGAGCCTGTCGTGCTGCCGGAATTAACCGCAGCACAAAGCAAAAGTGCGTTGATACTCCCCTTCGAGGCGGTCAAAGTCGGCTCAACGGCATTCCTTAATGGTAATTGGCGCGTCAGCCCTGATATTAAAGCAGCCCAGACCGGTAAAGCGCCCAGCCTGAGATATCAGATTAAAAATGGCAAAGGCACGGTAAGAATTACCCACGGTGATAATGTCACCTGCCAGGCTAATATTACCGCCGGGTTAATGAAATCGGGCAATTTAGTGATCAACAGCCGCTATAGGGCGCAGTGTAGTGATGGTTCAAAATATCAAATCCCGGAGATTGTCTGTAAGCAAGGCGTTACCGGCATTGCCGATTGCAAAGGCCGCTATGATGCCAATACCACACTTCCAATGACGATGAAGCGCGAGACTAAATAATATTATGCTGGCAACGATCACTGACTATAAACAGAAAATCTCGCTGATTCAGAATAGTGGTATCCAGTTTTTGGACTTCGCCTTAAAACCTGAATGTAATAGCGAACTGCCGAATAAATTTGTGCGTAAAAGTGCCAATGGCCCGCTGTTACGCCTGAATTATCATGAGCATAATGGCAAATATTCGCTGATGGTGCCGGGCTCGGCCCCTGAAATTGTTAAACCCGAGTTTAGTTTCCCGCTAGAACAATCCTTGAAGCTGCTGAATAAAATTTGGCTCCCCCTGCCTTTCATGCGCTTTAATCCTCCGCGCGCTTTTGTCAGTGGGCCGGATAATTGGGCCAGAGTGCAAATTTTAGTGTTGGATAGCCCGGATCAGGATGGTAATACACTACGGATCACGATGGCCTTTGATACCAAAGTTTATCCTGAAGGCCATGCCAACGAATATCTGGCACCCAACGAAAACGACATCAAAACAGGATTGAGTTTTGCGCTGGCTTACCATAATGAGGAATTAGCCGAATTCCTTGATTTGACCTGGGTTGATGGTTGGTTGCGAGAAGTCTTTATTCAGCAAGCCTCTGAGCAGGAAGAACGCAGCGCTCGCCATATTAGTGCATCATTGCGCGAGTTTGAATATCAAGCTCACTACCTTAATTTATTGGAGTTACTGGGCAGCCAGGTCGGTGTACCAGAAATTAAAATCAATTCCAGTACCCTGCAAGAACCCGCCGTGAACGTTGACCTTATTCTTGATGTCGGCAATTCGCATACCTGCGGTATTTTAGTGGAAGAGAATAGCGACGAAAGCCATGGTTTGAAACAAACCTATGAATTGCAAATCCGTGATTTGAGCGAGCCTCACCATCTATATAACGAATTGTTTGAAAGTCGTGTGGAATTTGCACCAGCGAAATTCGGCAAGCAAAACTTTTCAGTGGAAAGTGGCCGTGATGATGCCTTTATCTGGCCGTCGATTATCCGTGTTGGCAGCGAAGCCAGTCGCATGGCACTACAGCGCTTGGGCTCCGAGGGTTCTACCGGTATTTCCAGCCCGCGCCGCTATCTGTGGGATGAAGAGACCTATACCCCAGGCTGGCGATTTAATGAAACATCCGCAGCACAAAATCAGGCTGCACAAATACATGAACCACTGGCGACTGCACTGCCGCTGATGAATCTGGTTAATGATGATGGCCAACCCCTGTATAACATGCCGATGGATGACCGGCTGCCAGTATTCTCGCCACATTATAGTCGCAGTTCATTGATGGCCTTTATGTTATCGGAATTGCTAGCACAGGCGTTGATGCAAATTAATAGTGCAGCCCAACGTTTGAAAATGACTCATGCCAACGCCCCACGGCAGTTACGCGCTATTATTCTGACGTTACCGTCAGCCATGCCTAAGCCTGAACGAGAAATTTTCCGCCGTCGGATGAATGAAGCTATTGCTTTGGTCTGGAAATCTATGGGTTGGCATCCGGCAGATGAGAATTTTGTCTCCGAGCAAGACCGCGCTAAAAGCCAAGTCCCGGTACCGACTGTGCAGATGGAGTGGGATGAAGCCACCTGTGGCCAGATGGTTTATCTGTATAACGAAACCCAAGTTAACTTCGGTGGCCGGACTGCCGCCTTTTTTGCCAGTATGGCACGGCCAGACAAGCAACTTGAAGCCGGAGAAACTGCGGGGAAAACCTTACGCATCGCCTCAATTGATATTGGTGGCGGCACCACAGATTTGGCCATCACACAATACTGGCTGGACGATGGCATAGGTCAGAATGTTAAAATCAGCCCACGTCTGCTGTTCCGTGAAGGTTTTAAAGTCGCTGGCGACGATATTTTGCTGGATGTTATTCAGCTGTATATTTTACCGGCACTTCAAGCTCGGCTTAAGAAAGCAGCTGTTATTAATACTGATGTCCTGATGGATAAATTGTTCGGTAATGATGGTCGGATGGATGGGCAATCGGCACTGCGCCAGCAAGCCACGTTACAAATATTTATGCCAGTAGGACGAGCAATTCTCGAAGTTTATGAAAGCTTTGACCCACTGGATACTAATGCAGAAATTGACGCCAGTTTTGGTGAGTTATTATCCCAGTACCCGACATCGAAAGTATTGGAATACATTAACAGTGAAGTTCAGCGCGAATTTCCCGCCGATGCTGGGGAATTTGATATTTTGCACGTACCGCTGGTATTGAAATTAAGTAAATTGCACGGTGAGTTTTTATCTAACCGGATGAGCATGACACAAAACCTGCGTTCGCTGTCCGAAGTGGTGTCGCTCTACAGTTGTGACGTGCTGCTATTAACTGGCCGCCCTTCGCGCTTCCCTGGTATTCAGGCTTTATTCCGCCATCTACAGCCGCTCCCCAATAATCGTATTCTTTCGCTGGATGGATACCATACCAGCGATTGGTATCCGTTTAACAAACGGGGCCGAATCGATAACCCGAAATCCACTGCTGCAGTGGGTGCGATGCTGTGTTTGCTGGCACTCGACTTGCGTCTTGCCGGTTTTTACTTTAAAGCAGGCGATTTCCAACCTTATTCGACCATTCGCTACCTTGGCATGCTGGGCAGTAGCGATACCCTGACGGATGAAAATGTTTACTATCGTGATATCGATCTGGATAGCGCTGATTTTACCCTGCCAGCCGACACTCGTTTTCAGGTCAGAGGCACATTGTGCCTTGGATTCCGTCAGCTTGATAATGACCGTTGGCCGCCATCCCCCCTCTATACTTTGTCAATTGTGGATCAAGAACTGGCCCGCAAAGTCGCCGGTGACAGCGTACTGCATGTCAGATTGAAACTCACTAAAGGTGATAAACCATTTATTGATAAAACAGTCATTAATAAAGCAAGCACTGACAGAAATGGCGGCCCAGAACGTTTTGAGATAGCTGACGCCGTACTGCAAGATGGTAGCCGTGTCCCATTGCATCATCTACGTCTCAAACTAAACACACTCGCCAGTAAGGGTTCAGCATCAACCCATTATTGGATTGATAGTGGGAGCGTATTTAAAAAATGAAATCATTAAATAACCGACAGCTCAATAGCCAGCTTAAGCAGGTGACTCAAGGCATTGATCAGACGATTGATTGGGTTAACAATACGCGCCAACATGCCATCCGTCTGGACATAGAAGCTGATCAACTGGTGGTTAAATTACGCCGCCACCGTAACAAAGCACACTATCTGTCTGAAGTAGCGCTAACCCCTATGAGCATTGGCTTTTTCGGACAATCTACTGCCGGGAAACAGCACCTCATTTCTGCATTGATTGCGGGTAAAAATGGCCAGTTGGAGACGACACTCGCGGGGAAAACTCTCAACTTTTGGCAACAAATTAAACCCGGATATCAATCTAGTGGATTGGTGACGCGCTTTAGTCATTCATCTGTCCATGATTCAGTTAATAATCAATCAATAAAAAATCATGAAAACTATCCGGTGCACCTTTCATTACTCAATGAAATGGATATTGCCAAAATAGTAGCAAGTGCATTTCTGCGGGATAAACAGCAAGAAATGCGCATGTATTCACTGGATGAACAACATATTAGCGATCATCTACAACAATTGATGATGCGTAGGCAACCATTAACCATCGCGGGTATCACCAGTGATGAAGTCATTAGTCTTTGGGATTATTTGATTCGCCATGATGCAGTACGCCAGAAGGCATTAGACAGCCATTTCTGGCCCGTCGCGATGGAATTGGCACCTTATTTAAGTATTGATGATCGGGCTATTTTATTCTCATTGCTGTGGGCCGAATCACCGCCACTAACTGATGCTTATCGCCATTTTGCCTATACTTTGCAGCACTTGGGGGGCGCACCACAATTACTGGCCCCGCTCAGTGTGTTAGTGGACGAAACATTGTTACCCGCCAACGGCATCATGAATGTCGCTGCACTCAACTACCTGAACACCCCCGCTGACACTGATATTCATGTTCTGCCACTGAAAGATAATATGGCTAAAGTTCCCGTGACAGTGTCACTTGCGGAGCTAACTCTACTGTCAGTTGAGTTACAGATCCCGCTCCGCAGTTCCGAGACTGGTCATGTATTTAATTCAGATAAGGTGTTCGAATCCGTCGACTTATTGGAGTTCCCTGATTATAGCGACGTATTCGATGTTCCAACGTATGTTGAACATACACTCTATCCGCTGGCCGCTTCGCTATCACTGGCTAAAAACACCTATCTGCTTGAGCGCTATACAGACAAACAACAAATAAACCTGTTATTGGCCTGTAATACCGCGAGCAACCGTACTGAAGTACAAGTTGTAGGTAAGGCGCTGGATTATTGGGTTAAACAGTCACAGGGCGAAAATAAACACGTTCGTTCGCGTAGAAATCCGGGGCTTATCTGGGCACTGACGCCTTTTGATCAACGCATTGCCTCGGCTAGCGCGAAAAACCATGACGAAGCAGTACAACGCTATGTCGGTAATCCCGGTGATAGTTGGGGAACTATGCTTGCATTGGATACCCGCGGTATTGAACGAATGGTGACTTATCTGGCACAAGAAATTCGTAGTGACATTAAAGCCGAACGCATTACTGAACAACTCCATGAACTCCAGCGAGAGCTGACAGAGAATTTATTGGTCGGTTGGTTCCAATCTGCAACCAGCGAATCACAACAAAAACAGCGAATTGCCGAAACATTACTTAAAGCACTACAAACCCGTACGGGTTTACATGGTGAGTTACTGGAGCGGTTATTGCCTTCGCGTGATGAGTTGCGCGCCCTATATCTGCAACAACAGAATCGTGCTGTTGAGCTAATCACCCCAGCCGCCAGTAATCACGAGCCATTCAGTATTGGCATTGACCTCGATTTATTCAGCGACCCATCTTTATCACCTGAACTGCCGACGTCAGTGACAACGCAATCAAGCGGAGGTTATGAGACAGAATATGCCAAAAATGTACAACGTTACTGGATAAATCACCTGAGGAAGTTGCCAGATAATGCCCCACTCATTGAGTTATTAGGTATCGCCAAACCGACTGTGGAGCTGCTGGTTGCAGAGCTAATAACGACCAGTATTCGATTGGATATCACCGGACAATTGGTCAAGATACTGGCTGATAATGAACAAGTTGGCTTACATCGTGACACTAAGGCAGATCGCCAGGTATCACGTGCCCTTACGGTATTAGGTGATTTCGTCGCCTGGCTGGGTTTTTTACAAATCAACGAAGCCCTGCGACCAGATAGCCGCATTAATCGAGGCTATAAGATTTTTGCTCAATCCCCTCCATCAGCATCACCGTTGGGTGCATCACAAAGGCTGACTAAATTAGCTCTTACACCGACCAATAATACCGCATTTTATATTTATGATTGGTTGGTTGGCTTAGGTGAAATGATTATTCGCAATGAGGGTTACTCTGCCAGCAGTGAAATCAGTGATCTGCATCGTGAACAGTTGGCGGCTATCTTTATATTGGTCAAACAAAACCAGCATTAATTAGCCCCATGGTGATAGAAGCTTATCACCATCACTAGAATAGCCGCCCTCCAGATAGTCAGCGGAGGGCGGACACAGTAATTAACTCGTTAAATACCGACTATTGAGACGTTGGAAAATACTTCTCGACTAAAGCATATAAAATCGCGGCTGTTTCAATATCAATATTGCCTTGATAATTATCAGGCCTAAAGTGCAATTGAAATGCGCGTATCAGATGCTGATAGCCATCATCATTGTTGGCAATAGAAATATCGTAACCATAAGTACTAAAGTGACTCAGTATGTCAGTTTTAGCTGGTAGCCCGTGCTGGGTAAATTGTTGAGTGAATTTTTCTTTCGTATCCGGGTCATACCAGGCACCAATACCGTCGTGATATAACTCTTGCCAAGGAAATTTTGGCCCTGGGTCACTCTTGCGAGTAGGGGCAATGTCAGAGTGAGCAACAACATTTACCGGAGAAATATCAGGGTAACGTTGTAAAATATTCGCCGCCAATTGTTTTACTGCTGCAATTTGATTTTCCGGATAAGGAGGGAAGTTAAAAATACCGCCATGTTCAGTGGCTAAATTGACAATTTCAATCCCAATAGAGGTGTCATTGAGATTAGTTCGCCCTGCCCAACTACTGACCCCCGCATGCCATGCCCGCGCATTTTCATCTACCAGGTTAAATATCCGCATGTCATTAAACCCGGCTTTTTTATAACTCTCATCATCAAGGTCGGGCACTAAATAATGGACACTCACGTTATTACCCGTTAGGGATTTCATGGAGTTTTCAAAATCCTCCGCGGTGTAGTGCAAAACTAAGAATCGCACACGGGAATTAAATGATTTGATAGCACGGAAATTATTATAGTCAATCATATACATATTAAACTCCTTGTAATTTTAATTTCAGTCAATATATATCAATTAATCCTATTTACTCTTTTCATCCATATACAGTTAATACCAACGTTATAATGCCCTGAGGACGATGATCCCAGGTTTATCTTTAACATATTGAATAAAAGGTGAATCAACAACTTTCATATTACTTTTAAGTGAAGACGCATTACGTAGCATCGGCCCATCAGGTGTCATGATGAAAATCCCCGTATGCGTTACGTCTAATCCATTGATTTTTGTATAAATACCAATATAATCGCCGGTCTTTAACTGGCTAACAACGGCATCATTAATAAACTCAGCAGGAATATAAATAACATCGCGCTTAACCGTGCCCAATGTCGGAATAAACTCCCCACCGTCCTTTTTTTGATTCAAAAACTTAGTGACGGTAACCGCATGAGAACTTATTCTTGCAGTAACATCTTGTGCATTTAATGGTTGCTGATGAGACCAATCAGTGAAGAAATGCTTTCGATTTTTATAGCTGACATCACTATCAATATAGCGAGTAGCAATAAGCTGCTGAACAAAATCCGCTGTATCTTTAGATTTACGCAGTGAGTTAACATAATCAAGATAAGTAAAACAATCCAGTCCTCTGAAATCAATAACTAATTCTTCAGGTTTTGTGGGTGAGCCAATAAGCATATCCGCCTTATAGGGAGTTCCCAGAAAATCAGCAGAGACTTTATTAATCACTTCCCCGGCGGGTTGGTGGTTATCGGTTGTTTTGACTTGTGTTTCTATAATGGAAGTAATGCGATTAGCCGTGTAATTATCAATATCAACTTGATCATGGGGGCTATTTTTCGCGCCACAGCCCGCTAAAGCTACAATTAATGCTAAAGATAGTGATTTATACATAAGTCCCTTTTACATATTATCCAGTCATTCCATACAAGCTAAGAACTGTCACCTTACTGTTTGAAATTTAAACAAGGAATCAACAAAACTTCATTCAATGGAATAGGTTCATCGTGGCCCTCTCGTCGTCGGCGTTTTTTTTGAGAATTCCCCTGCCACAACAATCACCATAAAAATGCAAATAAATTATTATTTTTCAATTGATTAAATAATTCTACTTTTAGCCTCGGTTCGAGTCACTTTGTGATCAATCTTGGATTTTTGCATTCTTTTCATCTCGCGCTCTTGTGCCTTTTTATCAATCGTGTTTATCTTTTAAGGCTTATTACATTTATTGATGAGATACCCCGTGAACTATTCCACTGCCAATTTAGCCCGACTAAACATCGACCTACTCAATGCTGCGCATGTTGACGCAGTCGTGGTCGTGCGCGTGGTGGTGGTCGGCAGCGCGCCGTAACGGGTACCGAATCCAGAAAGATTCCCAAACCCCGCCGGCGCCAGCCGAGCGGGGTTTCTTTTTAGCCCCCCTCTGTTAGCTACCGGCCCTGATGAAGGATATAACCATGCGTTATACAGGCGCCCAATTGATAGTTCGTTTGCTGGAACAGCAAGGCATTACCACTGTTGCGGGCATTCCAGGCGGAGCCGCGCTACCGCTGTATGATGCTCTGGGGCAAAGTCGTATTATTCGCCATGTGCTGGCACGACATGAACAAGGCGCGGGCTTTATGGCACAAGGTATGGCCCGGGCTACAGGACAAACAGCGGTCTGTTTAGCATCTAGTGGGCCAGGCGCAACTAATCTGGTCACGGCAATCGCCGATGCCAAACTCGATTCCATTCCATTGGTGTGTATTACTGGACAAGTTTCATCGTCAATGATTGGCACCGATGCTTTTCAAGAAGTCGATACCTATGGGATGTCGATTCCTATCACCAAACATAATTATTTGGTTCGCGATATCAATGAACTGACACGGGTGATCCCCGCCGCATTTCGCATTGCGCAGTCGGGTCGTCCTGGCCCCGTCTGGATTGATATTCCTAAAGATGTTCAAACGGCGGAAATCGAGCTTGATAGCCTGCCAGAACCTGGCATTGCTGATGAACATTGCCAGATAGATCTGGCGGCAATTGAACAAGTCGCCCAAATGATCAACCGCGCTGTGCGGCCGGTACTCTATCTGGGGGGAGGAATAGTCAGTTCTGAAGCTCATGAGCAGGCAATACAGTTGGCCGAACAAGCAGGTTTACCTACCACAATGACATTAATGGCATTGGGCACGATGCCGGTTGATCACCCATTATCTTTGGGTATGTTAGGTATGCACGCCGCGCGCTCAACCAATCTCATCATGCAACAAGCCGATTTATTGATTGTGCTAGGGGCACGATTTGATGATCGTGCTATCGGTAAAGCTGAACAGTTCTGCCCTGATGCCAGTATCATTCATATTGATATTGACCCTGCGGAACTGGGCAAGATTCGCCGTCCACATCTGGCAATGAATGCGGATATCAAACAGGTATTAACCCACTTGTTACCCTTGGTTGAAAGGCAAATACGCCATGAATGGCGCCGTCTGGTCAGCGATATACAGCGTGAATTCCCATTCAATCAGCCCAATAGTTGTAATCCATTGTGTCACTATGGTTTGATTCGGGCGGCCGCCGAAGCGCTTGATGACGACACTATTATTACCACTGATGTTGGCCAGCATCAGATGTGGGTAGCGCAGGTATACCCTCTTCATCGCCCTCGCCAGTGGTTAACCTCCGGAGGGCTGGGCACCATGGGGTTTGGGCTGCCTGCCGCAATTGGTGCCGCGCTGGCCAAACCGCAAGCAAAAGTAGTGTGTTTTTCGGGTGATGGAAGCCTGATGATGAATATTCAAGAAATGGCGACAGCAGCAGAGCAACAGCTGAACGTTAAGGTTATTTTGATGAACAACCAGTCATTAGGTTTAGTCCATCAACAGCAAGATCTATTCTTCGGTAAACGAATTTTTGCCGCTGATTACCCTTATCGTACTAATTTTATTCATATTGCGGAGGGGTTTGGCTTCTCGACGTGTGACCTCAATACCGCCAGCGATCCATATGCTGCTTTACATGAGGCTTTAAACCGCCCTGGCCCGGTACTGATTCACGCACTGATTGATGTGGATGAAAAAGTGTACCCAATGGTGCCCCCTGGCGCGGCAAATATCGATATGATTGGAGGTGAATAATATGACAACTCAACCAATAGCCCCGCAGCAAGTCATTTCTGCGCGCGTCACGCTACTACTCACCGTGCGCAACCATCCTGGAGTCATGTCTCATATTTGTGGGTTATTCGCCCGCCGCGCATTTAACGTCGATGGAATATTATGTATGCCGCTGGCCGGTGGAGAAGAGAGCCGTATTTGGTTGCAGGTCTTAGACGATCAGCGCTTGCAACAAATGATAAGCCAGCTAGAAAAACTCGAAGATGTGCTTCAGGTTTGCCGCTTTGATTCTGAAATGCCGATTTTTGATCAGGTTGAAGACTTAGTCGCCAATCAGCGGTAACCGGGCCATGCTCTTTTATATCGGCGCTGCCGCGATTAAGTGGCAGTGTCGGTAAAGAGCAATACGTGTCAGGGGGAAAATAAATCTAGCTGGCGGCTTAATTAAGCCGCTGCTTCACACATAATATTACGCAACGTCAATATCAGTTACATTTTAATATACGAAAACGCAACATATCGCATCCATTGCTAAATCCGGCGCAGTACATAAGCATAAGCTTGACTGGTATCTCCCCCGACAATTATTCGCCTGAGTGAGAGGGTTCTGCCACAAGGCAGCCAACGTATTTGCTAATCAATAAGCAGGTATATTATGAACACTCAAATCAAATATGTATTCGCTATTGCCATCATGACTTTAGCCAGCAGTAATATTGCACGCGCAGCTGATCCGCAAATCCCCTGGGCTGACAACAGCGGTGGAACAGAAACCACTCATATTGCCGCCGTTGGGCAAGACTTGAATACTCAACACCAAGCCGTGACGAAAACACGAGAAGGTGTCTGGGCGGCCAATAGTGGAAGTATCAGCCAGGATGAACAAGCCCTACAAAGCAATAAGCCCGCAGTGACCGGCACCCCCTCATTAATGCCGCATCAGGGGTAGTAGATTGATACTCATTATCCGATGGGATGAATAATGTATTTTAGGGCTGTTATCGAATACTATATCGTTAACAGCCCTTATTTCATGGATATAACTCAATTACGCCAGTAATAACTTCTGTAACTCGCCCAGTGAACTGACTTGATAACGCGGCGCAATATTTTCATCCGCCACAGCACCATGAATATTAAGCCAGCAAGTATCAATACCTGCATTGATACCACCTTGAATATCCGAATGGAGGTTATCTCCCACCATCAAAATATCTTCTTTCGCCGGGTTATTCATTAAAGTGAAAGCATGCTCAAATATCGCCACATCGGGCTTAGCTGCCCCCACTTGCTCCGAGATAATCAGCGGAGAAAAGACATTTTTTAACCCGGTGCGTTCCAATCGGATAGTCTGCAATTCAGTGAAACCATTCGTAATGATGCCCATATTCACTTTACCACTTAAAGCATCGACTAACTCGCGGGCGCCAGGTAACAATGAACAGATATCTGCCATAGCAATTAAAAACTCACTGTTCAGGCGATTAGCTGTCACGCCCAGTTTCTCGGCCCACATTTCAAAACGGGTGCTTTGTAATTCGGCCGCTGATATTTTTCCGTCTTGATAATCAACCCAAAGAGGTTTATTAACCAACTGATAATGGTCGAAATCTTGTGCGGAAAAATCTACATTAAAGCGGGAGAACATGAGCTTTAATCCTTGATATGCATCAAAGTGAAATAGAGTTTCATCCGCATCGAACAGTATCCATTGGTATTTCATCACGATTATCTCTCTGACATTATTAGGCGCGCTATGGTAGCGAGTATTGTGGCCCAGCTCAAGTTACGCCCTCCATCCCCGCGCATCCTTTTTTCAAATAAGGAGTGCCGCTGATATTTCACGGTTGATGGTGATAGTGGCATCACCGGTGATTAACGGGGCATCAAACGCGGCTAATATTTTCCGGTTAATTTCAATCAAAGCGTCATCAAGTTTAACTTCCATATCTGCAGTGATATCCACTAATTTCTCACGATCCCAAGAATCACGGGAAATCAGTAATTTCAAAAATGTCACAATGCTATCAGGCAAATGAGCTGTGATGGCTACCAGAGATTGAGGATTAATATCTGGTGTAGTTGTTGTCGCGACAGTTGCCGCAATAAACAAATTTTCCAGTAATTTAGCTAATTCTTGGCTTTCTTTTTTCAGCAAGCTCACACGGTCGGTATCTGTCACTACTTCAACCGTCGCCGACGGTAAACTCAGTGTCATTGGTGTTGCACGGCTATCCAAATCGGCATAAACCCATTTACTGTCCAGAGCAAAACGTTTATACACCCGCTCAAGAAACTTCACTTCTTGAGGTGTAATGGTCCCTTCAACTTGCAGCAAGTGTGCGAGGAAACGCGCAATAACACGACGATTCTCTAGCGAGAGTGGCTCCAGATTATTCTTCAGTGCCAACAATGTATTATTTTTTCGTATACCTGGTTGCAGGTAAGCTTTTAAGCGCATACGTTGACCGGGGCTAAGAAAGCCCCATGCATCAATGTGCCGGGTCAATATTATAGATTCAGGCTCACCAATACGCCCATCAAACATCACCGCAGCACAAGCCAGTTCGACGGTAAGCATAGTGACACGGTAAGCATCAAAGGTAGCCGACTCTGCAACCAGCGATTCAATAGGAAACAGTGCAACTGTGTCTTGCAATACCGGTGTGCGATTATCCGCTCTGACATCAGGTTCGATACCCACTTGCAAAGAAGCTAGTGCATAGGTTAATGCCATTACATGGCTGCGCGATAAACGCTCTAAGGGTTTGGTACCACAGGCCGTGCTGAGCTGAAGAAACAATTCACCTAACGTGACCATTAGCAAACCATAACCCACTCGGGTTTTGATCGTTTCTAATTCGGTTTTTAATGCCACAGACCACAATGCTACCGGCATTAATAACTGCCCTTCCAGTGACATTTTTTTCTTCGGGTTGATACTGGCAAAACGATTGTAAATATCAAGTTCCTGCTGACATACTTCAAATATTGCTCGCAGTTTATCGCGATGAGTTTTGCACACAGCAACATTGGGTAGATCAGTAATTTGCTGTAAGAATTCTTGTCCCATTAAGCCCGCAGATGCTGGACGATAGAATATTTGTAATTTTGTTTTATTAACGGGTAATAAAAATCCATCCCCATACTGTTCTTGGTAACGCTGGCGAAATAATGTGGCAAAAACATCTGCACAATGTGCCATTGAGATATTTTGGTTAATCGCAGGGTCGGCTTCCCCCCACGCGAGCGCCCACTCAACCGGCAAGGGTTTCTGGTCAAGAGCTAATTGTCCTAATCCAACTAATAATGCCAGTGGGAGTTCAGTTGAAGCTTCGCGGGTTGCCGGGGGGGAAGAAAGATAGAGTTTCTCATCTATATTTACCCTAGTGATATAAACTAATAAGTTTTGCGCATAATGATTAAATGCGTTATTTTTCCCGTAAATATTTAGCAGGCGATTAATTTCAGATTCAAGAATAGGCAGTTCTTTTTTTGCTATCGGATCTATGGCTGCATCAATGAGTATTCTATGTTCTAAGCCATAGAAAAATAAGAAAACATAACTAATATCTGCGTTAGGTGATTTACGTCCATCAGATAACCATTGTAAATACCCTTTCCGCGCCTCTGGTGAGCAGGTCGAATAATCAGGTGTATTATCAATCAGTGGCAATGAGATATCTATTTCTTCTGGCGCAACATCCATTGATGGATTAATAAAGGCGGGCTCTGCGCCAGTACGGTTGCTTTTGTATTTATTACCAATGTAAACCATCCCATCAGGTAAGTTTATTCCCGCAACCACGGCCAGTTCACCAGGGCGCAGCCACGATGCACGGGCTAGAGAACCTCGTGAGATATCGGGTTGTTTTCCTTTAGGTCCAGCAGAAGGATTCTTATTCACCTCTTCTGGTGCAGTAGTTTGTTCAGGTTCCAACTGTGATGGGGCCATTTGATAATTACCCAGGTCCGGTATCACCGCAGTCTCTTGCCTATTAGGTTTAACGGGGTGGCCTGTATGCATCTTAGTCTTGCGGATATTTTGCCAGACAAAATACAGACATAAGATAGCTGCACTCAGTGCAATCCACACCTCCCTCGGGATACCGGTGATCAGCCCCAAAACAACTATCAGTAGGATAACCCAGCCGGTACCGGTAGACTTTCTCTTCGCCACGATGATTTATATGCCCCTATCCTAAAATAATAATTTTTATTCTGCCTTTAATGGCAATTTTTAATAAAAAATTCTTTTTACACCCAAAAACCATAGATAAAATCTATAAATTTAACTTAAGTCGAATTTATAGATTAAATAATAAATCAGTATTTTATGTTAATAACAGCTTACCTGGCGGAACAGAATGACAAAACCTTCACTAAATCAATTATGCCAGTTCATTATGCAATCAGCTAGTAAAGACTCTGCAACCACAGGATAAACTCCATGTTTTCGGCTGGTTTCGTGTCTGATTAGAATAAATTAAATAATAAGATTGGGTGGTGGATAATTTGTGTTCAGATAATGGAATTAAATTCTCATTGTTTCTTTTTTAATCAACCCACATCAATCTCTGTTGATAAACGCCAGACTACAATAGCGGTTGAAAAACGAGTTGAAAACACGATGAGCAGATAACAGAAACGAAAAATCCCAGCCATTACTGCGCTGGGATCTACAACAAGTAGGCCGGTATTTATTTAATAGCCATCGCATCGCGCATGGTAAAGAACAAATCTGTTTGATCTGTTAGACCAACAACATTTGCCGCATGTGGGCCGTAAGCGGCTATGCGTAATTGCGTGCCGGTATGGCCTTGAGAATCATCTTCAGAATTGCCATAGCTGATTGCCATTACCGCACCGTCTTTGGTGGTTAATGCCTGTGTCAGACCCGGAGCTTTGGCATCAGCCTCAATAATTTGGCTGGAATGGGCATGGTCTGCGGTCACGATGACCAGTGTATTGCCATCAGCACGGGCAAACTCCAAGGCTTTTTGAACTGCTTCATCTAGATCAACGGTTTCGCCAAACTGGCCACAAGGATTAGCCGCATGATCTTGTTTATCAATAGATGCCCCTTCAACTTGTAAGAAGAAGCCATTTTTATTGGTTTTCAGCAAGTCGATGGCCTTTTCCGTCATCACGGCCAACGTTGGCGTATCTTTAGTTCGCTCAGCATTGTTTTCACACACCACCGGCGGTTTATCTATATTGCCGTGATAAGAGGCTTTTGGCCCCTGCCAGCGGACGGGCATATTACCAGGGCTGAATAGCCCCAATAGAGGTTTCTGTTGGTCAGCCTGTTTAATTGCATTCAGATCATCAAGATTTTCAACAATCACATAGCCGCGAGCCAGGGCTTGATCACGCAAAGATTTGTCTTTCCATTCACCCGCTTTAGCGAGCTGACTGAATGATTTAGAACCACCGCCCAATGTAACATCAGCGCGTCCTTCAATCATTTGCTCGGTGATGGAGCCGCGCCCGCCATTCTCCAGCGCATTGGTGCTGCATTTTTCGCTAGTTTCTTCCGGGCCATAACATTTACGACCGGTGACATGAGCAAATTGTGCCGCAGGAGTCGCATCTTGCAATTCAGCCGTTGAAACGTTACCGGTGGCTTTACCTGCTTTTTTAGCCAATTCCAATAAGGTGACATGATCTTTCCCAAACACATCTACACCCAGTGCGCCATTATAGGTTTTCACACCTGAAGACCACGCGGTAGCTGAAGCTGCTGAGTCAGTCACATAATCAGGTTTCTGTGTTTTTTTATCTAATGAGTAGTGGGTGTACTGCCCGGTCAGTGGCAATGCATCTATTCCTTTAAAGAAACCGCCCGCGCCCATGGCATAGTTACGCGCTGAAGTAATCTCAGAGTCCCCCATCCCATCGCCAATCAGTAAAATGACATTTTTTACCGTTTTGTTGGACAGCGAATCACGAAGAGCCTGAGTTTGATCTTCTGTCAAACGGCGAGCGCCACCAAATTGGGTGATATCACCATGGGCGCTGCGGTCATATAAACCGGTGGCTGCCGCAACAGCATTGGGTGCGAACAGAGAGCTGCTCAGCATCAGGGTAGATAGCGCTATGCCGGACAAAGTGGATACGCGATTCTGCATCAGTAGAGTTCCTTGTTGTAAAACAGTAATACAATTTGTATTGATTGGTTACAACGGATACTAGAACAGACAAATGACGCTTTTATGACAATCAACGCTTTTATGCCAAGCGCGATTAATTGTTATCCCTTATCTTTCAGAGCTATCCCCCTGACCTCTCGCCGTCATTTCACAGAATGGGGCTAAATCAAGCCACCGTTAGCACGCAGCACTTGTCCATTGATCCAGCCACCGTCTTTGCTCACCAAAAATGCCACTGCTGCGGCAATATCTTCTGGTGTACCCAATCTTTCCAATGGTGCCATTTTTGCCATTTTTTCAATGAGCTCCGCTGATTTTCCATTAAGAAAAAGGTCAGTTGCGGTGGGCCCTGGCGCCACTGCATTGACGGTAATATTGCGGCCCCGCAATTCTTTTGCCAAGATTGCCGTCATTGTTTCAACCGCGGCTTTGGTAGCCGCATAAACAGCATATTTTTCCAACTTTAACCCCACGACACTGGTTGAGAAATTAACAATTCGCCCCCCCGTTCTAAGGCGTTTTGCGGCTTCCCGCATCCCGTTAAAGCTCCCTTTCAGGTTAATTGCAATCTGACGGTCAAAGTGTTCATCATCACTATCGGCAATCGCGCTGAGTGACATGATTCCAGCATTATTGACCAAGACATCTACGCCACCAAAAGCGGTTTCTGCTTTGGCAAATAATTGGGCTACAGCGGCGGGATCACTGATATCCCCTTGGGCACTCAATGCATTTCCACCCGCTTGTTGAATTTTACGCACTAAGGCTTCGGCCTCCTCATCAGCCCGAGAATAATTGATCAGAACGGTATAACCGTCTTGGGCTAAACGCTCGGCTATTGCTGCACCAATACCCCGTGATGCGCCTGTGACAATAGCGACCTGCTGAGTGGTATTCGTCATAATATTCTCCTGAATGTGTGTTTCATTATTTGTACGAGTTTATGGGCCGTTCTCAAGCCATGTTTTCAAAAGCTGCCCCACTGAAACCGATACAGAGAGCATGCCACTTTTACTCATTCGGATAATCACCTATTATTCGTTAACACTATCCGAAAAAGTCGAACAATAGCATGGACAGAATTGATGCAATGCGCGTGTTTATCAGAGTAGTGGAACAGCGCAGTTTTACCCAAACCGCACAAGACTTAAATTTACCGCGCTCTAGTGTGACGGATGCAGTTAAACAGCTTGAAAAACGATTGAATATCCGCTTATTGCAACGCACCACTCGGCATGTCAGCCCGACACTGGATGGGGAAGCTTACTACCAGCGCTGCCTGAAAATTATTGCTGATATAGAAGATGCTGAAATGGCGTTTGCCAATGCTAAACCACGAGGTTTACTGAGGATAGATGTACAAGGTACCTTGGCTCGCCATTTTGTATTACCTCAACTACCTGATTTTATAGCACAATATCCCGATATTGAATTATTTATCAGCGAAGGAGATAGGCTAGTTGATTTGATCCGTGAAGGCTTTGACGGTGTATTGCGTGTCGGCAATTTGCAAGACAGTGACATGGTCGCCCGCCGCGTGGCACTGCTACCACAGGTAACTTGTGCTGCACCGCGCTATTTGCAACAACATGGAGCACCACTCACTCTCAATGAGTTAGCCGGGCATCAGATGATAGGATTTCGTTCTAGTGCGACCGGCGGACTGATGCCATTAGAATTTTGTATCGGAACACAATGTCAGCCCTCCGCCCAAAAAGAGCACTCCTATCAACGTTCACCACCCTATTCATCAGCTGAAATTCAAGATGTGGAAGTGCAAAACGTGAAATTACCGGCTATTCTATCCGTTAGTGGCGCGGAAAGTTTTGTGGCTGCCGCACGGCTAGCATTAGGAATCATTCAGGTGCCACGTTATCATATTGAGTCAGATTTACGTGCCGGAACACTGATTGAGATTCTCCCTGAATATGCCCCGCCCCCAATGCCGGTTTCTTTTCTGTATCCACGCAATCGACAATTGTCACCACGGGTGCGTATTTTCAGTGACTGGCTAAGCCAAGTATTCCTGACAGCAGGTTCCTGACAATATATTCCTGACAATAATAGAGCCTTGAAATACGATGTCGCTGACACCATCAACAGCCGAGCGAGCTAGCCCGGCTGAAAAACCTCAGTTTATTGGTCTTTTTCAACGGATTGATAGATATCGATATCAAAATAGCCGTCGCTCCGGCCGTCATTGAGGTAAACCTCATAACAAGCGCCCTCGGCTGGGCGATAGCCACTTTGTGGCAGATGTTGGTGATATAATTCCCCCCACGCTTTGGCGTAATCATCATCCGTGACTCGGGTGTGATATATCGCATATAAACCCGAAGGGATCACCTGTAACTCTAGCTGACCGCTAAGTTCTACTGGCAAGACATAATCATCAGCGACGGATAAAGACACATCAGCCCGTAATTCAGCCGGTGGATTGGTTTCTGGGTTATCCCAGTAAAGTGCTAACCACTCTTTTCCTGGAATTTGGTGCTGGGTATAAAGTGATAATAGTTGGTCAAATCCTTTCGGAATGGTCTCGTGATAAGGCCCGACAACTCGGATTCCCACAATCTTTTTTGATTCTTTTTCGACTATCTTGAATGTCATATCGCGACCTCGACTCAATGGTTTTAATAAAAATTAAGTGGCTAAAGATACGATCCCACACCACTACTGTACATTCGTACAGTATAGCGAGGTTTTATGACATTTGATTAATTTTCAACCTCGATTTGCGAACTGCTTCGCAAAAAATCATCAGCTTGTTCCAGTTGAAGATGACTGAATACCGTGATCCCGTGGCGGCGCAGTAAAGCGGTTGTCACTCCCTGTCCTGCGCGTTGAGTGCCATTAAAATGGCCATCATAGATACGGCTACTGCCACAAGATGGGCTACCTTCAGTCAGGATGGCCAATGTGCACTGATGTTTTTGAGCCAATTCCAAGGCCTGATAAGCCCCTTGCAGAAATTCTCGGCTGACATCATTACCCCATTGTTCAATCACCCGCGCTTGCCCCTGTAATACCGCCTCGCCATTACCTTGCTGAATTTCTGCTGGTGGGCGTGGCACCGGCATTCCTGCGGCCAGTTCTGGACAAACCAGTACCAGCCGCCCTTCATCCTGCCAGCGCTGAATAATTTCATCATGGACAGACAGAGCGCTGCCGTTATAACGAACAGGTTTCCCCATCAAGCAGGCACTGATCAGGATACGCGCAGGTTTAGATTCCACGAGATTTTCAACCTTAATATTGTGTGATAAATGAATTAGTGATGAATTAAAAATAACTATAGCCACCGATAATAACTAATTAATAGTGGCCAGTCATAAACTCAGAAAAATAATTAACGCAAAACAGATATTTCTTGGGTTAATAAATAGATTGTGACTTATTTTGAATGCTTATAGGCAGATAAGACTTGCGGTAACAATCTCGCCAATCGCTTTGCCCACTGTTCCTGTCCATCGGGTTGGGTAATAAGATCCTGGCGAATTTCTATGCCTACATAAGGTAAATGGCGCTGTTCTGCATGAAATGGCAAAGTGAAATCGGTTGCATCTGTCATGGCGTAAGGTTGGTTAACTCCGACATTTAATGCGCCTTCTTGCTGTAAAAATGCTATCAACTGCAGAGAAAACTCGGGATTACGGTTAAATAAAGTCCCAACTTGCCACGGGCGTGAAATGTTTTTAAACGACGGGGTAAAGCTGTGCATGGAAATGATGACGCTGGTTTGGCCGTTATCCTGGCGCAGATTAAGTGTCTGTGTAATTAAGTCATGATAAGGCTGGAATATCTCAGTTCGGCGGGCTTGTGCCTCTTTCTCCGTAACGCCAATATTGCGTGGGATTCGCGTATTTTCCGAAATTTCAGGAATAGAACTGGCGATACCAGGCGTGCGGTTACAATCAATCACTAAGCGCGAGTAACGCTGATGAATCAATGTTGCATCCAAATATTGACTGAGTAATTGCGCGGTAGCCAATGAACCGATATCCCAGCCAATATGGCGGTCAATTTCCCCAGAGGGTAATCCCAAATCGCCAAGTTGGGCGGGGATACGCTGCCCTGCATGATCTGCCAGCAAGATAAAAGGTGAACGGCTCTCTGGGCGTTCAATGGCAGCTGCCGGAGGTTCGCCATCACGTAATAAAGGAACTAAAGTGACATTGGACATGAATTGAATACCTGATATGAATGGATTTCGTCAATAACAGGCTTTTATCCTAGCGACTTATGCTCACTTCGCCCACCCCGTCCTTATACCTAAACTGTATGGTTTATGCGATAAGTGCCGCAATAACCGCAGGTTTTTACTTTTCATTCCCGATAGTCATCTATTGATGTTATTTTTCATGTAATAATCTCTGGCAAATCTTTAATCCCATCATTTGTGCTTAACCAGTCGCAGCAAAGTCGCGGAGAACTATGGAAACGTTTTTAATTGATCGGATGGCAACCCCACAGGGTGAACTGTTGTTAATTGCAGACGAAGAAAACCGGCTACGCGCCATTGATTGGACGGATCATTATGAACGCCTGATGAAGTTGCTACGCAATCATTACGGCACCAATACCTTTACCCTCGTAGAAAAACGCAATCCCGGAGGGTTAAGTGACAGTATGCAGCGCTATTTTGCCGGTGAGCTAAGTATTATCGATAATTTACCTGTGAAAACAGCTGGCACTGACTTCCAGCGCCAGGTGTGGGAACAACTGCGTAAAATCCCCTGTGGTGAAACCATTACTTATGGTGAATTAGCAAAACGCATTAATCGCCCCACCGCTTCCCGGGCTGTAGGGATGGCTAATGGCTTGAATCCTATTTCAATTGTTGTCCCTTGTCATAGGGTCATTGGGCAGCAAGGTGCATTGACTGGCTATGCCGGTGGTGTGGAGCGAAAACGCTGGCTATTAATGCATGAGGGCTATCTTTTAGCACGCTAACTATTCTTGCTCTTATCAGACGCAAGAAAAGATGTTAAAATTGACGCATATCAATATTATTGGGAATACCCTATGATCCCGGAAAAACGCGTAATCCGACGTATTCAGTCTGGTGGTTGTGCAATCCATTGTCAGGATTGCAGTATCAGCCAGCTCTGTATTCCTTTTACTTTGAATGAGAACGAGCTGGATCAGCTCGACAATATCATTGAAAGGAAAAAACCTATTCAGAAAGGACAGGCGCTGTTTAAAGCAGGTGATGAGCTTAAATCATTGTATGCCATCCGTTCCGGGACCATCAAAAGTTACACCATTACCGAAGAAGGTGATGAGCAAATTACCGGTTTCCATTTAGCGGGCGATTTAGTCGGTTTTGATGCAATCAGTAACCTGCAGCATCCAAGCTTTGCGCAAGCCCTCGAAACATCAATGGTTTGCGAAATCCCGTTTGACACTCTGGATGATCTATCCGGCAAAATGCCAAATCTGCGCCAACAGATGATGCGCCTAATGAGTGGTGAGATTAAAGGTGATCAAGACATGATTTTACTGCTTTCTAAAAAGAATGCAGAAGAGCGTCTGGCGGCCTTTATTTATAATCTCTCCCGACGTTTTGCTCAGCGTGGTTTCTCACCACGTGAATTCCGTCTCACCATGACTCGTGGCGATATCGGCAATTATTTAGGTTTGACGGTAGAAACTATCAGCCGCTTGTTGGGCCGTTTCCAGAAAAGCGATATTCTGAGTGTGAAAGGTAAATATATCACTATCGAGAATACCGAAGCATTGGCTAAATTGGCGGGGAACCCAAGACCGAGTCTTTAATTTCAAGCATACCCACTAGATATCAATCTGCAAAGTGAGTCTCATGGATGAGGCTCATAAATCTCGGTGAGCTGATTCCCGTAAGTGATTCGGAGGATTAAGGGCAACCAATACACCTGCAACTTTAACGGTGACGGATATATTATTGCTCTGGCTCGTTCTCTCGCCTATCCTCTTTCACTTTCATGGTTTACTCTTTAACTAACATACTGTTAATTCACGGTTGTAAGGAGACTCTATGGCAAAGTATCAGAATATTCTGGTGGCTATTGACCCCAATCAGGATGATCAACCTGCATTAAGACGTGCAGTCTATCTTGTGCGACGTAACGGCGGCACAATAAAAGCGTTTTTAGCCATTTATGACTTGTCTTATGATATGACCACCCTGCTATCACCCGATGAGCGCACTGCTATGCGCAAAGGGGTTATCAGCCAACGCTCAGCTTGGATAAACGAGCAGTGCCGGTTTTATCTCGATGAAGGGATACCAATTGAAATCAAAGTGGTATGGCACAATCGTCCCTACGAAGCCATTATTCAGGAAGTCCTGAAATTTAAACACGATTTATTGCTAAAAATGGCACATCAGCATGATCGCCTGGAGTCGATTATCTTCACCCCAACTGACTGGCATTTATTGCGCAAATGCCCATGTCCAGTGTGGATGGTAAAAGATCAACCTTGGCCAGAAGGTGGTACGGCATTGGTAGCTGTCAACCTCTCAAGCGAAGACCCACTTCATGACCCGCTCAATCTACGTTTAGTGAAAGAAACCCGAGAACTTGCTGAAAATCTCAATCAAACTCAGGTGCACTTGATTAGTGCCTACCCGGTCACTCCGATTAATATCGCCATCGAATTACCTGATTTTGATCCAAGTGTCTATAACGATGCGATTCGCGGTCAGCATTTGGTCGCGATGAAAGCACTGCGCCAGCAGTTTAGTATTGATGAAAAATTCACTCATGTAGAAAAAGGTTTGCCCGAAGAGGTTATTCCTGATCTTGCTGAACATTTACGGGCTGGGGTGGTGGTTTTGGGGACTTTGGGCCGTACAGGGCTCTCTGCCGCCTTTATTGGGAATACAACAGAGCATGTAATCGATCATCTTAAATGTGATTTGTTAGCGATTAAACCAGAAGGCTTTACTTGCCCTGTGGAAAATAATGAAGATCAAGAAGATATCGAATAACCTTTTTCTCGCGCGCTATTCTGATTAAATCCAAAGAAAAGGGCCACCGAGGTGGCCCTTAATCAAAGACTACAACGCCATTACAACGCGCGTAAAATAGCTTCTACGCTGTCTTTGGCATCGCCAAATAACATCTGAGTATTGTCTTTGAAGAACAATGGGTTTTGGACGCCAGCATAGCCGGTGTTCATTGAGCGTTTAAAGGCAATAACATTTTGCGCTTTCCACACTTCCAGCACTGGCATACCTGCAATCGGGCTGCGAGGATCTTCAAGTGCAGCTGGGTTTACCGTGTCGTTAGCACCAATAACCAGTACGACGTCAGTGCTTGGGAAATCATCATTGATTTCATCCATTTCCAGCACCACATCATAAGGCACTTTGGCTTCAGCCAATAACACGTTCATATGGCCTGGTAAGCGCCCTGCTACTGGGTGAATACCAAAACGCACTTTGATCCCGCGAGCCTGCAGTTTTGCTGTAATGTCAGCCACCGGATATTGTGCCTGTGCCACCGCCATACCATACCCAGGAGTGATGATGACAGAGCTGGCATTTTTCAGCAGTTCGGCCACTTCTTCCGCGTTAGTTTCACGGTACTCACCCATCTCTTCAGCATCACCAGTAGAAGAACCATCGGTACCAAAGCCACCGGCAATCACGCTGATGAACGAACGGTTCATCGCTTTACACATGATGTACGACAGGATGGCGCCGGAAGAACCCACTAACGCACCGGTCACGATCAGTAAGTCGTTGCTGAGCATGAAACCTGCGGCCGCCGCGGCCCAACCGGAGTAGGAGTTCAGCATCGACACCACAACCGGCATATCAGCACCACCAATGGATGCCACCAGATGCCAGCCGAAGGCCAAAGCAATCACGGTCATCAATAACAGTGCGACCACTTGCAGGGCTACGCTATCTGTTTTGACGAACATAATCATCAGCAGGAATGAAACAACCAGCGCCACTAAATTTAACTTATGACGTTGTGGCAGCATCAACGGTTTGGATGAGATAATCCCACGTAATTTACCGAAGGCAACAATAGAACCAGTAAATGTCACCGCACCGATAAAGATACCGAGGAATACTTCGGTCAGATGGATATTCACCATCACCGCATCCATGACCACTGGGCCATGATCCAGATAGCTGTTAAAGCCAACCAGAACTGCCGCCAACCCCACGAAACTGTGCAGGATAGCAACCAACTCCGGCATTTCGGTCATTTCGACTTTCTTCGCCAGATAAATACCAATCGCTCCACCAATTACCATGGCAATGATAATCCAGGCAACATTCCCTGAATCTGGCCCCAGAATGGTGGCGATAAGCGCGATGGCCATACCGGTCACACCGAAAGTGTTCCCTTGTTTGGATGTTTCGTGGCGCGACAGCCCAGCCAAACTGAAAATAAATAAAATCGCAGCAACTATGTACGCAGCTGTAACGAGACCACTAGACATCAGTTACCCCTTCATTCTTATAAGTCATGGTGTTATACCAACTGAGTTTTCACAGGAAAAACTAGTTTTTACGGAACATTTTCAGCATGCGCTGGGTGACGGTAAAGCCACCAAAAATATTGATGCTGGCAATCAATACGGCAATAAAGGATAAGAAACTTACCCAGCCGCCATGACCAATCTGCAACAATGCGCCTACCACAATAATGCCGGAAATGGCGTTAGTGACTGACATCAGTGGGGTATGTAGCGCATGGCTGACGTTCCACACCACGTAATAGCCAACCACACACGCCAGAGCAAAGACCGTAAAGTGAGATAAAAACTCTTTCGGTGCCACGTTTGCCAACCAACCAAACAACACGATAGCCAGCGCCATCATGATGTACTTAGGCCAAGGCGATGAAGGTTTAGCGTCTTCTTTAACAATCGGAGCCGCTTTAGCGGCCTGAGGCTGAGCTGAAACTTGAATTGGTGGAGCCGGCCAGGTAACTTCACCGGTTTTCACCACGGTAACACCGCGAATAACGGTATCTTCGAAATCAATATCGATTTCACCATTTTTCTCTTTACAGAGTAATTTCAGCAAGTTAACCAGGTTAGTGCCATAGAGCTGGGATGACTGCGTCGGTAAACGGCTTGGCAAATCGGTATAACCGATGATTTTCACGCCATTTTCCGTCACCGTCACTTTATCAGCCACAGTTAATTCACAGTTACCGCCGGTCTGTGCGGCCAAATCGACAATCACGCTGCCGGACTTCATCGACGCAACCATTTCTTTGGTTATCAAGAGTGGCGCAGGTTTCCCTGGAATCAATGCCGTGGTCACAATGATATCCACTTCAGCCGCTTGGGCAGCAAATAGCGCCATCTCGGCTTTGATAAACGCTTCAGACATAACTTTCGCGTAACCATCACCACTGCCGGCCTCTTCTTCAAAATCGAGTTCGAGGAATTCAGCGCCCATACTTTGGACTTGTTCTTTGACTTCCGGACGGGTGTCAAAAGCCCGGACGATAGCGCCTAAGCTCCCTGCCGCGCCAATGGCAGCTAACCCTGCAACACCGGCCCCGATAATCATCACTTTCGCTGGGGGGACTTTACCCGCCGCGGTGATTTGTCCGGTGAAGAAACGGCCAAATTCATGCGCAGCTTCGACGATTGCGCGATAGCCCGCAATGTTAGCCATTGAGCTTAGGGCATCCATGGATTGCGCGCGCGAGATACGCGGCACAGAATCCATCGCCAATACCGTGACCTGACGCTCTGCTAATTTTTGCAGTAATTCCGGGTTCTGAGCTGGCCAGATAAAGCTGACCAAAGTGCTCCCCGCACGCATCAGGGCAATTTCTTCCTCAAATGGGGCATTCACTTTGAGAATAAGGTCGGATTGCCACACATCGGTGGTATCCGTAATGGTGGCACCCGCATCCTGGTACGCCGCATCGTCAAAACTGGCTAAATGGCCAGCTCCGCTTTCAATCGCCACGGTGAAACCTAATTTCAGCAATTGTTCTACCGTTTTCGGCGTTGCTGCAACACGGGCTTCATTGGCCAACCGCTCTCTTGGTACACCAATACGCATAATGTTCCCTTTACCTATCTTTAATGATGAAGATTGCCATACCCTTCTTAATTGAAGTTATGGGGTTAGCGGCGCTCATTGACTCAAATCACTGACTCATGTCAGCACATCGGGAGCTGCCTACCTGTAACGCCAATTAATCCGGATATGCTCAGTTCTTTTGGTTACTGACAAACCTGCTTAGTTACGGCTCCCTATAACCTACTGAAAATGTGACTGATGATCCATATCTGTATGCAGTTCTGAAGCAGTTTTTGCACTAAAACTGGCAGGCGGAAAGAACTCTGTATAATTCACTATAAAAATAATATTTACTAGCGGCTTGTCCTGCAAGTTTGAGCCAAAATAATAAGCATTAGTATAATAAGGCAGCCCAGTGATGGCGCGGCATTAGGTTGGAAAAATGTAAATAATCCGTGCTTATGACGTTAAAACCATTATTCGTAAAGCTTATCTCAATTCTTCATGTAAAGTGCTAACAGGCCTAACTTCGGAATTCATTTATTTAGTCATATAAATTGCGGAGACACCCGCCATTATTACATGTAATAATCATCTGCTATTCTGTTACACATCAATTGTTCCGCATGTATCACCGTTAATGCGCAAGGCGAAAGGATTTTTTATGAAGCTGAAATACACGATCATCGCATCGGCATTGCTATCACTCTCGGCGCTTTCTGCTGCACATGCGGCAAAAGAGCTCACACCAGAGCAAGCAGCCGCCATTAAGCCATTTGATCGTATTACTATTACCGGCAGATTTAATGCAATCAATGAAGCCGCCGATGCAGTATCCCGTCGTGCTGATAAATTGGGCGCTGATTCGTTCTATATTCAAGATCTCAACAGCAACGGCAATGGTGGCAACTGGCGTGTAACGGCCGATGTTTATCATAAAGATGCTGAGGAAGTGAGCAAAGAGACTCAGTATCGTATTTTTAATGGCATCAAAGAATTACCAAAAACAGAAGCCTACATTTTGCAACCTTATGACACCGTCTCTGTCAGTGGTTTCTTCCGTAGCCAGCCTGATATTAACGATGCTATTTCCAAAGCAGCAAAAGAGAAAGGCGCTTACTCCTTCTTCATCGTGCGCCAGGTTGATGCTAACCAAGGTGGCAACCAGTTCGTGACGGCGTATGTTTATAAAGAAGATGCGGCCAAACGTACAGTGCAAAGCCCTGATGTGATTCCTGCGGATTCAGATGCTGGCCGCGCAGCACTGGCTGCTGGTGGTGCTGCGGCTGCGAATGTAGAAATTCCAGGCGTCGCCTCTTCAGGTACACCAAGTGCTGATGTGGGCCGTTTCTTTGAAACGCAATCCTCCACAGGTAAGCGTTACACTGTCACGCTGAATGATGGCACCCAAATTCAGGAACTAAACAACACTACTGCCGCGCAGATGGTGCCGTTTGACTCTATTACCTTTAGTGGTCACTACAACAGCATGACCGACGTTTCCCATGAAGTGGCTAAGCGTGCGGCGGCTAAAGGGGCGAAGTATTATCATGTTACTCGCCAGTGGCAGAACCAAAGTGGTGGTAACCTGAGTATCAGCGCTGACTTGTTTAAATAAGTTTGCTTCGATCGCAATCAAAGGGCAGCCATTGGCTGTCCTTTTTTTATCTGCCGCGGTAGCGATTAACCTGATGAGTTCCGGCTGAATAACTTTTTACCCAAATCGCATAACCAATCATTGCATGATCGCCTCCCACTCCGTAAAATCGCCCGAAAATTATAGGGCCATTATCTGTCAACTATCGATAAGTTTGCCTCATATAATGCTACTTACAAGCCATTAACTACTCATTAATACTCTAAAAACCAGGATTTATAATTGGAAAGAAAACTCGGCCTGACGGCGCTCACTGCGCTGGTTCTCAGTTCAATGCTGGGTGCAGGTGTCTTCAGCTTGCCACAAAATATGGCTGAAGTTGCCAGCCCGGCGGCCTTGCTTATTGGCTGGGGTATTACCGGCGTAGGAATCATTTTTTTGGCCTTTGCCATGCTGCTGTTGACACGCCTGCGCCCTGATCTGGATGGCGGAATATTCACCTATGCCAAAGAAGGTTTTGGTGACCTTATCGGCTTTTTCTCCGCTTGGGGTTACTGGTTGTGCGCCGTCATTGCCAATGTCTCTTATCTGGTGATTGTTTTTGCTGCATTGAGTTTTTTTACCGATAAGTCTGGCAGCATTGTCTTTGGTGAGGGGAATACCTGGCAGGCGCTAGTGGGCGCATCTTTCCTGTTGTGGCTAGTCCATGCATTGGTATTGCGTGGTGTCCAAACTGCGGCCAGTATCAATTTGGCCGCGACACTGGCAAAACTGTTGCCTATCGGCGGCTTCATCATTTTAGCCGGCCTCGCCTTCAGCCTCGATACATTTAGCGTTGATTTTACTGGCATCGCCCTACACACCCCGGTTTGGCAACAAGTGAAAGACACCATGCTAATCACGTTATGGGTCTTTATTGGGGTAGAAGGTGCCGTTGTTGTTTCCGCCAGAGCGCGCAATAAAAAAGATGTTGGCCGGGCGACGATGCTGGCGGTTATCTCCGCTTTATGTGTCTATCTGCTAATAACGTTATTGTCTCTTGGGGTGGTGCCGCGCGCCGAATTAGCCGGTATGCGGAACCCATCCATGGCGGGCATTATGGTGGAGATGATCGGACCTTGGGGGGAAGTGATTATTGCCGCCGGACTGATTATTTCGGTGTGTGGTGCTTATCTTAGTTGGACCATTATGGCCGCAGAAGTCCCTATGGTGGCCGCTAAACATGGGGCATTTCCTAAAATGTTCCGACATCAGAATAAACACAATGCACCGGCTAAATCACTATGGCTAACTAACTGTGCCGTGCAAGTGGCGTTGATTCTTATCTGGTTGACGGGCAGTAACTACAACACCTTACTGACCATTGCATCAGAGATGATTTTGGTGCCCTACTTCCTGGTGGGGGCATTCTTATTTAAAGTGGCCTTGAAACGGCAGGATTGGCGATTGATTATTGCCGCCAGTGGCGCCTGTTTGTATGGTTTGTGGCTTATTTATGCAGCGGGCTTGCTGTATCTGCTGTTATCCGCCCTGTTATATGCCCCCGGTTTATTGGTGTTTATTTATGCACGTAAAGGGCATGAAGGTCTTCGGTTACTCAATACCGTGGAGCGTATAGCAATTTGCCTTGTGTTGATTGCGACCATTCCAGCAACCTGGGTGATGATGCATTAAGTCGAATAACATCCATAAAATCAATGGGCACGCCAGTTAAACTGGCTGTCCATTTGAGTATTTGTTGTGGATAAACTCACCATTTACAAAGACGATTTATTCTCGATTCCCGATATATCCACCGATAAACACTCGCCCTTCTGACTTAGTCGCATCGAAAGCGGGAATTTTTGTATGATCTCACCGAGTTGCGAGGTTTCTAGAGGATAAGGTAATTGGATATCCAATACGGTTATCCCCTGTTGCTCAGCGAGATGAATCAATCTGATAATATTAGTTTCATCACTAAGTTGGGTCGATAATACCTGTAGCGCTAAAGCCGTCAGCCGCTCCTGAGGCGTTTTCTCTAATTCCGTTTGCGATTTTACCACCATACCAAAAATCGGCATGACGCCATAAATAGCATCAATAAAACTCCACCGTTTTTTGCAAGAAACCGCTAGAAATTCCGTGTAATCGAAGCAGACTTTTTCACTGTGCGCTGGCACACCAATGTGTTCGCCACTCATCCCTCAGTCCTTAGCTGATTGATACAGCTATTCATTAATCATAAGTATTGATATATAAACGATAGGCGCAACTAAATAGAGATGACGATATAATCACTTTCATTAATATAATGAAATGCTTTACCCGTTGTCTACCCATCAGTCATCGGCATTGGTATTAATAATCAAGTAACGTGCATAGTATTGCTGCCAACAGCGCGCTATGCTGAATTCCGGCACTTTTATAAACTGAAAAACATGACCAAAATTGTTTTTGTAGAAGACGACCCGGAGGTCGGAAAACTGATTGCAGCCTACCTTGGCAAACATGACATTGATGTGTTTGTTGAACCGCGGGGCGATACTGCACAAGCCGTTATTGAACAACAACAACCTGACCTGGTGTTGCTCGATATCATGCTGCCGGGGAAAGATGGGATGACGCTGTGCCGTGATCTGCGACCAAGCTATGAAGGCCCTATTGTGCTGCTGACTTCGCTTGACAGTGATATGAACCATATCCTCTCCCTGGAAATGGGGGCGAATGACTATATCCTGAAAACAACCCCCCCTGCGGTGTTGTTGGCGCGGTTGCGTTTGCATTTACGTCAACATAATCAACAACAAACCAAAGAAACCATCAGCCCACCGCTCACCGGGTATAATGCTATTCACTTCGGTTTGCTCTGTATTGATCCTGTTAATCGACAAGTTAATCTCAGTGATGAAGAAATTACTTTATCAACTTCAGATTTTGACTTGCTGTGGGAGCTGGCAACCCATGCCGGGATTATCATGGACCGGGAAGCATTATTGAAAAATTTGCGTGGCGTCAGTTATGACGGGATGGATCGCAGCATCGATGTTGCGATATCGCGCTTACGGCGCAAACTCTACGACAATGCTCTCGAACCTTTTAGAATCAAAACCGTCCGCAATAAAGGTTATCTATTCGCCCCTAATGCCTGGGAGTCGGTGCAGCAATGAGGAAGCTATTTATTCAGTTTTTCTTATTGCTGTTCGTCTGCTTTATGGTGATGGCGATGTTGGTTGGGCTGGTTTATAAAGTAACGGCTGAACGCGCTGGCCGCCAATCATTAGATGATTTGATGAAAAGCTCGCTTTCATTGATGCGCAGTGAGTTGCGGGAAATCCCACTGAAAGATTGGAATAAAACCATTGCCACTTTAGATTTAAACCTCTCATTTCAATTACATATCGAACCTCTCGACAAACGGGATCTTGGTGAGCGCTTGAATAAGCGCCTGCGTGCAGGTGAAATCATTGCTTTGGATGATGAATATACTTTCCTGCAACGGATCCCCCGCAGCCACTATGTCCTTGCTGTTGGCCCGGTTCCGTATTTATTTTATTTGCATCAAATGCGGCTACTTGATTTAGCCTTACTTATCCTGATTGGCCTATCGTTGGCTCTACCGGTATTTCTTTGGATGCGCCCCCACTGGAAAGATTTGCTTAAATTAGAGAATGCCGCCCAGCGGTTGGGATCGGGCCATTTGGATGAGCGAACGCATTTTGACCCTACGTCAAGTTTAAGCCGCTTAGGTGTCGCATTTAACCAAATGGCTGACAACATCAGCACTTTGATTGTCAGCAAGAAACTGCTTATTGATGGAATTGCTCACGAGTTACGTACTCCACTGGTTCGTTTGCGTTATCGATTAGCCATGAGTGATAACCTGACTGAAAGTGAGCAACTGGCTTTAAATCATGATATTGGCCAGTTGGAAGCATTGATTGACGAGCTGCTGACTTATGCTCGGCTGGACCGCCCGCAAGTTTCACTCAATCTGGAACCTATCGATTTACCGGCCTGGCTCACGGCAAAAGTAATGGATATGCGCTTGATTCATAGTGAGCGCGAAATAGAACTCGATATTCCTCATCGTGGCGATTTCGGCGCAGTTGATTTACGCCTGATGGAGCGAGTATTAGATAATTTGGTCAATAATGCCCTGCGCTACTCTACTCAGCGGCTGCGAATTGGGCTGTGGTTTGATGGCGATAATGCCTGCTTACAAGTTGAAGATGACGGGCCGGGGATTCCATTAGAAGAACGCGCCCGAGTATTTGAACCCTTTGTCCGGCTGGACCCAAGCCGGGATCGCGCAACCGGGGGTTGTGGATTGGGCCTGGCAATTGTTCACTCCATTGCATTGGCTTATCAGGGCAGCATTTCCGTTGATGCCAGTTCGTTAGGCGGTGCCAGCTTCCGATTTTGCTGGCCAGTGAAAGAGCTTTACTCACTCACTGCCACCCCAGACAGCCCTAAATAATAGCTTTTATGGAGTATTTTATGACCACTGCTTATCAACACCTGCGCACTACGTTCACACGCCTTTCCCGCTTTGAGCACTTATCAGCCATTGCCGGATGGGATATGCAAACTATGATGCCGCTAAAAGGTAATCTTGCCCGCTCAGAGGCGATGGCGGAGCTGAATGTATTGCAACATCAAATACTAACGGCCAAAGATGTTGGGGAATGGTTGAAGCAAGCGGAACAAGAAACTCTGGATGATGTCGAGCAAGCAAATTTGCGTGAGATGCGCCGACACTACAATAATGCCGTGTTGTTGCCGGAAGCATTGGTTGAAGCGAAATCACTGGCGGGCGCTCGCTGCGAGCATGCATGGCGACAGCAGCGCATCGCGAATGACTGGAATGGTTTTGCAGAAAATCTACGTGAAGTGGTCAGCCTCAGCCGCGAAGAGGCGTCAATTCGTGCTCAAGCCGCCGGAACATCGCGCTATGACGCATTGCTGAATTTATATGAGCCGGGAACCAATAGTGCCGATTTGGACCGTATATTTGGCGACCTTAAACAATGGTTACCCAATCTCTTACAAAAAGTGACAGCTAAGCAAGCGGATGAGTCCTGCTTGATACCGCAGGGGCCATTTGACCTGGGAAACCAGCGCCAACTTGGACTCAATGTGATGAAAGTGCTCGGTTTCGACTTTGATGGTGGCCGAGTCGATGTCAGTGTCCATCCATTCTGCGGTGGTGTACCGCAAGATGTTCGCATTACTACACGTTATAATGAAAAAGAATTTCTCAGTGCATTAATGGGTATTATTCATGAAACAGGTCATGCACGTTATGAGCAAAATCTGCCACGCGAATGGCTGGGCCAACCAATATCACATGCACGCTCGACAGCAATTCATGAATCTCAAAGCCTACTGTTTGAAATGCAATTAGCCCGCAGCAAAGAATTCTTGCAAGTCATTCGCCCATTGGTCATACAGCAATTTGGTGAACAACCTGCATTGGCGGAACAAAATTTTATTGCATTGAATCAACGTGTTAAAACCGGTTTCATCCGGGTTGATGCTGATGAAGTCAGCTACCCTGCCCATGTCATTTTGCGCTACGAGATCGAGAAAGCCTTGATTAGCGGTGAAATCGAGGTAGATGATATTCCGGCCTTGTGGAATGAAAAAATGCAGCAATATCTGGGAATTAACACTGAAGGTAATTACCGTAATGGCTGTATGCAAGACATACACTGGACTGATGGTGCCTTTGGTTACTTCCCGACATATACACTGGGTGCTATGTATGCTGCCCAGCTTTTCCAAACGGCGCGAAGTGCTATTCCTGGGTTAGATAAGAACATTGCCAATGGCGACCTTAGCGCCCTGTTTAATTGGCTGCAACAAAATATCTGGCAACAGGGTAGCCGTTATTCAACTGCAGAGCTGATCACCAAAGCGACAGGTGAACCCCTTAATCCTCGCTTTTTCCGCGAGCATTTAGAGCGCCGCTATTTATAATCCCCTTCAGAGCCAGATTGCACCTTTTTAACAGCCTCTCCCCTGAGAGGCTGTTCTCCCTGCCAGACATAAAGTTCAGGTTAGTTTCAAATTTGCAGATAGATTCATAGAGCGCTGTTTTTTCTATTCATCATATGTATGTTGTAACTAAAACAGGAAGATTGGATGTTTTCTTTGTAGGTTTCATTCCTTTTGATTTATCTACTCTATACACAATGGACTGTGCTCAGACGCGCATGATAAATGGCATACTGCGTTGTTTATTCGTCATAACAATCAGCCCTGTACAATCGGTTACAAGCCGAAACCAATGACTCACGGAAGCCGTTAACCATTTCCTCTATTCTCATTACAACGACCCAACGGGGCCGATATACAAACAGAACACTGAGGAATAAATCATGAAAACAGTATTAGCTCTGATTGTTGCTGCAACTTTGGGTATGTCTTCTATAGCATTCGCCGCTGACACCGTTGCACCGCCTGTTGCCCATAGTGCTCCAGCTAAAACTATGCATCACAAAAAAGCTAAAAAATCGGTGAAGAAAGCGGATAAAACCGCCCCAGTGCAAAAAGCGCAAGCAGCTAAAAAACACCACAAAAAAGCGGCACAGACTAAGGCTGCCCCAGTCGCAGTCCCGGCCGTAAAATAGCATCCGAAAAAGCTGAAGTCAGCTATCCATAATTAGTCTGCAACAGCTGAATTCACTCAACACCCGGTTTTCCGGGTGTTTTTTTATCGGGAGTGCTGATAATGCTGCGCCGTTATTTATTTGAAATCACTCTGGCTACATTAATTATTTGTGGACTGATTACATTGTTTTTTTATTTATAACAACAATAGCCTATGGCGTCCTAAAATTATTGAAAAATCAAATGCTGACAACATAACATATCACTAATTATGTCTATAGTTAGCGGTAGGGAAACTCGTGATGAGCAGTTTAAATCAGTCTAACTCAGGTTTGTGAATAGATAACCCTCTTGGGAATAATAAGGCAGGCTAACTATTTATGCGTTTATCTTCATTATTACTATTCAGTCTGTTGCCTCTTTCTGCGGCTCTAGCCCACCCACCGACAGACACGCAAAATGATGACGCCAGTATTGCAGATCAAACAACTCTGTTCTTCGGTAAAGATGACCGTACAGCGGTAACCGATAGCCTCGAATGGCCGTGGCAAGCCATTGGGCAAGTTGAAACGGCAAGCGGTAACCTTTGTACTGCAACATTAATTTCCCCTCGCCTGGCACTAACAGCGGGGCATTGTGTATTGGCTCCTCCGGGTAAAATTGACCGTGCCGTGGCTTTACGATTTGTTTCCCAAGATGGTCATTGGAAGTACCAGACTACCAATTTGGAAACACTGGTTGATGCTAAATTGGGCAAAAAACTCAAGCCTGATGGTGATGGTTGGATAGTTCCACCCGCCGCTGCAGCTTATGACTATGCACTTATTCGATTAACGAGTAAAAAAACCATCCCAATCAAACCATTGCCTCTGTGGGATGGAACAGCGAGCGAATTAACCCAATCACTTAAACAAGTTGATCGTAAAATAACTCAAGCCGGTTATCCCCTCGATCATCTGGATACACTTTATCGTCATGAAGATTGCCTTATTACAGGTTGGGCACAGCAAGGCGTGCTTTCTCATCAATGTGATACATTACCCGGTGACAGTGGCTCGCCTCTACTGCTGAAAAATGGCGAAAAGTGGTCTTTGATTGCGATTCAAAGTTCCGCTCCCGCCGCTAAAGACCGTTATCTCGCGGATAACCGAGCTTTGGCAGTCACTGCCATAAAAGATCGGTTAAAAACACTCGCAAATAAAGCAGCCAAATAATACAGGTTATTTCTGCAAAATAGATTAATGGGGTAATAGAGGGACTTTATGGCCCATTATTTCTTATCTGCACGATGGGGCTTTTGATTAAATTTGAATACAAAAGTCCCCCCTAATGCTGCGGCATATCGACTTAACGTTGTCAGGTTAGGCGAGATAATACCTTTCTCCATCCGGCTAATGTTCTGTTTCCTCAAGCCCGCTCTTTGAGCAACCTCTTGTTGAGTCAGTTTACATTGCTGACGGGCAGCCTTAAGCTCCGTCATCATTGTTTGTCTAATTTGTAAGTCTGAATAAGCTTCATTTACCTGAGGATGATGTAAAGCCGCGGCTTTCACCTCAGAAAAAGGAA
Organism: Yersinia kristensenii; assembly: GCF_900460525.1. Classification (NCBI taxonomy): domain Bacteria; kingdom Pseudomonadati; phylum Pseudomonadota; class Gammaproteobacteria; order Enterobacterales; family Yersiniaceae; genus Yersinia; species Yersinia kristensenii. The sequence goes on from NZ_UHIY01000001.1 coordinate 3,650,260, forward strand.
TAATGTCAAAATCATCTTGTTTTTTCATGGCTGTAATCTCCGTTTGAGTTCCTTCATACGCTGATAAGCCAACATCAGTGTCCGTCTGGGAGTCTTTTGCGTTTTCTTCTGCAAAATATGAATGATATAAACCTGCTGATCAGCTTGGTAAAAGAAAAAACCACGCCCTGCACCCTCTTTCGCGCTGACCCTCAGTTCTTTCAACCCCTTTCCTAAATCCCTCACCACAGGCTCCCGTAACTCGTGACCATAAGCCTCTAACTCATCCAAAGCTTTGATCAGAGCCGCCTGTATTCCTGGCGGTAATTTAAACAACTCCCTCTGTGCCAACCCCAATAAATTAATCATATACATAAGCAATCCTTGCTCCCGAAAAACTCTATCAAACTCACCGGATGTAATCAAACATGGTGACCCACAATCAGACAAACTTTGAACAAGCTGCCTCATTGCCAAAGCAGATATAGCCGTAGTTAAAGGTCAGAGGCAATAACGTAGATGTCCAATCAGGGACTTAATTAAGAGTTTTCGAGGGGCTTCGCAGGAAAATTAACAGCTTTCATCAATTACATATTTAAGATGAAAATGAGAATGCTTGAATTATATAGACACTGAGGTTGGCAGTGGGAGAAAAACTCCACGCCAAAAACCATTTGGCCAGGCGCGGAGTGATATTAATTAACGATTAAGCAGAGAGTTGTTCGATAGTTTGCAAAATACGTTTGTCCGAAATGGGATATGATGTGCCTAATTGCTGGGCGAATAAGCTCACCCGCAGTTCTTCAATCATCCAACGGACTTCTTTAACCTCTTCATCTTGTTGGCGTTTAGGCGGTAACTTATTGAGCCATTGCTGCCACATTTGCTGTACATGTTCTATGCGCAACATTTGGGCACGATCACGATGAGGATCGACAGCTAACTTCTCCAAACGGCGCTCAATCGCGTGTAAATAGCGCAAAGTATCGGGTAAACGTTTCCAACCATTATTAGTGACAAAACCCCGGTAAATCAGGCCGCCAAGCTGTGCTTTAATGTCTGAAAGCGCCAATGCTTGCGAAATATCGACTCGGCCTTTTAGGCGCTTATTAATACTAAACGCCGTAGTTAGGATCTGCTCAACTTGCTTGGCAATATCCACGACTGTTTCATTTAACTCGGCACGCACTTTTTCTTGTAAGCGAGCAAAATCAGCCTCTTGCCAAACCGGGCCGCCATATTGCGCCACCAGTTTATCCACCCCACAAGCAATGCAATCATCAATCAGATCCATCACTTTGCCATAAGTATTGAAATAAAGGCCGAGTTTGGATTTGTTCGGCAGTTTTTCATGTAAATACTTAATGGGAGAAGGAATATTTAGCAACAATAACCGCCGTGTACCTTGCCACATTGCTTGCTGTTGTTGAGATTCCGTATCAAATAAGCGGATTGCAACACTGTCTTTTTCATCCACCAGTGCGGGATAAGCTTTGACTTCGTATCCCCCACGGCGCTGTTCATAGCACACAGGAAGTGAGCCAAAACTCCAGATATGTAAGCCATTTTGTTCAATACCATCATCCGCTACAGCAGAAAGGGTCTCTTGCACTTTCTCTTGAAGTTGTAGCTTCAAAGCCGCAAGATCTTTGCCCTCACGTAGAGTCCGATTTTTATCATCCAGCACGCGAAACGTCATTTTCAGATGGTCGGGAACTTGTTCCCACTGCCAACTTTCACGTGACACTGTCACACCCGTCATGCGACGTAACTCGCGCTCTAATGCTTCCAACAAACTGGTTTCCAGCGGAGTGGCTCGGGCCAAAAAAGCCTCAGCATAATTAGGTGCCGGGACAAAGTTACGGCGAACCGGCTTAGGTAATGACTTGATAAGCGCCACTACCAGCTCGCGACGAATCCCCGGAATCTGCCAATCAAACCCTTCCTCCTTAACTTGATTCAGGATCGGGAGCGGAATGTGGACAGTGACCCCATCGGCGTCAGTGCCCGGCTCAAATTGATAAGAAAGCCGCAATTTGAGCGACCCTTGATACCAAAAATTAGGGTAATCCAGCGGGTTAACTTTGTTCGCCCCATCCTTGATAAGCATGGTTTTTTCAAAGTTGAGCAGCTCGGGCTGTGTCTGGCTGGTTTTCTTCCACCAGCTATCAAAATGGCGCGCAGAAATAACATCGCGACCAATGCGTTGATCATAGAAGTTAAACAGTGTCTCATCATCAACCAAAATGTCGCGGCGGCGAGATTTGTGCTCCAGTTCTTCAACTTCAGCCAGTAACTTTAAATTAGCCCGGAAGAAGGCATGGCGCGTTTGCCAATCCCCTTCAACCAAACCGTGACGGATGAACAGCTCGCGGCACAGTGGCGGGTCAATGGGGCCATAGTTTATTTTGCGCTCAGTCACGATAGGCAACCCGAATAAGGTCACTTTCTCGCTAGCCATCACCGCCCCTTGCGCTTTCTCCCAATGCGGGTCGCTATAATGGTGTTTAACCAAATGTTGCGCTAAAGGTTCAATCCACTCGGGCTCAATGCGAGCAGCAATACGGCCCCATAACCGGCTGGTCTCGACTAACTCTGCAACCATGCTCCATTTGGGCGGTTTTTTGAATAAACCGGAACCGGGGAAGATGGCAAAACGCGCATTACGTGCGCCGGTATACTCTTGCTTTTCAACGTCTTTCTGGCCGATATGTGATAATAATCCCGTCAGAATAGCCGTATGGACACTGCGATAATCCGCGGCAACACTGTTGACCGGGATCCCCAGCTCTTTCACGACCTGACGCAGTTGAGTATAGATATCCTGCCATTCACGCACCCGCAGATAATTCAGGAAATCGCTGCGGCATAATTTACGGAATTGCGCCGATGACAGCTCTTTTTGCTGCTCTTTTAGATAATCCCACAGATTAACAAATGCAAGGAAATCAGAGTCTTTATCAGCAAAACGCCGGTGTTTTTCATCGGAGGCCTGTTGTTTATCCATCGGGCGCTCACGCGGATCTTGGATAGATAACGCCGAGGTGATAATCATCAATTCGCGCACACTGCCGCTTTTCTGCGCCTCCAGTACCATGCGAGCCAGGCGCGGATCGACCGGTAATTGAGCCAATTGGCGGCCTAATGGAGTTAATTGCTGATGCCCGTTACTGGCAGTTTGGATCGCCCCCAGTTCTTCCAGCAGCCGCACGCCATCTTGAATATTACGTTTATCCGGCGCTTCCACAAAGGGGAAAGCCGCGATATCCCCTAGCCCCAATGAGGTCATTTGCAGGATAACGGACGCCAAATTGGTGCGTAGAATTTCCGGATCGGTGAATTCAGGGCGCGAGAGGAAATCCTGCTCGGAATAAAGACGAATACAGATACCGTCTGACACGCGGCCACAGCGGCCTTTACGCTGATTAGCAGAGGCTTGAGAAACCGGCTCAATCGGCAATCGCTGTACTTTGGTACGGAAGCTGTAACGGCTGATACGCGCGGTGCCGGGGTCAATAACATACTTAATACCGGGCACGGTCAGTGAGGTTTCGGCCACGTTGGTCGCCAGCACAATACGCCGCCCATGATGAGACTGAAACACCCTATTCTGCTCGCTATTTGATAAACGCGCATACAGCGGCAGCACCTCCGTATGGGGCAAATTCTGTTTCATCAGCGCATCAGCAGTATCACGGATTTCTCGTTCGCCACTCATAAAGATCAGAATATCGCCAGGGCTTTCGCGCCCCAGTTCATCCACGGCATCAAAAATAGCCTGTAGCTGATCGCGATCAACATCATCGGCGTCATCCACTATAGGCCGATAGCGCACTTCCACCGGATAGGTGCGGCCAGAGACCTCAATAATCGGCGCATTATTGAAATGATGGGAAAAGCGCTGCGGATCAATAGTCGCCGAGGTGATAATCACTTTCAGATCAGGGCGTTTTGGTAATAACTCACGCAAATAGCCCAAGATGAAATCAATGTTCAGGCTACGTTCATGGGCCTCATCAATAATCAAGGTGTCATATTGCATCAGCAGGCGGTCTTGCTGAATCTCAGCTAATAAAATACCGTCGGTCATTAACTTAACCAGCGTATTTTCACCCACTTGATCATTAAACCGCACTTTATAACCGACACAACCGCCAAGGGAGGTGTCTAGTTCATCGGCAATACGGTTCGCCACAGTACGGGCAGCAAGGCGACGCGGCTGAGTATGGCCGATAACCCCTTTGACACCGCGCCCCAATTCCAGGCAGATTTTCGGCAACTGCGTGGTTTTACCGGAACCGGTTTCACCGGCGACAATAACCACCTGATGGTCGCGGATCGCATTATAAATATCCTGTTTCTTCTGACTGACCGGCAAATTTTCAGGATAAGTGATGGCCGGGCAAGCCGCCCGACGGCGGGTAACCCGCTGCAGCGCTGTGGCAAATTCGGCCTCTATTTCACGGGTAATCGCCTCTACGGCCTCGGGATTATGGACTTTTCGTGCGCCTTGTAGCCGACGCCGCATGCGCTGTTGGTCACGGAGCATCAACTCCCCGAGTTGGGAGGATAATGCTGCGAGCGAAGATTTCACGTTCAATATTCCTTGTTACGATGCAGCTGAAACTCACAGTATCAGCCCAATTATTTTATGCTCTGAATGTGGTTAGCTGATGTTTTTATTCATTAATGTCAATTTTTAATCCGCTAACTTGGTGTGAGTCACCCCGAGCTTTTAATGATATAAACCCTTGTCGTATATTGTAACACAGCCCGAGTTGGCGCTGTAACCGCGCGAAGATCTGACTGTCTATTTCTCAGATTATCATCATTCAATAAAATCGAACAAAGAACGCAAAATATTGCGCTATCACTATAAGAAAAACTTGAATAAAGTGTATCTCATTGAAAAGGCGTATCGCCTATACCCAAAATAATTCGAGTTGCAGGAAGACGGCAATTGAGCAAATCTCGATGAGCTTACTCAGGTAAGTGATTCGGGTAAACGAAATCAGCCAAGGCACATGCGGCTCGAAATAGGACGGATATAAGTCACTGTTACCTGTTAAGGAATTATGATGAGCAAAGTACTGGTTCTGAAATCAAGCATTCTGGCAACCTATTCACAGTCTAACCAACTGGCTGACTTCTTTGTTGAACAATGGAAAACCGCTCATGCGGGCGATGAAATCACCGTGCGTGATCTGGCTGCTCAGCCGATTCCGGTATTAGATGGCGAGTTGGTGGGGGCTTTGCGCCCTTCTGATGCAGCGCTGACACCACGTCAACAAGAAGCTCTGGCGCTGTCGGATGAGCTGATTGCCGAATTGCAAGCGCATGACGTCATCGTGATGGCTGCGCCAATGTACAACTTCAACATCCCGACTCAGTTGAAGAACTATTTTGACCTGATTGCCCGTGCTGGTGTGACTTTCCGCTACACCGAAAAAGGCCCTGAAGGCCTGATTACCGGCAAACGCGCTATTATCCTGACCAGCCGCGGTGGTATCCATAAAGACACCCCGACTGACCTGGTTGTTCCTTACCTGCGCCTGTTCCTCGGCTTTATCGGGATTACCGATGTCGAATTCGTGTTTGCAGAGGGTATTGCTTATGGCCCTGAAGTAGCAACCAAAGCACAAGCTGATGCCAAAGAGTTACTGACTCAGGTTGCTAGCGCTTAATGAAGAACTTTCGTGCAGAGACAGGTGTCTAGGTTAATGCACGACAGAAATGATCTTGTATTACCCTCGTTTTGCCCAGTAGTGAATTTCATCATTGCGCGCCTTTAGGCGCGCTTTTTTATGCTCTGACACGCTATTTATTCACTGACACGTCATTCTTGCGCCAACAGCGCGATGGCGCTCTCTTCATCCGTGACCAATCCATTCACCCAATGACCTCTGAGAGCGGCTTTGATAGCTTGATGTTTCTCTGCCCCCCCAGCAATAGCAATCACCGGTTTTTGCGGCTGGATGTGCAGGCTGGCACTGGTTAAGCGCTGATCCAGCGCATAGCTCACCCGCTGGCCATTGATATCAATGAAATTACCCAGCATTTCTGCCACCACATTAGAGGCCATCAGTGCCGCAACATCTTGCTCGGAAATAAAACCATCTTTGTGCAGCGGACAGTGATAGCCCATTGAACCAATACCAATAAAAGTCACATCAGCTTGCGCCGCTTTATCTGTCACCGTGCGGTAAATACGGTGATTACACCACAGGTCACGATCTGCTGCGCTATCCGCAAACAGTGGTGCGGGTAAAATAAAATAGCGCCCCTGAGTTTTCTCGGCCATCCATAACGGCACGTCATAGCGCGTACAAGAACCATCCGCGGCTATTGCCCCGATAAGAGAAACACAGCTGTGTTGAGGGCGCTCCAAGTCAGGTAATTCGTCGATAGCCGCTTTTAAGCTGCGCCCTGAACCCACCCCAATAATCAGCGGTTGCTCCTGACGTAAAAACTGCGCCATCACCTCCGCGCCAACCACGGCGATAGCCCGTTGCACACCTGCGTTGTCCATCCCCAAGCTGGGTACCACTTGGCATTGATGCAATCCGTAGTGTTTTTGTAGCTGGGAAGCCAGTTCCATGCAGCGCCCCACCGGGTGGGTGATGCTGACACTCACTAACCCGTTATCGATGGCACAGGCCACCAGCCGCTGGGCAACCTGGCGGGAAACTCCCAGCGCATCAGCAATTTCATGCTGCGTCTGTCCAGCCACGTAATACATCCAGGCCGCTCTGGCCGCCTGATCTAACTTTTTGTCACTCTTCTGCATGAGTTTTCTACGCGCTAGTGGTGAAGAAGCCATGTTAAACATTTTACGCCGCTGTTTGGCAGATTTTTATCTCCGCACTCATTTATGTGAGCTAAAGCCCAACTAAAGAGCAAAAGTTACACTAATCTAACGCCATTAGAGCAAATGCCCCAACAGTGGGCTTATGCCCAAAGAATTATCTTAACCTTGACTGTGATTGTGGAGAACATAATGAACACTGAGCTGAACTCTACCCCTGCTGTGTGGCTACATATTGGTGCTGGCTCCTTCCACCGCGCCCATCAGGCCTGGTACCTGCACCGTCTGCGGGCAGCAGGTGATAATCGCTGGTCAATTGCGCTGGCGAATATCCGTGATGATGCCGCCCCGCTGCTGGCCACTTTAGCCGCCCAGAATGGGGAGTATGTGCTGGAAACCGTCACTCCTGCCGGTGAGCGCCAGTATGAAAAAATCACTTCACTGCGCAAAATCATTCCGTGGGATAAAGAGCTGAGCCAGTTGGTTGAGCAAGGTAGCCAGCCGGAAACGCGCGTGATCTCCTTTACCGTCACGGAGGGCGGTTACTATCTGGACAATCAGTTTAATCTTCAACAGGATAACGCCGATATTCAGGCGGATATCAGCGGGGATTGGCGAACTATTTACGGCGCAATTAGCCGTATTTTGCTGCAACGCCAACAGTTGCGCAGTGGCCCGGTGACGCTGCTGAACTGTGATAATTTGCGTCACAACGGTGAGCGTTTCCGCCACGGTCTGTTGCAGTTTCTTGCTCTGCGCGACCAACAAAGCTTGCTGAATTGGGCGACAAATCAAACTCGCAGCCCCAATACCATGGTTGACCGCATTACGCCCCGCCCATCAGACGACATTGCGCCACGCGTGCTGGAACAAACCGGTTTTGCCGACCAGGCCCCCGTGATGGGCGAGTCATTTATTCAGTGGGTGATTGAAGATGACTTTATTGCCGGGCGGCCAGCGCTGGAGAATGTCGGGGTAGAAATGGTCGAATCAGTGCTGCCGTATGAGGAAGCAAAGATTCGTATCCTCAATGCCAGTCACAGTTGTATTGCCTGGGCGGGCACCTTGATTGGACAGAGTTACATTCACGAAAGTACTCAAACAGATTCTATTCGCCAAATGGCTTATGACTATGTGACTCAGGATGTCATTCCGTCACTGTCCCCCAGCCCATTAGATTTGGCCAATTATCGTGATGTGGTTTTAGACCGCTTCAGTAACCCGTTTATCCGCGACACCAATCAGCGCGTCGCCGCTGATGGTTTCTCCAAAATCCCCGGTTTTATTACACCGACCCTGATGGAGTGTTATCAGCGCGGCGCAACGCCTACTGCAACCGCCATGTTGCCCGCCCTATTCTTTGTCTTTATGGAAAGCTGGCACCAAGGCACCCTGCCATATGAATACCAGGATGGCATTTTAGATGCGGCTGCCGTCCATGCCATGTTCCAGTCGGCTGACCCCGTGGGTCTGTTTGCCCGCGACAATAAACTGTTTGGCGCACTGGCCAGTGACAATCAGTTTGAACAGTTATTACGTCAATCCATTGACCGGGTAAATGCCTGGGTGATGGCTAACCGTTAATCATCGACAAGGAATGGCTATGTATCTTGGACTCGATTTAGGCACTTCAGAAATTAAAGCCATGGTGATTGATGACCACGGGCAGATCCTGGCCAGTGAAGGCGAACCGCTCACCGTGCAACGCCCACATCCACTGTGGTCAGAGCAAAACCCGACTGACTGGTGGCAGGCGACGCAACGTGTTATCGGCCGTCTGCGCCATAAAATACCGCAACGTTGGGGTGAAATCCGCGCCATCGGCCTGTCGGGGCAAATGCACGGTGCGGTGTTGCTAAACCGCGAAGACCGCATCTTGCGCCCGGCTATTTTATGGAATGACGCGCGCTGTGCCGAGGAGTGTGAAGAGCTGACGCGCAATGCACCGCAGTTACATCAGATTGCCGGTAATCTGGCAATGCCCGGATTCACCGCACCCAAATTGCTGTGGGTGGCGCGTCATGAGCCGGAAATATTCTCACAGCTAGCGACCGTGCTGCTGCCCAAAGACTATCTGCGTTGGATGATGAGTGGCGATAAGGTCAGTGATATGTCTGACTCCGCCGGCACCCTGTGGTTGGATGTGGCGAAGCGGGATTGGTCAGACGCTCTGCTGGCAGCCTGTGGATTATCGCGCGATATGATGCCACGGCTGATTGAAGGCAATGAGGCGAGCGGCTATCTCAAAGCAGATATTGCCCGTGAATGGGGGCTGTCCGATAAAGTGGTGATTGCCGGAGGTGGCGGGGACAATGCCGCTAGCGCGGTTGGAATTGGAGCCATCAACCCTGGTGATGGTTTTATCTCGCTTGGTACATCTGGTGTATTGTTCGCCGTCAATGATTGCTATAGACCGAACCCACAATCGGCAGTGCACGCCTTTTGCCATGCCTTGCCACATCGTTGGCACCAAATGAGTGTGATGCTTACCGCCGCCAGTGCGCTGCGCTGGCTCTGCCAACTATTAGGTACCAATGAAACAACATTGTTATCCGAAGTAGCTCAGCTCAGCCGCGCTGAACAACGGCTAGCCCCTATTTTCTTGCCGTATCTTTCCGGTGAGCGCACCCCCCATAACGATCCGCTGGCCACCGGCGCTTTCCATGGGATGACCCATGCGACTGACCGTGCGGCATTGGGTTATGCGGTGCTGGAAGGTGTCACTTTTGGTATCGCTGATGGCCTGACGGTATTGGAACAGGCGGGTACTCAACTGAGCCAGTCATCTCTAATTGGCGGCGGCGCACGTAGTGCATGGTGGGGGCAACTGATGGCGGATGCACTGAATTTGCCGATAGTGACCCACTGTGGTGGTGAGGCTGGCGGTGCTTTAGGTGCAGCGCGTTTGGGTTGGCTGGCAACGGGGGGTGATGAGCAGTTGGTGTGTGCGAAACCGCCCATCGACCAGCGTTTTATCCCTGATGTTAACCGGCAAGATGCTTTATTTGCCCGCCTTGAACGCTACCGCTTGCTCTATCAACAACAGCGGCAGCTACGCCAACAGTTAGCGCGATAAAACCAAGACACTTATACGCCCGGGCGAGCAGATCGCCCTTTTATTCTCGAATGCTACAAACTTGCTATCCGACAAACTTTCTGTCCCTACAAACAGGCAACTGGCGCTCAGACGCCAAAGGAACAAAGCATGCAAAAAAAATCGACTCATTGGTTTGGCTTGCCGATGAATTTACTCTGGGGCTATATTGCCATTGCCATTTTTATGAGCGGCGACGGGTTTGAAATGGCCTTCTTATCCAAGCACATCACGGATATGGGTTTTTCACCGGCACAATCGGCCTTTGTATTTACACTTTATGGATTGGCAGCTGCTATTGCTGCCTGGAGCTCAGGCGTGGTGGCGGAAATCATCACCCCGCAACGCGCCATGCGTATCGGTTTTATCCTGTGGGTGGTGATGCATTGCCTGTTTATGGTATTCGGCTTAGGCCTTAAAAGTTACTCACTGATGCTGGTGTTCTACGGGATCCGTGGCCTGGCTTATCCTTTATTTATCTATTCGTTTGTTATGCTTATTGTCCAAAACGTGCCTAAACAGCAACTCTCTTCGGCGATGGGCTGGTTCTGGGCAATGTACTCCGTTGGTATCGGCGTAATAGGCAGCTATTTACCGAGCTTTACCATTCCGATGATAGGTGAAACCGGAACCTTGTGGTTTGCCATTGTTTGGGTCGCCGTCGGTGGCATGATGGCGCTGGTACTGCTGCGTAATGTTGGCACCGCCAGCCCCAAAGCCTCCCTCTCCAATAAAGAGAAAATCAAAGAGTTATCGCGCGCGGTCACCATTTTATTTACCAATAAAAATATTTTCCTGTGCTGCCTGATTCGCATCATTAACACGCTGTCCCTATTTGGTTTTGCCGTCATCATGCCATTGCTGTTTGTTGGCCGGTTGGGCTTTAGCATGTCCGAGTGGCTACAAATCTGGGCGGTATTCTTCTTCGTGACCATTTTCACCAATATTATGTGGGGGATTTTAGGCGAGAAAATCGGTTGGATGCGGCAGGTACGCTGGTTTGGTTGCATCGGCTGCGCGCTTTCCAGCCTGGCGTTTTACTATATTCCGATTCACTTCGGCCATAATTTCTGGGCGGCGCTTATCCCGGCGGTGATGTTGGGAATAACCGTGGCAGCTTTTGTGCCGATGACCGCCGTCTTCCCGGTATTGGAACCTGAACATAAAGGCGCGGCTATTTCGATTTATAACTTGTCCGCGGGTTTGAGTAATTTTGTGGCGCCAGCCATCGCCTCGCTGGTATTGCCGTTCTTTGACATTGTTGGCGTGGTCTGGGTTTATACCGCGTTGTACCTGATTGCCGCGGTGCTAACGTTCATTGTCAAAGTAGAACAGCCGGGACATGTAGATACTTATTACCGCAAAGAGTCGCTCAATAGTATCAGCGGCCTTCCTGCTGCCGCCAGTTTGCAGGCTGAGCGCTAACTAACTGTTTTCTAAATCTAATACAAAATAACACTCATCAAAAAACGCCCTGATCGTAACGGGCGTTTTTTTATACCCTGGGTTATAACCTAGCGCTGCATCCACTGGCCATTAATACCGCGCACATATTCCCCCGCCGCCGCACGGTTGACCAATTTTTGCCCCGCCAGTTTGGCAACATCCTCGGTTGAAATATGATTCTTCTGCGCTACTTCCTGATATTTCTGGGTTCTGGCGATATTAATTTGCTCCACCAGCGCCAGTGTTTCAGCATCTTTCTTCACCGGTGCCAAATATCCACTGAGAGTTTCACCCACCCGACCTTGCTGCTTTGCCTGCTCCAACGTCAGTGCAAAAGCCCCGGTGCTAAACAGTAAACTGCCGCTTAACACCAGGCAGCCCAATATCACGCGAAGTAACTTTTGCATATCACCAATCCAGCCGGACGTTTGCTTGTTCATAATGGCCTCTTAGAATAGATTGGATTGATTTTTAAGCAGATTTTCCACGTCTTTATCCACTCTAATCTGGATTTCATGCTCAATTTTGACATTCATATTGATAGTGATAGGTTTTTCTGGGGTTGCCACTTCCAGGCGCAAACAGCCGCTAAGCATAAAAATACCCAGCGCTATTGTCATACGTTCCCATGTCAAAATCTTCATTCCTTCGCCCTCGCCGGTATGGATGCTGCTGGTCGCAACGAAATATTTTGCTGCAACCACTCTTGTAAATTGTCACCAAAACGTAGGCTGCGCCAGAGTTGGAATATATTTTCCTCATGCTGATAGTTCAGCACTATCTCTCGTTTGGAGTTTTTCTGTGTATTAACACCATGAATCTTTGAACGCAACGTCAATTGGCCCAAGTTGTCGAGACTGACAGTGGCATAAGATTGGTAAATCTCCATGTAACGCAACCAATCAACCGCCACCCCCGCCACAAAATTACTCTCACTGATTGAGTTTGTCAGCTCTGGGTCAAGGCGCAGAGTCACCGCGCCGTCATTCGCTATCCAACCATTGCGCACCAACCACTGTGGATTATTAAGATAAAGCGGCAATTCGCCATTGACTTTACCCGACATAGCCAGCTGCTTCGGTTTCAGCACGGTAAATAGTTCACTTAAATCAATGCCTTTTAATTTTAGCACTGCCGCGTCATGTTGGGGTAAACGCAAAGCAGACAAACTCAGATGCCCTTTCAGAATATCCATGCCAACATGACTCAAGGTCAATGGGGCTTTTTCTGAATAGGGATAAGTTCCTTGCAAGTCAGCGGTGATATTCTGCATTTCAAATAAGTTAGTTATCGAGGCGATGCGCAGCATGACGGGCTCCTTCGGCCCTAACTGCCAGTGGTGATTTTCTAAACGATAAGACATAACAAAATCTAACCCGCTCAGCTCACCGTCTGCCAGCCACATCCCGCCATTCTTCACCACCCAATGTCCACCGGCGGTAAAACCTTGCTCCCGGGCTGCGGAAAAAGCCGCCTGCGCATAAAGTTCGCCATCCCGCAATTTAATCCCTAACTCTTCGGATAGCAGCGGTTGGAATACCTTCAGCGATTGCTTTGGCCACCAGCCCTCGCCGCGTAACCGCTCGCCATCCCAACGACCACCTAGCGCAATCGGCCCAATGGCTTGCGCTTGTAAATTCCCTTGCCACAGAAAATCATCGGGGGCGCGGCCATTAAGTTGTAGCGATAACACCGCAGGAGGCAAGTAACCACCGCCATCACTAAATGCCACTTTTTTAGCGCCCAACTCGAACCCGGCAATAAAAGCAGGATGATGATTATCCCGCTGCCAGGTCAGAGGTTTGGCTAAGGTCAGCCGTGGAGCCTCGACTTTAACTAATCCATATTGCAGCCGATCAAAACCGGTTGAGAGTTTATCGACAGTTATTAGTGTTCCCTGCCAACGCCCCTTGCCACTCATATCCCAACGCGCAGCCAGCGGTGGCAGGCGGCCGTTGCCCCAGTAGCGCCACTGCCAATTGCCCTTGTCGGGCCAAAATTCTTGCGCCTGACCATCCAGATGCAGATTAAAGTTGCCCCAAAAACTGTCCTGCGCATTCACAATTGCCTGTAACCGGCCCGTCACACCGGCGGCAGTCACCTTAACGCCCGCCAGTGGCCAACGCGCATCTTTTATACGCAATTCCGGCGTGAGGTTACCGTGAGCACGCAGTAAAGCCCCGGGGTGCAGTACCCAAGTCGGGTTCAATATGGAGCCACTGAGTAGGCCGGGAATAGTGGCATTCAAGACCATTTTTTCCAGATTAGCTTGCCCACTGAGTTGGAATTTCAAGTCACTGTTGACGAGACTCAAGTTGCCAGGGCCAAGGGTCAGAACGGCATTGCCTTTGCCACTTTCCCCCGCCGTGATGACATTAATACGCGCCTCAATAGCGGTTTGGTCCAACCCCTGATCCCAGTCATACAATGTCAGATTCATCCCCCCGCTGAGGGGTTGCTGCGCATAGGGCCATTGCCATTGGCCGTTAGTTATCTGAATTTTGTTCGGGGATAAGCGCCATGGCAACCGCGCCAGTGGGGTATCGTCACCGCGTTCAGTCAGGGTTAAAACACCCTGTTGCTGTTGCCAACTCAGATTCAGTAATAATGGTTTAGACAGATAGCCCGTCGTCAATACTCCGTCGAGCGCACCTTGATCTGGCCAATCATCCAGCGACAGTGGAATTTTAATTTTACCACTCAGTTCGAAAGGTTGCGGGGTGCCGGGAACGGCAATAGAGAATTGATGCAGACTCAGTTGCTGTTTTTCATCCAATGTAGCGACGAAACTCAATTGTTGGCCCTGATAACGCAACTCTTGAGTGAGTTTTTTATTGGCGGGCGATGTAAGAGACTGTTTACCGGAAAATGTCAGTTTACCGGCATACTGCTGCCACGGCGTAATCTGTAACTTGTTGATATTCAAGTCAAGTACAGAGAGCTGCTGCTGCCAATAAGCCAAATCTTGTGGCGCGCTGTCGCCACTGCCCGGTAATTGGCTCAAGCAAGCGGTATCCACGGCGACGGTGTTGGCCCCTAGCTGCCAACGACCTTGGTGATATCCCACACGCAATTGCCCAATATTAGCCAGAGTACAAGCCTGTATCCGGTAGCTCAGTTGTGAAAGACGCAATGCGCCATCATGCCAGACCGGCGGGCTAGCCAAGGCCAGTTGGCTACCGGCAGGCAACCAGTATTGTGCAACTTTCGGCAGCCACTGCGGCAAAGTTTTCCATAATATCCCTAAAGAAATTGCGCTGATTAACAACAACCAACCCACTATTTTTGCGCATTTAGTCATGACTTACCTTGTTTTATCACTCACCAGACGTCCAGTGTGCTTTAATCAATCTACTGCAATCACTTTACTGCAAGATAAGATAATAGATAATTGTGCCCGTGTAGCTCCAACAGAACTGTCGCCATTGAAAGTTGGAATAAAAACCTGACTTAATGGATATGAGAAAGTTACATACTCTCTATTTAACTTATTATTGTGGCAAATTGTATGATTTATTCAAATCTGTTAAATTGATCACAATATTTTGGCGGAGAAATCACGATGAAATTAGCCGTTTACAGTACTAAACAGTATGACCGCAAATACCTCGAATTGGTCAACAAAGATTTTGGCTTTGAATTAGAGTTTTTCGATTTTCTGTTATCCCCCAAAACAGCGAAGATGGCGGCGGGCTGTGACGCGGTTTGTCTTTTCGTCAACGATGATGCTTGTCGCACAACATTAGAAGAATTAAAAGACGCCGGTGTTAAGATTCTGGCTTTGCGCTGTGCGGGCTTCAACAATGTGGATTTGGTCGCGGCAAAAGAACTGGGTATCCAGGTGGTTCGCGTGCCCGCCTATTCTCCTGAAGCCGTGGCTGAACATGCAGTCGGAATGATGATGAGCCTAAACCGCCGTATTCACCGTGCTTATCAGCGCACCCGTGATGCCAACTTCTCGTTGGAAGGTCTGATAGGCTTCAATATGCATGGCCGCACGGCGGGGATTATTGGTACCGGTAAAATTGGTGTTGCCACCATGCGCATCTTAAAAGGCTTTGGTATGCGGTTGTTAGCCTATGACCCTTACCCAAGCCAGGCTGCTCTGGATTTGGGGGCGGAATATGTTGACCTCAAAACCTTGTATGCCGAATCTGATGTTATTTCGCTCCATTGCCCGATGACCCCAGAAAACCATCATTTGCTCAATAAACAATCCTTTGAACAAATGAAAAATGGCGTGATGATCATCAATACCAGCCGCGGTGGCCTGATTGACTCGACAGCGGCGATTGATGCACTGAAGCAACAGAAAATCGGCTCACTCGGCATGGATGTCTATGAAAATGAACGCGACTTATTCTTTGAAGACAAATCCAACGACGTGATTCAGGATGATGTTTTCCGCCGTCTGTCTTCTTGCCATAATGTATTATTTACTGGGCATCAAGCTTTCCTGACAGAAGAAGCGCTGACCAGTATTTCTGCCACTACTATGCAGAATATTGCCCAATTGAAAAACGGCGAGCCTTGCCCGAATATTATTACTGCCTAATTATCCTTTAGCGCATCAAAGAGAGGGTGGTCATTCATACACCCTCTCCGTTTAGCAGGAAATAACATGAAGAAAATAATTCCATTGGTCATTGCCGCGGCTTTTTTAGCCGGATGTGGTGCGAATCAATCCTATAACAAGGCCACCAGCATGGTGTCAGAAAACGACCTGCTACATCATAACTTTGTTCTGATCAGTGTCGATGGTCAATCGCCGGTAAAAACACCGGGGCCAAGTATTGAGTTTGGCGAGAATATGCATATTTCCGGTGCTATGTGTAATCGCTTTATGGGCCAGGGTGAGCTGAAAAATGGAGTATTAACAGTAAAAGGGTTAGCCAGCACTCGGATGTTGTGCAGTGAGAAGCAGCTAAATCAATGGGATGCTTTAATCAGTCAGGTACTCAATAGCGGCGCTAAAGTGACTTTAAATAAAGGTCAACTGACGCTCAGTAATAACGATCACACTTTGCTTTACCAACTGAAAGATTGGGTTAACTGACCCCAGCGGTTTATTCTCATGCGGCAGTATTCAACACTTTTCATACTGCCGTCAGTTAGCGAGCCGGGCAAGCACCGCGCATTAATGCGGATTCTTCACAACGTTTACCATCCGGTAACTGACACATACCTACACTGCCGCCATTGAGTTGCTTAGCCACCGTCAATATACCGCCCGCATTAGCACAGTTAACCGCCGCAGGATTAGACATATTCAGATTATGATGAACATTGGCACTGGTGGCTTGTTGCACCGGCTCATTGGTCTCGCTACTGTTTAAAAATCGAGAGGTTGAAACTGTATCTGTTGGGTCATTGCTGCTGCAAGCGGCTAAAAAGAACACAGCTCCGCCCACAAACCAAGGTAATGCATTCATTCTTTTGCTCCGGCATGAATAATATATAGCGCTATAATAGGTTCATATAATAACTGTTATAATTAAAACACAACATAAATAAACAGAATTCGCTAATTTAATTTCGTGTCGAGCAATACTGATATAATAATCAGAGAAAAAATCAAACACCTACAGTGGGTAAAAAATAAAATGGGAGCCATTATGATCACTGATTTACTACTAAGAATTACTTTAGCGGGGGCATTAGGGGGGTTAATTGGGCTAGAGCGCCAATTGCGGGCAAAAGACGCGGGATTACGCACACATATTTTGGTCGGTATCGGCAGCGCCATGTTTATGATCGTTTCAAAATACGGTTTTGAGGATTTACTGACATTAGAACACGTCAGTTTTGACCCCAGCCGAGTTGCGGCACAGGTGGTGAGTGGCATGGGCTTCCTCGGTGCTGGGACTATCATGATCCAAAAGCAGATGGTTAAAGGGCTTACCACTGCGGCAGGAATGTGGGTCACGGCAGCTATTGGTCTGGTGATTGGGAGTGGCCTGTATGAAATTGGTATTTATGGCACGATGGTGACGTTAATTGTGCTGGAAATCTTCCGCCAGTTAAGTAATCGCTTGATTGGAGAGCATCATTTTGTCGCGATAAAACTACTGCCAGACAGCGTGCCACGTATTTTGGTTGCTATGCAAAAATTGCAGCTTCGCCCGATGAACCTGTCTGTCACCCACAAACCAGAGAAAAATGAGCCCGACTGTGAACTCACCTTGGAAGTGACATTGTCACCGAAAAAAACTCTGGATCAGGTGTATGAAACATTGTTAGCCGTCGAGGGAGTACATCAGTTGGATATTAAGTAGTTTGACTGCATGCACGGCGATAAAAATCACAGTTATCCCCGTGCATGCAGCTTGAAGTATGATGGGGATATGATTAATGCATCGAAGTCTTAGACAATAGATTAATCACTAATACACCGGCAATAATCAAACTCATGCCCGTCATAGCAGCCCAATCCAACTTCTGTTGGTACATAAATACCGCTGCAACTGATACTAAGACAATACCCAATCCTGACCAAATGGCATAAGCGATGCCCAGTGGCATGGTTTTTACCACCTGTGATAACCCCCAGAAGGCAATGCCATAACCTATCACAACCACGATAGAGGGAACCAGACGGGTAAAACCATCCGAGGCTTTTAACATCGTGGTTGCCACAACTTCAGCAATAATCGCCATCATTAAATACATGAAACCACTCATTATCGATCTCTCTTTGCAGTATTTGGCCGACATTATGCCCGTCTGCGATTAAATGTTCATTAAATCGATTTGTACTTCACAAATATTTCACAAATAAGCCAAATTGCAGCGCAATTATTGCGCTGCCCGTAATAAATGAAATCTGATGGTTATTATAAATAGTTTTCTAATTGTAATAATTATTATCTAAAAGCCTCAATATACCGCTAACCCCACTATTCACCTTATTCTCGACATAACCTGGCAGCCTCGCCGCCACACAAATGCGATAACTGACAAAAATACTCTCTGCTAGAATTTGGTTATTAGTTCAAATAGCCAAATAGGCGTCAGAGACCCCCCCATTAACACTTTTGTTCTCTGCATGATAAGCAATGTGAAGGTATAAATTAATGATTACTACTGACGGTAACAGCGCAGTAGCTTCTGTGGCCTATCGCGCCAGTGAAGTTATTGCTATCTACCCTATTACGCCAAGCTCCACCATGGCCGAACAAGCTGACGCCTGGTCTGGTGATGGCAAAGTCAATATCTGGGGGGATGTTCCCCGCGTAATTGAGATGCAATCTGAAGGTGGGGCCATTGCCACGGTACATGGCGCACTGCAAACCGGCGCATTGTCGACCTCGTTTACCTCCTCGCAGGGATTGCTGTTGATGATCCCCACACTCTACAAACTGGCGGGCGAGCTGACACCTTTTGTCCTTCATGTCGCGGCCCGCACCATCGCAACCCATGCGCTGTCTATCTTTGGTGACCATTCCGATGTGATGGCGGTGCGCCAAACCGGCTGTGCGATGCTATGTGCCAGCAGTGTGCAGGAAGCGCAGGATTTCGCGCTAATTTCTCAAGTGGCAACACTCAATAGCCGCATTCCATTTATTCATTTCTTTGATGGATTCCGCACCTCACACGAAATCAATAAAATTGTGCCGCTTAGCGATGACACTTTACGCCAATTGTTGCCGCAGAAAGGCATAGATGGCCACCGCAGCCGGGCACTTTCGCCGGATCATCCGGTGGTGCGCGGTACCTCCGCTAACCCGGATACCTATTTTCAATCTCGTGAAGCCACCAATCCTTGGTATAACAATACTTATCAACATGTTGCTGATGCCATGCAAGCTTTTGCCGAGGCCACCGGGCGCGAATATAAGCCATTTGAATATTACGGCCACCCGCAAGCAGAACGCGTGATTATTCTGATGGGTTCAGCGATAGGTACCTGTGAAGAAGTGATTGATAGTTTGCTCACGCGTGGCGAGAAAGTCGGCGTACTAAAAGTGCGGCTATTCCGCCCTTTCTCTGCTGAACATCTGCTCAGTATTTTGCCGCAATCCGTGACTAAAATTGCCGTGCTGGACCGCACCAAAGAACCCGGTGCACTGGCTGAGCCACTTTACCTCGATGTCATGACAGCGCTGGCGGAAGCCTATAGCCGAGGTGAGCGGGCAACATTGCCAAAAGTGATTGGCGGCCGCTATGGGTTGTCTTCCAAAGAATTTGGCCCCGATTGTGCGCTGGCGGTGTTCAAAGAATTATCTCTTGAACTGCCGCGACCGCGTTTTACCGTAGGTATTTTTGATGATGTGACGGGCCTATCTTTGCTTCTCACCGATGAGAAAATCGCGCAGCGCGCCACATTGGAGGCGCTGTTCTACGGCCTTGGCAGTGACGGCTCGGTCTCTGCGACCAAAAACAATATTAAGATTATCGGCAACAGCACCTCGCTGTACGCGCAAGGCTATTTTGTTTATGACTCGAAAAAGGCCGGTGGCTTGACCGTCTCTCACTTGCGAGTCAGTAAAACACCCATCAATTCAGCCTATCTGGTCAGCCAGGCCGATTTTGTCGGCTGCCACCAGTTACAGTTTATTGATACTTATCAAATGGCTGAGCGCTTAAAACCAGGGGGTATTTTCCTGATTAATACTCCGTTCAGCGCGGATGAAATGTGGCAGCGCCTACCCCAAGAAGTTCAGGCGGTGCTGCACCAGCGCAATGCCCGCTTGTTTGTGATTAATGCGGCAAAGATTGCCCGTGAATGCAAGCTGGGTGCCCGTATTAATACCGTGATGCAGATGGCGTTCTTCCATCTGACACAAATTTTGCCCACCGCCATGGCACAGGAACAATTGCGAGCGGCAATTGACCGCAGCTACAGTAACAAAGGGCCGGAAATTGTCACCCGCAACTGGCAGGCGCTGGATGCCACTCTTGATGCATTAATCGAGATCCCACTGCAACCGATTGATGAAAATAGCCCAATGCGCCCACCGATCGTCTCTGATCAGGCACCCGATTTCGTTAAAACGGTCACCGCCACCATGCTGGCCGGTTTGGGTGATGCCCTGCCCGTTTCCGCTTTCCCCCCCGATGGCACTTGGCCGGTAGGGACCACTCAATGGGAAAAACGCAATATTGCTGAAGATATTCCTATCTGGCAGCCGGACCTGTGTACCCAGTGTAACCACTGTGTCGCGGCCTGCCCGCACTCGGCAATTCGCGCTAAAGTGGTACAACCGAATGCCATGTTGGGTGCACCAGAGAGCTTACAATCGCTGGATGTCAAAGCCCGCGATATGCGGGGGCAGAAATATGTATTGCAAGTTGCCCCTGAAGATTGCACCGGATGTAATCTTTGCTATGAAGTCTGCCCGGCGAAAGATCGGCAGAACCCAGAAATTAAAGCCATCAATATGCAGCCGCGGCTGGCACATCTGGTGGAAGAAAAAGCGCACTATGACTTCTTCCTCAAATTGCCGGAAATCGATAAGACGCAAATGGAGCGTATTGATATTCGGACTTCACAGCTGATTTCGCCGCTGTTTGAGTATTCCGGTGCTTGCTCCGGGTGTGGAGAAACGCCGTATATTAAATTGCTGACTCAGTTGTATGGTGATCGTCTGTTGATTGCTAACGCGACCGGTTGCTCCTCAATCTATGGTGGCAACCTGCCGACAACGCCATATACCACGAATGCCGATGGCCGAGGCCCGGCTTGGGCTAACTCATTGTTCGAGGATAACGCCGAGTTTGGTCTGGGCTTCCGTCTGACTGTTGACCAACATCGCCAACGCGTCACTCGCTTAATAAATCAGTTGGCTCCACAGTTGCCGCAAGATTTGGTCGGGCAATTGCTTAATGAGGATGCGACACCTGAAGTCCGCCGTGAGCAAGTCACCCAACTGCGCCAGCTATTAAAAGATATTCCGGGTCATGATGCCCAACAATTAGCGACGGATGCAGATTATCTGGTTGATAAATCTATTTGGCTGATTGGCGGTGACGGCTGGGCCTATGACATTGGCTTCGGCGGTCTGGATCATGTGCTCAGCTTGACCGAAAACGTCAATGTGCTGGTACTGGATACTCAATGCTACTCCAATACTGGGGGTCAACAATCCAAAGCCACCCCGCTGGGAGCCGTGACTAAGTTTGGCGAACACGGCAAACGTAAGGCGCGCAAAGATTTGGGTGTCAGCATGATGATGTACGGCCATGTCTATGTCGCGCAAATTTCGTTAGGAGCGCAGCTTAATCAAACAGTTAAAGCTATTCAGGAAGCCGAAACCTACCCCGGCCCATCATTGATTATCGCCTACAGCCCTTGTGAAGAACATGGTTATGACTTGGCCTACAGCCATGATCAAATGAAGCAATTAACCGCCACAGGTTTCTGGCCACTGTATCGCTTTGATCCACGCCGCACCGATGAGGGCAAAGTGGCCCTGGCGTTAGATTCGCGCCCACCGAGCAGCGATTTGACCACCACGTTACTCAATGAGCAGCGCTTCCGGCGGCTCAATACACAAGAACCTGAAGTGGCGGCGCAATTGTATGCTGCGGCTGAAAAAGATCTGAAAAAACGCTATGACTTCCTTAGCCTGTTAGCCGGGAAAACGGAAAAAGCACCGACAGAGTAATTTTCGGCATTAATTTTCCAAGCCCCAAAGCCAGTCAGTTTTCTACTGACTGGCTTTTTATTGGGTGATGATTTCTATTGCTCCTGCGTCTAAATTTGGAATATCCACAGATTCACTCACTGGGTTACTTTCAACTCTCAATGACAAGGAAGATATTATGAATATGAACAATTGGATGTCCCGTATAAGTGATTCACAGTTATTAAGCCAAATTTCCATTCCTGGAACTCATGATTCCGCTTCATTTCTCTCCAATGTATTAGGTGCTGGATTTACGCAAACCCAAACATGGAATATAAGAGAGCAACTTGATCACGGCATCCGATTTTTAGATGCCCGATGTCGCCTGATTAATGATGTATTCACCCTACACCACGGAGCTATTTTTTTAAAACAACAATTTGGTGACCTTCTCACCGCCTGCATTGATTTTATAAAACGCAACCCGACAGAGTTCATTATTTTATCAGTTAAACAAGAACATACCACCGAAAATAGCACTAAAGGATTTAATAAAATTATGCGGGAGAGATATATCGAACCGAATAATAAATTATTTTATCTGGAAAATAAAATACCTAGTGTTAGGGAAATAAGAGGAAAGATAATATTATTACGGCGTTATTCTGGCGATAAAGTGGGCATTGATGCCTCTCACTGGCAAGACGACGCCACATTTGAAATTAAAAATAAAGGCTTTAATATCCACGTCCAAGATAATTATGATGGTTATACCGCATTAAGCCTCCACTTTAAAAGAAAATTTATTGAGATTTTACTCAGAAATGCACAAAAAAAACGCGCCCAAGATATATATATTAACTTCATCAGTATATCTGGTTTGTTAACACCCTATTCCGGTGCGCAAGGTCATCATTTAATAGATGGAATGAACGTTTGGTTCTGCAAACAATATCGAGAAAAGCAAATAATGGGGATTATCGTTGCCGATTTTGTTGATATTCAGGGGGGGGCGATTATTAAAACAGTGGTGAATTCAAATGTTTTCGTATAAGCCATCATTCTGACCATCCTTAAAAATGACTCATTGATAAATTAAAACACTAATATATACGCTTATTGGATGATAAACTTGCGTCATAGCACCAATGCCCTGTCATGCCCCTAACTGGATATGAGTCACGAACAAATGCAAGATAAACAAATAGTTAATAAAAAAGAACATTACGATTTGAACAAGTTACACAAACGCCTGCGCCGCAATGTGGGCCAGGCGATTGCTGATTTCAACATGATTGAAGAAGGTGACCGCGTAATGGTTTGTCTGTCAGGAGGCAAAGACAGCTATACCATGTTGGATATTTTGCAAAACCTGCAAAAAAGCGCGCCGATTAACTTCACCCTCATCGCCGTTAATTTGGATCAGAAACAGCCGGGCTTCCCCGAAGATATCCTGCCTGCCTATCTGGACAAGCAAGGTGTTGAATACAAGATTGTCGAAGAGAACACTTACGGGATTGTGAAAGACATTATTCCGGAAGGGAAAACCACCTGCTCACTCTGCTCGCGCCTGCGCCGAGGGATTTTATACCGCACTGCGACTGAGCTAGGGGCAACCAAAATCGCATTAGGTCATCATCGCGATGATATTCTGCAAACGCTGTTCCTGAATATGTTTTATGGTGGGAAGCTAAAAGGTATGCCACCAAAATTAATGAGCGACGATGGCAAACATGTGGTTATCCGCCCACTGGCCTACTGCCGTGAAAAAGATATTGAGCGTTTCGCTATTGCCAGAGAATATCCAATAATTCCTTGTAACTTATGTGGCTCGCAGCCCAACCTGCAACGTCAGGTTATCAAAGATATGCTACGTGACTGGGATAAACAGTATCCAGGGCGGATTGAAACTATGTTCAGCGCGATGCAAAATGTCGTGCCGTCACATTTAAACGATCACCAGCTATTTGATTTTAAAAGTATTACACATAACAGTGAGATTGTTGACGGCGGAGATTTAGCTTTTGACCGTGAAGAGTTGCCACTGCAACCTGTTGGTTGGCAACCAGAAGATGATGAAGACCGTGAAAAACAACCACTGGTTCGTCTCGACGTGCTAGAAATAAAATAAAGCCCTTACTGATATCGCCTCTCGACAATAAGAGTTGAGAGGCAATCCTGTCGTTCTGTCCTATTTCATTGTTTTCACTAAAAAATGCAAAAAAAAATGCCGATGTTGAGATAACATCGGCATCGTAACAATTATGTGCTATGCAGTAATTCAAAATAAAAGTATTACAAATATGGAGCGCAACGCCCATCGCTTGACGTTGCATTCACCTGCAAAATGATAATGCCTCAGTCATCACTGCCAAATGTTGATATGGCTCAATTTTACAGTGATTAGCTCCCTATTTGGCACACTCTTTTACTCGGCCGTCGGTAACTCATCAGAGCCATTTACTGCGCTTTAACCACCAGGCAACACCCAGCACCAGCATCACTAACATCATACAGAATGTCGCAAAACCAAAAGAATAGGTATTCCCAGGAATGCCTCCGAGGTTGACGCCAAATAGCCCCGTCAAAAAAGTGGTCGGTAAAAACACCATAGCCAACAGTGACATGGTATAGGTGCGCCGGTTCATCGCATCGGCCATTAATGAGCTAATCTCATCGGATAACACCGCAGTACGCGCGATGCTAGAGTCTAAATCCTCTAAACCCCGCCCCAAACGTTCTGAGATTTCCTGCATACGACGTCGATCGTCATCATCCATCCACGGCAAGCGCTCACTGGCCAACCGGGAGAAAACATCGCGCTGTGGTGCCATATATCGGCGCAATACAATCAACTGCTTACGAAGCAAAGCCATTTGTCCACGTTGTGGGATTTTTTGTTCCAGCAAATCATCTTCAAGATCGATAATTTTATCGTGTAAATCTTCAATAAACTCATTGGTATGGTCGGTCACACCATCAGCAATCTCCACCAGCCAGTTCCCGCTGTTAGTCGGGCCGGTGCCACTTTGTAAATCATTCAATACATCATCTATAGAGTAAACTTTGCGATGTCGGGTCGAGACAATCAATTTATCGGTGATATAAACCCGGATGGCGACTAATTGGTCTGGGCGAGCGTCATTATTAAAATTGATGCCCCGCAGTGTTATCATCGTGCCATCGCCCATGCGAGTCACTTTCGGGCGAACACTTTCACCGGCAAGACCATCCCGAACAACCTCCGGAAGTAACGGCGTATTTTGCAGCCAGGCAGCACTTTCTGGGTGTGTGTAATCCAGATGCAGCCAGCAAGGCTGCTCTGCCGTGGCGATGGCATCAGTATTAATGGATGTCACGCCCCCTTTACCATCGAGTTGATAGGCATAAACGGCATCAGAAACCTGAAGTGCTTTTCCTTCGACTACATCCACGACAATTTCCTCTATTTCAGCATTTATCATGCAATAGGCTCAGTGTAGCGCCCGCCACTCAATCTTTAAAGATGATGTATCAGGATAACTTACTGTTCCATAAAATAATCATGGCCGTTGGTCTTTTAATTATCAATCCGTTATCTGTGAATCATCAATAGCAACAATGCCAGATACATTCACTGTGAGTTTTGGAACAACAGAACTTATATCTTTAACAGCGGAATTAAGGAGACATAATGATAAAGGCACAAGGTCCGTGCACAGCTTTGATGTACAATTCTTGCTAATTATCAACATGATATATTCAAGGGATATTGATTATGGAAACCAACTTCATTACATTAATGAAAGCACTCATTGGTGGCGCAGGCGCGGGATTTGCATTTACCGGTGGCTTGTCTTTTTTAGTGCCCGCATTGACAGTGACCACGTCCCTTGCATTTACATTTTCGGCCATTGGGAGCGTATTAATTGCAGGTATTTATCTAAGCAAAGTTTGGTGAACGAAATTGGAGTCACTATCTACCCACTGGTACTCACCGCAAACCACTGATGAGTTGACGAAATTCTATTGTATTATTTGTGTTTCTTACATGTTAGTGCATATAGCATGGGATTGTATTTCCAAAAAAACACCGCCATTTTCCTTGGAAAACTTACAATATAAACTTAATGAACTATATTCATCGTCAACATTTGCCACGAGTATATTCTTATTTGTGATGATTTTAGATATAAATAACCCACTAAGAACATCTGATGCATTTATATTCCCACTAATAGTCGCATCACTAACCGGATTTATGATCTCTATATCGGCCATTGTTCCTAAGCGGCGCAGCCGTAAATAGCCTTGTTATTCTATAGACTATCATCATAAAAACATAACCCGCCACTAATGCTGGCGGATTATGTTTCACATCAAAATTAACTATCAAACAGTAACCATCAAACAATAGCGATTAGTGCTTGATGATATAAATCATGTGGCTATATGCCACATCTTCAGGATTAGTTATCGGGTAACCTTTCACCCAAGGTTTAATTAAGCGCCCATTAGTAAATTGATATATGGGGGCTATTGGGACTTGTTCGGCAATAATCTGCTCGGCTTTGTTATAATCATCACTAAGTGCTTTAGGATTAGTTTGCTTACCAGCTTCGCTCAGTAAACGGTCATAATCTGCACTTGCGAACTTAGCAATATTCCCACTATGGGTGGAGGTCAGTAATGACAGGAAAGTGGAAGGCTCATTATAATCCCCGACCCATGATGCGCGGACAACATCAAAATTACCGGTATTGCGGCTATCAATATAAGTCTTCCACTCTTGGTTAATCATTTGAACATCCACGCCCAATGTCTTCTTCCACATTGAAGCAATAGCAATGGCTAACTTCTGATTATTATCCGAGGTATTATACAGCAGAGATAGTTTCAGTGGTTTATCCGGCCCGTAACCCGCCGCGTGCAGCAGTGCTTTAGCTTGTGCATTGAGTTCTTCCTGGTCTTGCTGCTGTAATAAATTGACTACCGGATGGTAGCCAGCAGTGACATCAGGAGTAAAGTGATACGCAGGTTTTTCCCCCGTACCCAAGACTTTTTCAGCAATAATTTTGCGGTCGATAGCATAAGATAATGCTTTGCGCACCCGAACATCATTGGTTGGCGCGCGTTGGGTATTGAATGCGTAATAATAAGTGCCTAACTGATCCGGCGTATAAACTTGGTCAGGAATATCTTTTAAGAGTTTCTGATACAAATTTTTGGGGAAGGACTCGGTAATATCAATATCACCAGCTTGATAGCGCTTAGTGGCATTAGCTTCCTGATTGATAGGAATGAACGTCACTTTCGTTAGAACAGTATGAGCATGATCCCAATAATAGTCGTTGGGCACCAAAACTAATTTCTCATTCACAACTCTATCTTGTAATTTAAATGCGCCATTCCCCACCAAATTCCCCACTTTAGTCCAGTCATTGCCATATTTTTCAACCACGGTGGCAGGAACTGGGAATAAACTGAAGTTTGCAGTCAGGCTGGGGAAATAAGGTACTGGTTTACTGAGTTTAACTTTAAGAGTGTAATCATTAACTGCACTGACCCCAAGTGCTTCTGGCGGCATTTTCCCCGCAATAATCTGTTGTGCATTTTCCATTCCAGCCAGTTCGGCAAACCAGGCGAAAGGAGATAAACTTTTAGGGTCAACCAAACGGCGCCAGCTATAAACAAAATCCTGCGCAGTCACAGGTTGACCATTCGACCATTTAGCATCTTTGCGTAACGTGAATATATAGGTTTGGTTATCTGCCGTTTTCCAGTTTGTCGCAACACCGGGAATTATCTGACCATGCGCATCTTGATTAACCAATCCTTCAAACAAATCACGGGCAACCTGTGCCTCGATTAATCCCACGGCTTTCATCGGGTCCAGGGATGCAGGCTCGTCTTTAATATGACGAACAAGTTCTTGTTTTTCAGCCAGTACGGTGCCTGCCGGGACATCAGCAGCATTTGCCGCGCCCAGCGTTGCGCCAACTAATGCGGCGCACAATGCATAACGGAAATAGCTCATAATTAATAACCTTTTCGTTGTCGATCCATTTCAGCGAAAGTAGTAACAATATCTAATCAACATAAACTAGCAGATTAGGGGCCATAATGACGACGGTAAAATAAAAATACTGTCTCCAATCGAGCCATAGAATGTCATTCTGCCATTAGAAGCCAAACGCAGTAGGCATCATTAATTAGGCGTCTTAGTTTACTCATCGCAAAATAACTTATTGATTCAAAGTAATAATATTAAATGCTATGTTAAATGCAATACGCACATATTCGGAATAACAGAGAATATTATGAGCCAATATCGCCCCCGTACCGCACGGGGAAACCTGGTGACTTTAGGGCAACGCTACGGCACATCCCGTTTGGGCGCGCCGCTGTTTTATTTCCCGACCCCTACTCCATCAGCACAAACTGGGCTGATTATTGCCGGAACACATGGCGATGAAAGTGCAGCAATTGTCGCGCTCTCCTGTGCACTACGCAGTATTTCACCGGAACAACAGCGCCACCATGTCATCCTGGCAGTGAATCCTGATGGGTGCCAATTGGGGTTGCGGGCTAATGCCAATGGTGTGGATCTTAATCGTAACTTTCCGGCGAAAAACTGGCAGACGGGCGAAACGGTATACCGGTGGAATAGTGCAGCGGATGCGCGAGATGTGGTGCTATCAACCGGCGAATGTTCAGGTTCTGAACCCGAAACCCAAGCTTTGTGCGCATTGATAAACCAACTGGCCCCGCGCTGGGTGGTTTCCTTTCACGAGCCATTGGCCTGCATTGAAGATCCCGACAGCTCAACGCTAGGTGAGCGGCTAGCGGCGAATTTCGAATTGCCTCTTGTCACCAATGTAGGGTACGCCACGCCGGGGTCATTCGGCAGTTGGTGTGCAGACATTCACTTACCCTGTATTACCGCAGAATTGCCACCCATTTCTGCCGATGCCGCCAGTGAGTGTTATCTGGCGGCGCTGATTGACTTACTGACCCTGGCAGACTAAGCCGATAGATCGATAGCGCCGGTCGAGAAATGTAACCCATCATCGACATCGCGTTGCAGCCATGTAGGGCCATCGAGATCAACAAAACGAGCACCTGGGGCTAGGGGCAATGCAGCACGAATAGCCCGAGAAGTGCACAGCATACAGCCGAGCATAATGGCAAATCCGAGCGATTTTGCTTGTTCGGCTAACAGCAATGCTTCTGTTAACCCGCCGCTTTTATCCAGCTTAATGTTGACCATCTCATAACGGCCCACCAGCCCCGCCAAATCAGCACGCGTATGGCAACTTTCATCAGCACAAATAGGCAATGGGTGAATAAAATTCTGCAACGAATCATCCTGTCCTGCGGGCAGAGGTTGCTCCAGCATGGCCACACCTAAATCGGCCAATAATTGGCAACGTGCAGCCAAGCCCTCGGGACGCCAGGACTCATTGGCATCCACAATCAATATCGCGTCAGGTGCAGCGCTACGAATGGCCACCAAACGCTCAGCAATAAGATGATCATCCAGTTTTATTTTCAACAGGTTGGCTCCCAAATTCGCCAACGCACTCGCACTGTATGCCATGGCTTCCGGGGTACCAATACTGACCGTCTGGGCCATAGAGAGATGGAGGATGGGGGCCGTTTCAGTCATGTGCCATAAACTTTGCTGACTTTGTAAGCATTCTAACTGCCATAATGCGCAATCTACCGCATTCCTGGCAGCACCCGCGGGCAATAGCTGTTGTAAGGTCTCCCGCGAAACACCCTGTTCGATTGCTCCTAGCACCAAGGCCAACTGCGCCATTACCGAAAATTCACTTTCTCCATAATGTGGGTATGGGGTACATTCACCAACAGCGCGAATGCCCGCTTCCTCAATCTCGACAACCACAACTTTTGCTTCATTGCGGCTTCCACGGGAAATAACAAACGCAGAATGGAGAGGCCAGGATTCTGGATAGCAACGCATGGTTCTCATTATGACTCCTCAGAAAAATTCGGGCACGGACATTCAGTATTAGAACCTAACGTCAGTAAAATCTGAATTATTTAGCAAAAATCTCATATCCAAGCTGCCATTGTTACCTTAAACTGAACGTCATGTTACACATCTGTAAAAGGGATCAAATAATGACACAGACAGTACATTTCCAAGGCAATCCAGTGACCGTTGCAGGTCAACTGCCGCAACCCGGCGATAAAGCCAAAGATTTTACTTTGGTCGCGAAAGATTTATCCGATGTTGCCCTGAGCAGCTTCGCGGGTAAACGTAAAGTCCTGAATATCTTTCCAAGTATTGATACCGGTGTTTGTGCCGCATCCGTACGCAAATTCAATCAATTGGCTGGCGAACTTGAGAACACTGTTGTTCTTTGTATCTCCTCCGACCTACCATTTGCCCAATCCCGTTTTTGCGGTGCTGAAGGCCTAAGCAACGTCACCACATTGTCAACTTTGCGTGGTGCCGATTTCAAACAAGCTTACGGTGTAGCGATTACTGAAGGCCCATTGGCAGGTTTGACCGCACGTGCTGTCGTGGTTCTGGATGGTCAAGACAAGGTCATCTACAGTGAGTTAGTTAACGAAATCACCACTGAACCAGACTATGATGCCGCATTGGCAGCACTGAAGTAACGTTTTCTGCTTTAGTTTTAATAAAGTCTGGTTTTAAAAAAATCTAATTATAATACAAACGGCTGGCCCATCTGGGTACAGCCGTTTTTTATAACAATCTGTGTCTTTATAGCTGCTTATGCCACGCTTTATTCTTCGTCGCTTTCATCACTGGCAGGTCGTTTACTACTTAAACCGTATTCACGTAGTTTATTGGCAATCGCGGTGTGAGAAACCCCTAGCCGTTTGGCAAGTTTACGTGTGCTCGGGTAATTGCGATAAAGGCGAGTTAAAACAGAACGTTCGAACCGTTTGCTAATATCGTCGAGCGAACCATCAAGCACTTCATCCCCTAGCACCGTTTCAACTTCAAACTCCGGTAAGACGATATCCTGTGGCCGCAGCTCGGCTCCATCCAATTGCGTCAAAGCACGATAGATAGCATTTTTCAGTTGGCGTACATTGCCTGGCCAACCATAATTTGTCAGGAAACTGCTCAGTTCAGGCGCCAACTTTGGCCGCGGTACACCTTGCTCATCAGAGAAACGGGCAACAAACAGCGCCGTCAGAGGCATGATATCCGCTTGTCGCTCACGCAACGGTGGCAGAGTGATGGTCAACACATTGAGGCGGTAATAGAGATCCTCGCGAAACTCACCGCGTTGCACTAATTCCACTAAATTCTTTTGGGTGGCACAGATAACCCGCACATCGACATGCACCTCATGCTCTTCCCCGACGCGGCGGAAAGTTCCATCATTGAGGAAGCGTAACAGTTTGATTTGCATACGAGGCGACATTTCGCCAATTTCATCTAAGAGAACTGAACCGCCGTTTGCCTGTTCAAAGAACCCTTTTTTACCCTCTACAGCATTGGGATAAGCCCCAGCGGCATAGCCAAATAGTTCACTTTCTACCACATCGTCTGGTAAAGAAGCGCAGTTAAGGCCGAGGAAAGGCATCTTCCCGCGCGGGCTGCGTAAATGGCAAGCACGAGCCAACAGATCTTTGCCAGTACCGGTATCACCGACTAACAGTAACGGCGCGTCCAGCATGGCTAATTTACGTGCTTGGTCAAGAACTTGGCGCATTTTAACGCTGGTGGCAACTATCTGTTTAAATTCAGTATCATCGTTTACCGATAAAGTTTGCAGTTGTTGCCCCATGCGCGCAGTGGATTTTAACATGACCACCGCGCCCACCGTTTGATTCTGCTGATTTTCGTCTTCTAGCTGAATCGGGGTGATCTCCAACAGGTAATCCTGATTATTGATCAGCACACGTTCGGTATGAGGCGCGGTTTCTCCCCCCTCAAACCAACGAGCAAAGTTATACCCCCCCAGTAGGCTACCTGCTGTTTTATGACGAATTTTCTCCTCATTGAGGGAAAACAAATCACGGGCAGCGGGATTCGCTAACTCAAGATTGCCTTTTAAATCGATAGAAAATACCGGCTCTGGCATAGATTCAAGCAGTGCGCGCAGTGAACGGTGCTCCCGTTCTGATGGCATAAAGGAGACGGTGCGGACATCTGTTACACCATCAATACGCCGGATATCCATCATTAATGCACTAAATACACTGAAATCCAGTTGTGAGAAATTCAGATAAATACGGCCAATCGGATCAATTTCGATCCCGCGTAAATCAATACCGCGTAAAACCAAGAGATCAAGTAACTCTCTCGTGAGACCGATTCGGTCTTCGCAAAAAACTTCCAAGCGCATCAGTATCGCCCTTATATATGGCAGGTGCGGATTATCTGCCCATGATAATACCCTGTCCCCCCTTGCTGATGAAGCAGTCTGTCAGCAAAAGTTGACAGGAGTCGGCTTTTCTCTGCTTTTTTTATCCAATTAATCTCACTAAGATGAGAGGATCAACCCATATAACCACTATATGTAGCGAGTTATTATTTTTTATACCAATAAGTTAGAATAATATAATGATAAGTAGCGTCAACACCCTCGTCAAGAACAGGTGACACTTTGCTTTATATCGGCCATCTGGCTATAGTATAGGTAGCCAATTGACCGAGGAGGTTACATGAGAGCATATCACCCCACCCCTGCGACCAAAACTGGGGCGCTATGGCGCGAGATTGGTTTGCCCGCCAGCCGCGGCACTGTATTGGTCGATAGTATCAAAATGGGTTTTTCAGTTGATGTCATTGACGGCATCCATTTATGGGCTTCTATCCCTAAAGCTGAAATATTGCGGGCCACGGGCATTCCCAGCCGCAGTCTGACCCGCAGACGCACACATGATGGCCGTTTTACCCCTGAAGAAAGTGAGCGAATTGCGCGTTTCGTCCGGGTAATGGATGCTGCAGTTGATCTGTTTGGCGGTGATAAGGGCAAAGCTATCACCTGGATGTCGACCCCGATTAAAGGTCTCGGTCACCGCAGCCCAGACTCCTTGCTGGAAACGGAAACTGGTGCACTGGAAGTCTGTGATTTAATTGGGCGTTTGGAGCACGGCGTATTTTCATAATTGGGTGGCGCAAGGAATAGGTCAAAAGGAAAGTGAACTATAAGGATCTGTAGATTATGAATAAAGACCCAATAGGCCGACACTTATGAAGTTCTACCGTATTGTGATGCGCCGTTATCTGGCGTCAACCTGGACCGGTTATGGCGCCGAAATCTATGGTGGCCGCTGGAATCATAAGGGGCATGCCGCCATCTACTTAGCCAGCAGTG
Organism: Yersinia kristensenii; assembly: GCF_900460525.1. NCBI lineage: Bacteria > Pseudomonadati > Pseudomonadota > Gammaproteobacteria > Enterobacterales > Yersiniaceae > Yersinia > Yersinia kristensenii. Next base: position 3,683,464 of record NZ_UHIY01000001.1, read on the forward strand.
TGTCGTTGGCGATGCTGGAAACATTGGTGCATATCCAAGACAGCTCAACACTAGGTGAATTCGAGTTATTCCAGATTGAAATCGAAGATAACCATATTCTGTTACTTCAGCCGCAGGATTGGCCTGCTGACTGGCGCAACGATCCTGCACCGGCAACCACAATGGATATTGGCACCGAATGGTTGGAACAGGAGTTATCACTCGCATTACTGGTTCCATCCACTCTGGTGCCGTCAGAAAACAATCTACTGCTTAACCCTCGGCATAAAGATTTTCAAGCTTGCTTAAACAGTATTAAACCACTCTCTTTTGCCTTTGACCCACGGCTGAAATAATATTTATTGCGGAGCCGGTTTATCTTTCTTTGGTAATGTATTTTTCAGCTGGCTGATCAACTGTCGGCGAAAATCCCCCAATTTGGGTTTATCATCCCCTAACCACGGCAATGGCCGACACAACTCCATCGCTTTAATACCCAGTCGAGCCGTTAACAGCCCCGCCCCAATACCTTGCGCGGCCCGTGCCGACAAACGCGCGGCTAAATCTTGCGATAACCAATCCATGCCGACCTCTCGCACTAATTCAGAGGCACCAGCAAAGGCAATATTGAGCAACACCAAACGGAACAAACGCAGGCGGCTGAAATATCCCAACTCAATACCATACAAAGCAGCAATACGATTAATTAGACGAATATTTCGCCATGCGATAAATGCCATATCGACCAATGCCAACGGGCTGACGGCAATCATTAATGCCGACTCAGCAGCATAGCGGCTGATTTCAGCCCGCGCCAGATTATCAAGTGAAGGCTGCACCAGTTTGGCATACAATTCAACAACTTCTCGATCATTATGAGTTTCATGTAGCGAAGCATGCCAGCGCTGAAGTGCCGGATGCCCTTGATCCAGCCCCGCCTGACGCGCCAGCTTTTCACAAAATACCCGCCCCTGGCCGATTCCGTGACTCACCAGAAGTTCTCGTGCAATATCACGCTCTTCTGCCCGTTGGCGTAGGCGATATAACCGCCGCCACTCCGTCACCACCGAGCCAACCCCCGCCAGTACGATAAGCCCTCCAGCCGTAGTGGCTCCCAGCGCAATCCAATCCTGCTGTTGCCAGGCCTGATTGACCCATTGCACTGATTGAGCAATCACACTGACGCCAAAGAGTGCCAGCCCCGCCGTGACCATTTTGCGCCACAAGCTGCGCTTGGGTTTCAATGCAGCATTCACCAGCCCCTCGACCCGACCTTCTTCATTTTCTGCGTCTAGTTCAGGGGCCGCAGGATAGAAATTCTCAGCGGCATGTTGGTCAAAAGCCTGTGCAGCTTTCAATACGGGCTCATCTATGGGTTGCAACGGCTGCTCGAAATCAATCCGTGGTTTTAAAGGTTCGCTCATCGCAATTTATCTCCCAATAAGAATTCCATTACTGCGTCGAGGCGAATATGAGGTAATGGGCTGTCAATATGTACGGTTTGTGGGCGAAACTCATCAAAATGGAACCCTTGCTGCTGCCAAAAAGCGGGGCCGGGTAAACGCGCGGGAACATCACCGGGGAAGACCGTCAGCGGCAGACCATCGCCCAGTCGATGACCGCGTAATGCGGGAATTTTTTGCCCCTGATGATCAACAATTCCACTTTCCGTTGCCTGCACCGAGGCCAGCCCGACACAATCCATGCTGATCCCTTCAAATGCCGCATTTTGCCAAGCTTCCTGTACCAATTGTTGCAACAAGGAAACCAAATTAGCGTGTTGATCTGCCGTCACATGATCGGCTTTGGTGGCGGCAAACATCAACTTATCAATACACGGAGAGAATAAGCGGCGGAATAATGTGCGCTTTCCGTAATGGAAACTCTGCATCAATTGCGTCAAAGCCAAGCGCATATCGTTAAACGCCTGCGGCCCGCTATTCAAAGGTTGCAAGCAATCCACCAGCACAATTTGCCGATCAAAACGCACAAAGTGCTCTTTGTAGAAACCTTTTACGACTGAGTTGCAATAATAGTTAAAACGGGTGCGTAACATCCCCAAGTTGGAGTGTTTATCGGCCTGGGCCAAACGTGATTCGCCAAGGTCACTCACATCCGGCCATGGGAAGAACTGCAATGCAGGTGCGCCCGCCATATCACCCGGCAGCACAAAGCGCCCTGGCTGAATGAAATGTAGCCCTTCATTTTTGCAACGAATTAGATAATCAGTATAAGCCTGAGCAATCGCCGCCAGTTGATTTTCATCGGCAGGTGCCAGCGGATCACACTGCTGACACAACGTCAGCCAGGGTTTAGCCCACTCAGCACGGGAACCTTGTAATAAGCCCGCCATCTGGTGCGACCAACTTAAATAATCTTGTTCCAGCATGGGTAAATCCAGCAACCATTCACCCGGATAATCGACAATTTCCAGATACAAGGTCGAGGTCTCTTTAAAATGGCGCAAAAGAGAATCACTGGAACGAAAACGCAGCGCCAAACGAATCTCACTGACACCACGGGTCGGAGTCGGCCAATTTGGCGGTGTACCATATAAAGAGGCCAGGCCTTCGTCATACCTAAAGCGCTGAATACCCAGATCTCGCTGCGGCACCCGTTTCACGCCGAGTAGGCGCTCTTCGCGCACAGCAGAAAACAGCGGCAAACGTGCGCCGCTGTGAACATGAAGTAATTGGTTGACTAAAGAAGTGATAAAAGCGGTTTTCCCACTGCGGCTCAGGCCGGTTACAGCCAGCCGCAGATGTCTATCCATCCCGCGGTTGACCAATGATGTAATCTCATTTTGTAGTCGTTTCATGCTTCTCCTTAGCAAATTGACCCGCCACTGCTCCCATAGCACGTTTAAGCATAGGTTCCAGCATCATCAGCAACAACCAGCGCAAGGGTTTACGGCTAACATTCTTGACGATAAAGCCTGCCGCACCCGCTGGACCATAGACCAACGCGAGACTAAACATTATTTTAAGCAGTGTGCTTAATACACCACCTGCGCGGGTACGGACAGAGTTATTGTTCATATTTATGCCCTCCGGCAGGCTTTACTGTGAATTGAATGAGTCACATTACAACTGACGAAAACGGCTCTGAACCCCGAAGGTTTCGGAGGTCACATAGCGTTCGACCTGGCGCAGGCGTTGCTCCCCGGCTCCCAGTTCATATTCTAGCTGGTCAAGAAGCTGGCGCGGTGTCGTTTCATGATGCGCACTGAAACTAGACGCAGGTGCCGGTTCCAGCATAAAAGTCAGCACGATATAAGCGGCAATAGTGAAAACAAACAGGCCAAAGAACAGCGACAACACCACCATCACGCGAATTAATCGTACCGGAATATCAAAATAGTGCGCCAACCCAGCACAAACGCCTTTGACCATGCCCTCTTCTGGCACGCGATAGAGTTTTCTTTTACTTAACACATTGTTTTTAAAAATATCGCCCATTATTGCCTCCAGTTCGGATGCTGTGCATCAAGAATTTCTTCCAAAGCTTGAATGCGTTCACGCATCCGACGGGCATCGTCAGTTAACTGCGATAACCGTTGCATATCCTGATGGCTGAGTTGAGCCCCACTTTGCTGGCGATTGCTGTAATGCAGCCATAGCCAAATCGGCGCAACAAACAGCACAAAAATTGTCAGCGGTATAGCAAGAAACAGGATACTCATTCATTCCCCTTAAATTTATGCTCGCGGATATCCGCATTGTCGTTATGACAGGCCGCCTTTCTCCCGACGGCCTGGTATAGTATTTTGCTGCATTTGAGTGCCAACTTATTCCGCTGAATTCATTTTTGCTTTCAGCGCCGCCAGCTGGTTGCTGATTTCGTCATCCGCTTTCAGTTCAGCAAATTGGCTTTCCAGTGATTTTTGTTTGCCCACACCTACAGTTTCAGCCTCCGCTTCCATATGGTCAATACGGCGCTCAAACTGTTCAAAACGTGCCATCGCCTCATCCAGCTTGCCACTGTCTAACTGACGGCGAACATCGCGAGAAGATGCCGCGGCTTGGTGGCGCAATGTCAGAGCTTGCTGTCTGGCCCGAGTTTCAGTCAGTTTACTTTCCAGCTCGGTGATTTCGTGCTTCATCCGGTTGAGCGTTTCGTCAACGGTCGCCACTTCACGTGTCAGCGTATCAATCAACGCCGCCACTTTTTGCTTTTCAATCAGGGCGGCGCGGGCCAAATCTTCTTTATCTTTGCGCAAAGCCAGTTCGGCTTTATCCTGCCACTCTTGTTGTTGACTTTCACTGTGATCAATACGACGCAGCAGTTGTTTTTTCTCCGCCAGTGCACGGGCAGATGTTGAGCGAATTTCCACCAATGTATCTTCCATTTCCTGAATCATCAGCCGCACTAACTTCTGCGGATCTTCGGCTTTATCCAGTAATGTATTGATGTTGGCATTCACAATATCGGCAAAACGAGAAAAAATACCCATAATTACATCCTCTTTTAACTTATTGGCTCTTTTAATTTATTGGCGTTTGGTTGCGCCGATTCACATCATCTCGATAGTGATATATCAAGAGTCGTGCCAACTTTTGGCGAAAGTTAATAAGTTGAAAAATAACAAAAAAATATTTTTGATTGTTTTAGAATAAAAGGTAGAGTGATTATTTTAACCAACTATTGGCGAATTTCATCATGAGCGAGCAAATAGAAAACCTGTTAGGCGAAGCAAACTCTTTTGTTGAGGTGCTGGAGCAAGTTTCCGGGCTGGCAAAACTGAATAAGCCGGTATTGGTGATTGGTGAGCGGGGAACCGGCAAGGAGCTGATAGCGCATCGTTTGCATTATTTATCAGACCGTTGGCAAGGGCCGTTCATTTCACTTAACTGCGCCGCTCTGAATGAAAACTTACTCGATTCAGAGTTGTTCGGGCATGAAGCGGGGGCGTTTACCGGTGCGCAGAAACGTCATCTTGGCCGCTTTGAACGCGCCGACGGGGGGACACTATTTTTAGATGAACTGGCCACTGCGCCTATGTTAGTACAGGAAAAACTATTAAGGGTAATTGAATATGGTCATCTGGAGCGTGTGGGTGGGAGCCAACCTTTACAGGTGGATGTGCGTTTAGTGTGCGCAACCAATGATAACTTGCCCGCGCTCGCCGCCGCCGGGAAATTCCGCGCTGACTTGCTCGACCGCCTGGCATTTGATGTGGTGCAACTGCCGCCCTTACGTGAGCGCCAACAAGATATCATGCTATTGGCAGAGCATTTTGCCATTCAGATGTGCCGGGAATTAGGTTTGCCACTGTTCCCCGGTTTTACGCCTCAAGCTAAACAGCAATTACTGGGATATCGTTGGCCGGGAAATGTCCGTGAACTGAAAAATGTGGTCGAGCGCTCGGTATATCGCCATGGCGACAATAATGAGGCATTGGATCATATTATCATTGACCCCTTTGCTCGTCGGCAGAGCATAGAAGATGAAAATATTAAGAGCAATGATGCTGGCACCCCCACCGACGAATTACCTACCCTGCCCCTTAATCTTAAACAGTGGCTACATAACAGCGAATATCACCTGCTCAAACAGGCCTTGGAACAAGCGAGGTTTAATCAGCGGAAGGCCGCCAGCCTGTTAGGATTAACTTACCATCAATTGCGCGGCATGCTAAAAAAACATACAATATTAACGAATGATAATGACCTACAATAATAGTGTTACACCATCCAACCCAGGCCCATGAAAATAGAACGGCCTGGGGAATATTTAATTGACGCCCTCCATTCCTCGCAGATATTTATCTTTTACGCACACATTCACTGGCAGCCCAATTAAGTAAGCTGCTTGTGCAAAACTGGATAGCCCCATAGAGGCGTTACCATAGGTTCTTTCTTCCGCAAGTGTGCCATACCATTTCCCCTCGATTTTCACACCAATAGCATTAAAGGCATTATCAGTTGACTCCGATGGGTGCCACATAATGCTGGCATTATACCCTTGGATTGGCTTGTTATATATCATGGTGCTGCCATCTTTTTCACACTGGTTTTTAAGTTCAGTATCTGCGAACACAAAACCGTGTAATATAATAGAAAAAAAGATATTAATTTTATCAAAAATTTCATTATATACACTCCTGACTCAAAGAATGACAATAAGTTTAAACATCTCTTTGGTTTTAATATTATCTAAAGCAAGAGCCCGTTTGAATTCGGTGTGCTCCAGCTCTACACCAAAACAGGCACTGACCATCGGCCTAATACCGGTTCTCATCAGCCACATACGCGCTAACCGTAAGTTTGGTCTGGTAAAGTAAGCGCTGTCATAGGGGCGATGACTCGCGCTCGAACGCGTTTGTCTGAAACGCGGGTTAGGTAACTGCCCGTTAGATTGGACATTCCCCCGCAATAAATAATATTGCGTCACAGTAGCGATTTGATCTGCTTCTATTCTGCGGTGAGCTATCCATTCCGATAAATGAGACGAAAAACGAGCAATCCGCAGGACTTCACTATGCGACTCATGACCATAGCGTAATAAGAAGAAGTCTAGCGTCTGCTCGGCACTATACATATTATCAGTTGCTCTCATCTGATAAATATTGACTTGGGCATTCGCCTCTCCGTGCTCATCCATATGCCGCAGGACCCGCTCTGCATATTCATAAGCAAATTGTCTGTTTGATGTGGTTGAAATAAAAGCACTGTCACCATAATCACTTTCGGCACTACGACAACTTCTGCCACTAAGATGCTCAATAATGTCATCATTCGTCCCTGCAGAATAAAAACCATTATTAAATATTTCACTATAGTTTCGGGTATCAACGCGCCACACAATATCGGGGGGTTTCGCCTCACATTTATAAGTCAATAAGATACTGATAAAATATAATAAAATTGTTTTGATTAATATCATCACTAACCTCTCATGAATAATATCAATGCTTAATTGAAGTCAGGAGAAAATATAAATATATCTGAAAACATCCATGGTCTATACAATAAAACGCCTTAATACATGCACAGAATCCATATCTAATTAAGAAGTATCATCTGATTTCATATTTTATAAATGAATTAATCGCAGGCAAAAAAAAAGCCAGCACCCGAGCTGGCTTAAAAAACACTGGAAGCAATGTGAGCAATGTCGTGCTTTTCTGTCAAAAGCCTGAAACTTTAGGCGTTATCCCGAAGAGCAAAGCAATGATAATGGTTATCAATAGCAGTTGCAAACACTTTGTTGAGAATTTTTCTCATTACCATACTGATTATGATGAGATTATAAACGACCACAAAATGAAATACTTCTCCGCCTAACGATGGACATCTGTGATTTCCCAATGAATAAACAATCATTTACTGTTTATTGCTGTAACAAACAGCAGACGGCGCAGTTGTTTTGCTCAATGGATTGGGGGGAGTGTCAGATTACGGTACACTAGAAGTATTGCTTACTGACTGCGAAGCGTTTATGCGTGCTTTATTTATTTGGATGCTGTCGATTGGGATGCTGTCCCTGGCTTGCCTTACGGCCCCAGTACTGGCGCAATCTACCCCGGCCGCCGCCCCTACTCAACCACTGCCGGATATCCGCCAGCGTGGCTTTGTCTATTGTGTCAGTGGGATTCTGAATACTTTCAACCCACAAATGGCCAGTAGCGGATTAACTATCGATACCTTGGCGGCACAGCTTTATGACCGCTTGCTGGACGTCGATCCTTACACTTACCGCTTGATACCTGAATTGGCAGAAAGCTGGCAAGTGCTGGATAACGGCGCGACCTACCGTTTTCATTTGCGTAAAGATGTTCCTTTCCAGACCACTGATTGGTTTACTCCCACGCGAAAAATGAATGCTGATGACGTCGTATTCAGTTTTCAGCGAGTATTTGACCCACAGCATCCTTATCATGATGTCAACGGCGGCGAATATCCCTACTTTGATAGCCTGCAATTTGCTGACGCGGTACAAAGTGTCAAAAAACTTGATGACTATACGGTTGAATTTAAACTAAAAGCCCCCGATGCCTCCTTTCTTTGGCATTTGGCGACCCACTATGCGCCGGTACTTTCTGCTGAATATGCCGATGTATTAGCCCAAAAGGGCCGACAAGAACAAATCGATCGCGAGCCAGTGGGCACCGGCCCCTTTTTACTCAATGAATATCGGTCTGGGCAATATATCCGCTTATTCCGTAACAGTGACTATTGGAAAGGTTTGCCACGTATGCCGCAGGTCGTCATTGACTTGGGTGCAGGGGGAACGGGCCGTTTATCCAAATTATTGACCGGTGAGTGTGATGTATTAGCCTATCCGGCTGCGAGCCAGTTATCTATTTTACGTGATGACCCCCGCCTGCGGCTGACACTGCGCCCAGGGATGAACGTGGCCTATTTGGCCTTTAATACTCGCAAACCGCCACTGAATGACCAACGTGTCCGACAAGCCATTGCTTTATCAATTAATAACCAACGATTGATGCAATCAATCTATTACGGTACAGCGGAGACAGCGGCGTCTATTTTACCTCGGGCATCATGGGCTTATGACAATCAGGCCCAAGTAACTGAATATAATCCGGAAAAAGCCAAAGAAATCCTCAAAGAACTGGGTCTGACTAAACTGCAACTCAACTTATGGGTGCCGACCGCCTCGCAGTCTTATAACCCCAGCCCCTTAAAAACAGCCGAGTTGATACAGGCCGATTTAGCGCAAGTCGGGATTACAGTGAATATCGTGCCAGTTGAAGGGCGCTTCCAGGAAGCTCGCCTGATGGAGATGAACCACGACCTGACACTCTCTGGCTGGTCAACCGACAGCAATGACCCCGACAGTTTCTTCCGCCCATTATTAAGCTGTGCAGCAATTCGTTCGCAAACAAACTATGCTCACTGGTGTGATCCAGAGTTTGATGCGTTGCTACAAAAAGCCTTACGTTCCCAGCAATTATCGGAGCGTATTGAATATTATCAGCAGGCTCAACGTATTCTGGAGCAACAACTGCCGCTACTGCCCTTGGCTTCATCCTTACGGTTGCAAGCATATCGATATGATATTAAAGGTTTAGTGTTAAGCCCGTTTGGTAATTCTTCTTTTGCCGGTGTGTTTCGCGAAAGCAAGACCGATGAGGGTAAAAAGCCATGATAATCTTCACGTTACGGCGCGTATTGCTGCTGGTGATAACGCTGTTTATGTTGTCATTGGTCAGTTTTAGCCTGAGCTATTTTACCCCTCACGGCCCGTTAAGCGGCGCATCGCTCTTGGATGCCTACCAGTTCTATTTCAGCAGCTTACTTCAATGGGATTTCGGCGTTTCCAGCATTAATGGTCAGCCCATCAGTGAGCAATTGCGCGAAGCTTTCCCTGCCACCATGGAACTCTGTGTTCTGGCCTTTACATTGGCCCTGTTTGTCGGCATTCCGCTGGGGATTATTGCGGGTGTGATGCGCGGCAAATTTGCTGATATCGCCATCAGCTCGATTGCGCTGCTCGGCTTCTCCATTCCGGTGTTTTGGCTGGCGCTGTTATTGATGCTGTTCTTTTCACTGCATTTGGGTTGGCTGCCGGTCTCCGGACGTTTTGATCTGTTGTATCAAGTCAAACCCGTCACCGGGCTGGCCCTGGTTGATGCGTGGTTATCAACCTCGCCCTATCGTAAAGAGATGATGCTCAGCGCGCTTGAGCACATGATTTTGCCCATCACGGCTTTAGCCGTGGCCCCCACCACAGAAGTTATCCGCTTAATGCGCACCAGCACCGATGATGTTATCGGGCAAAACTATATTAAGGCGGCGGCCACTCGGGGCTTATCCAGATTCACCATTATTCGCCGCCATGTGCTACATAATGCATTGCCGCCCATCATTCCAAAGTTGGGTTTGCAGTTCTCAACCATGCTGACATTGGCGATGATAACGGAAGTGGTTTTTAACTGGCCGGGGCTAGGCCGCTGGCTGATCAACGCCATTCGTCAACAAGATTACGCCGCTATTTCCGCTGGCGTGATGGTGGTTGGTTCGCTGGTTATCGTGATTAACGTACTGTCGGATATTCTGGGCGCAATGATGACGCCGTTAAAGCATAAGGAATGGTATGCCCTTCGATAATGTCTACCGCGAGAAGAAAATGCCCAGCCCGCTGCTGTATACCTGGCGGCTTTTCTATGCTGATGGCCTGGCGATGGTGGGGTTTTACGGTGTTCTGGGGTTGTTAGCCCTGTGTCTGTTGGGTAGCACTTTGGCCCCTTACGCCCTCGACCAACAGTTTTTGGGCTACCAATTACTACCGCCTTCTTGGTCACGTTACGGCAATGTCTCTTTCTTTCTGGGCACCGATGACTTAGGGCGCGATATTTTAAGCCGCTTATTGGCGGGCACCGCATCGACTTATGGCTCCGCGCTGCTGGTGACCGTGGCGGCAGCCCTGTGTGGTGTGGTGCTGGGCGTTTTTGCAGGTATCACCCATGGTTTTCGTTCGGCCATTCTTAATCACGTGCTGGATACATTGCTCTCTATTCCCTCACTGCTGCTGGCCATCATTGTGGTGGCCTTTGTCGGCCCCAGTTTAGAACACGCAATGTTCGCCGTGTGGTTGGCATTGTTACCCCGTATGGTGCGCACCATTTATAGCGCCGTGCACGATGAATTGGATAAAGAATATGTGATCGCCGCGCGTCTGGACGGCGCTTCCACCCCGCATATATTGGCCTATGCTATTTTTCCGAATATTGCAGCAGTGTTAGTTACTGAATTTACGCGGGCGTTATCGATGGCGATTTTGGATATTGCCGCATTGGGCTTTCTCGATTTGGGCGCACAATTACCCTCGCCGGAATGGGGCGCAATGCTCGGGGATTCACTGGATTTAGTCTATGTCGCCCCGTGGACTGTCATGCTGCCCGGCGGAGCAATTTTGGTCAGTGTGTTGTTGGTTAACCTATTAGGTGATGGTATGCGCCGGGCGATTAATGCGGGGGTGGAATAATGCCGTTACTGGATATTCGCAACCTCACTATTGAGTTTATGACCGCTGAGGGGATGGTGAAAGCGGTTGACCGCATCAGTATTACTCTGACTGAGGGGGAGGTTCGTGGGCTGGTCGGTGAGTCTGGTTCGGGCAAGAGTTTGATTGCTAAAGCTATCTGCGGAGTGAGTAAAGACAATTGGCGCATCACCGCTGACCGCTTTCGTTTTGATGACATCGATTTATTGCAACTGACTCCACGTGAGCGCCGTAAGGTGATCGGCCATAATATTTCGATGATTTTTCAGGAGCCGCAATCCTGTCTGGATCCATCTGAGAGTATTGGTCAGCAATTGGTACAAGCTATCCCCGGTTGGACGTACAAAGGCCGTTGGTGGCAGCGATTTCATTGGCGCAAGCGTCGGGCCATCGAGCTGCTGCACCGAGTGGGGATTAAAGACCATAAAGATATTATGCGCAGTTACCCCTATGAGTTAACGGAAGGCGAATGCCAAAAGGTGATGATTGCTATCGCGCTGGCCAATCAACCGCGGTTACTGATTGCCGATGAACCCACCAATGCGATGGAACCCACCACTCAAGCGCAAATTTTCCGCCTGCTGGCGCGGCTGAATCAAAATAATAACACCACCATTTTGCTGATCAGCCATGATTTGCAGATGATGAGCAAATGGGCCAACCGGATTAACGTGCTGTATTGCGGGCAAACCGTAGAGAGTGCGGTTTGCGAAGATCTGCTGGCGGCCCCGCACCATCCTTATACTCAAGCGCTGATCCGTGCAATGCCCGACTTTGGCCGCGCGCTGCCACATAAAAGTCGGCTAAATACCTTACCGGGAGCCATTCCGTCATTGGAACATTTACCGATTGGCTGCCGTCTGGGGCCACGCTGCCCCTATGCACAGAAAACCTGCATTGAAACACCACGCTTGCGATTGGTGAAAAATCATGCCTTTGCCTGCCACTTCCCCTTAAATCTGGAGGAGCAATAATGGCCGAGACACTGCTTGAAGTCCGAAATCTGAGCAAGACCTTCCGCTATCGCACCGGGTTGTTTCGCCGTCAACATGTCGAGGCGGTTAAATCGGTCAGTTTTACCTTGCGCGAGGGGCAAACACTGGCGGTCATTGGTGAGAATGGCTCGGGTAAATCCACCTTGGCGAAAATGCTGTCGGGCATGATTGAGCCGACTGACGGTGAACTACTGATTGATGACCATCGTCTGGTGTATGGCGATTATGCTTATCGCAGCCAACGTATTCGGATGATTTTCCAAGACCCCAGCACCTCACTGAACCCCCGTCAGCGTATCGGCCAACTGCTGGATGCACCACTCAAACTGAACACTGATTTAGATGCCCCCGCACGCGAACAGCGCATCTATCAGACATTACGCCAAGTGGGGCTATTGCCGGATCACGCTAATTACTACCCTCATATGTTGGCTTCCGGCCAAAAGCAGCGTATTGCGCTGGCGCGGGCCTTGATTTTGCAACCGAAAGTGATTGTTGCCGATGAAGCTTTGGCTTCGCTGGATATGTCCATGCGCTCGCAGATTATTAATCTGATGCTGGAATTACAGGAGAAACACGGCATATCCTATATTTATGTCACCCAGCATTTGGGCATGATGAAACATATCAGTGACCAGGTGATTGTGATGCATGAAGGGGCGGTGGTGGAGCGCGGCAGTACCGCGGAAGTGCTGGCAGCCCCCTTGCACGACCTAACCAAGCGATTGATTTCCAGTCATTTTGGTGAAGCACTCACCGCAGATGCCTGGCGGCGGGATAGCGCCAATTTCTAATTAATCTTGGATAATGTGACGTTGTCACTCATCTTTGTTTTGATCATAACAACGTGTCGCCGCGATCCCTGATCGCGGTTTTTTTATGCAGCCAAGCGCCTTTACCCGGTTACTGGCTAACGTAATAACATTTTTGTTATATATAATAATATATTATTACTTTTAGTTATTGATTATGGTTTAACGTTATTTTATCTCGCAAACCCAATCGGCAATGATATCCACTGTGTTCATTCCATAAAACAACAGGATATTTCGCCGATGTTGAATCCTCCTACCTTGCATAGCACCCAGCCAGATACCCCGCGACTCGCCCTGTTCATTATTCATCCGCACCCGTCACAGGGGGCTGCGGCGTGTCACCCACATTTACCTTTAACTTTGGCGCGTTGCTGCCCCTAACGGAGGTCACTATGGTGCAATTTAGACGGCAAGATAATGCTCATTGGTATCATGAAACTCAGCGCAGTGGTCGGGCTCTTACAGCACAAATTGCCGATGAAAATGACACGGCGAATAGCGGTAACATCAGCAATCCCTATCATGGCGAAAACCTCATTGAACAAGGTGTCTTCCTGCTTGGCTTAGCCAATGATATTCCTACCCCTTTAGGCGATATCTTACAACATCATGCCGCGATTTTATCTGCCTCAGATGCCATGTATCAGGCGCTTTTCCCTCCAATTGTTGAGTTAGACCACGAAAATACATTTTCTCTGTATGACCGGTTAAGTAGCGCCTTGACTGTCGCGCAGGTTACCGGGGTGCAACGATTATGCAGTCACTATGCCGCCCGCCTCACCCCCCTTTCCAGCCCGGATGCCTCGCGGGAAAGTAATATACGGCTCACACAAATCACCCAATATGCACGCCAACTCGCCAGCCAGCCGACCTTGATTGATCGACATGCGCTACAGCAATTGGCTGAGGTGGGACTGACGAATGCAGACATTATTGTTTTATCGCAGATAATCGGCTTTATCGGCTTCCAAGCCAGAGTGGTCGCCGGCTTTTCTGCTCAAGCGGGTTATCCGACCGTCATGCTGCCCGGCTTCCCACGAATGGAAGATGCCGCATCAATCCTGTTACCCGAAAATCAACCACAATGGCAAGGTTGGCTGCCCTCACTGGCGGAAAATGAATTTATTGCAACAGAAGAGTCACCGGTGAATATTGAGGTCACACTTAATACGTTACTCGCGTACCATCAAGAGAGCTTATCAGCCTATAGCGCGATTACTGCGCAACTGGATAGCCATGAGCGAGTGCCATCTGACTGGCAACAGCTAGTCTCCCTGGTGAGCGCCCGAATCAACGGCAGCCGCTACTGCCAAGCCAGCCATCAGCATAATTTGCAACAACTGACCGGAAACACTCTATTATTAGCCGCGCTACAAACCGGAATTGACAGTGCTTTGAAAGAGACGGCTTTAACCGCCCCCCCCAATAAGCCAATAACTCAGCAGCTTATCTCTGTTACGGCCGAACTGACCCGCGCCCCAGAGCGCTTTAGCCACCCGCATATTAGCCCGTTGCTGGCCTTGGGTCTCAGTGACAAGCAGTTGCTCAGTATTATTTTCTGTATTGCCTCGGCGGGCTGGACCAACCGCCTGCGCCACACTTTGGGGCAAACAGTTTGATTCACGCCCCCCTCCCACCTTTATGCTCCGTGGGTCATTAGCCATTGCTGGGCGACGTCAAAGAAATGCTGAGCCAGCGGTGTCACCCGCCCTGGTTCAGCCACCACCACCGCTGCATGCCGCCTCATCGGAGGGATATCTACCGGCCTGCGCTGTAACGCCGGGGACATGGCCTCCAGCAAACTGCCCTGCGGGAACAGACCACAACCCAGGCCAACAAAAACCCCTTGTAGCAATTGCAAGATAGAGGTGCTTTCCAACCGAATATGTAATGACAGCTCTGCATCGCGAAAATTATTATCCAAATACCGGCGGAAATAGCGGCTCGGTTCCGCCAGACAAAGTGGCAATGCGGCCACCTGGGAAAGTGTTAGTGGCTCGGTACCGATCAATTCAGGGAAATGTTCCGGGTGGAATAGCAGGTCAACCCCGCTATCGATGAGCGGTTGCCCTTGAAAATGCAGTTCATTCAAAGTGCTCAGTTCGAAAAAACCGATCCCAACATCAACCGAGTGCCCCGTCAGGGCTTCCAGCAGTTGATCAGCACTTAACACTGAGACCCGATAGTCCAGATGAGGGTAGCGCTCACTGGCGCTTTTCAGCAATTGCGCCAATGAAATACTGCATTGTGGCACCACGCCAATCCGCAGTGTGCCATTCAGACCATATTTAAGTGATTCCACCTCCAGCTTTAGCCCTTGATAGACAGAGACTATTTCTCTCGCCCATGCTAAAACTCGCTCACCTTCCGCAGTAAATCCTTCAAAATTATTGCCACGGTTTATAAGGGGGACACCCAGCTCGCGCTCCAGATTTTTCAAACGCATCGACAAGGTCGGCTGGCTGACAAAGCTGGCTTCCGCTGCACGACCAAAATGCCGCTCGCGTTCCAAATTACACAGATAAATAAGCTGTTTGATATCCATACTGAATCTCAAATTTTCACGATTCGATGCAGTATATCATTGTGCTTCCATCAGATGTTTTGCCGCACCGCCGTTTTTTAAACCAAAAATTTACATAACTGTGGGATCCAGCACTCAGTTTACTTCTCACCTTAGATACTCGACTGATTAACACTTGAGCTTATTTTGGATAATTTCAGACTTTTCATTGTAAGCGCAATATTGGTTTGGTTATTCACATACCTGCAACGATATGAACCACAAAAAAGCCAAATAGCAGAATATACGCCTAATTAAAATCAGTTCAGCTTTTAATCAAAACAAAAAAGCGTCAAACAGCGAAAACATAAACGTTAATACTGCATAACATTTGCAACATAGCTGCATCGCACTGACAGAGATATATGTAACAGAACATTACAAAGGCCTTGTCTCGTCGACAAAGATAGTGAACATTAACCGCCGATAAATATCTTATAACAACGCAAAAGGATGCCATCTCGCGCATTCACTTTTGTCTTTCCTGTCATTTATATATCTGTCAGGGAGTAAAAACAGGGGTTTCCGTGTCAACAGCAAACAGTAATCAACAACCGCCAAACGGCAGTCAACCCGAAATCAGTTTGAATGCTTTCAAGCAACCGAAAGCGTTTTACCTGATCTTCTCTATAGAACTTTGGGAGCGTTTTGGTTATTACGGCCTGCAAGGGATCATGGCCGTTTATCTGGTGAAAATGCTCGGAATGAGCGAAGCCGATTCAATCACCTTATTTTCCTCCTTCAGCGCCCTGGTCTACGGCTTTGTCGCCATTGGTGGCTGGTTAGGGGATAAAGTTCTTGGTGCGAAACGTGTCATCGTGCTGGGTGCGCTGGTGTTGGCAGTAGGTTATTCCATGATAGCTTATTCGGGCCATGATATTTTCTGGGTTTATCTGGGCATGGCAACTATTGCCGTTGGTAATGGTTTGTTCAAAGCCAACCCATCCTCCCTGCTGTCAACCTGCTATAACAAAGACGACCCGCGTTTGGACGGTGCATTCACCATGTACTATATGTCCATCAATATAGGTTCATTCTTCTCTATGATGGCAACCCCATGGTTGGCGGTGAGATATGGCTGGAGCGTTGCATTTTCACTGAGTGTTATTGGGATGCTGATCACTCTGGTAAACTTCTGGTTCTGCCGTAAATGGGTGAAAAATCAAGGTTCTAAGCCTGACTTCGCGCCGTTGCAGTTTAAAAAGCTGTTGATGGTATTGGTTGGCGTCGTGGCGCTGATTGCCCTGTCGAGCTGGCTATTGCATAACCAGGTAGTTGCCCGTTGGGCGCTGGCGCTGGTGTCTGCCGGCATCATCTGTATTTTTGCCAAAGAGACATTTTCACTGCACGGCACCGCACGCCGTAGAATGATTGTCGCATTCCTATTGATGTTGGAAGCGGTGGTGTTCTTTGTGTTGTACAGCCAAATGCCAACATCGCTGAATTTCTTCGCTATTCATAACGTTGAACACAGCATCTTGGGTATTAACTTCGAGCCGGAACAATTTCAGGCTTTGAACCCGTTCTGGATTATGGTTGCCAGCCCAATACTGGCCGCAATCTATAATAAGATGGGCGATAGCCTGCCAATGCCGCACAAATTTGCTTTCGGTATGGTGCTCTGCTCCGCCGCTTTCCTGGTACTGCCGTGGGGAGCAAGCCTTGCTAATGAACACGGTATAGTCTCTGTCAATTGGCTGATACTCAGCTATGCATTGCAGAGTATTGGTGAACTGATGATTTCTGGCCTGGGTCTGGCAATGGTGGCGCAGTTAGTGCCGCAGCGCCTCATGGGCTTCATCATGGGGTCATGGTTCCTGACTACCGCTGCAGCGGCGATGATCGCCGGTAAAGTGGCCGCATTGACCGCAGTGCCCAGTGATATCACTGATGCCCATGCATCACTGGCTATCTATAGCCACGTGTTTATGCAGATTGGTATTGTGACCGCCATCATCGCGGTTCTGATGATGTTAACTGCACCAAAACTGTATCGCATGACATTGGCGCCGAGTGACGAAGCGCCATCTGCCGCCGCCGTTTAATTATCTGGCTAGCAAACAGCGCTCCCGCGGGGGCGCTTTTTTTTTGCTTAATATCAATCAATATCAGTTAGTTGACCAGACGGCCAACTGATATCCGTCTGGATCGGTAAAGTGGAAACGCCGCCCGCCGGGGAAAGCAAAAACCGGTACCACAATTTCGGCACCCGCCTCTTCCAGACGTTTTTGTGTTGATTCCAAATTATCAGCATACAGAATAATAAGTGGCCCACCATTGGGCTTAACCTCGCCCAAAGTAAACCCCCCGGCCAATCGACCATCAGTAAATTCGCAGTAGTTCGGCCCGTAATCCGTAAACTGCCAGTTGAAAATCTTGCCATAGAAATCTTTCGAACGGGCAATATCACTGACGGCAAACTCAATATTGTCGATACGACTATCATTTCCCTGAATACCCATACTGTGCTCCGGTGATTAACGTATTAATTAATGTCACGGTTTAATCTTAAACATTTACTCAATTTATGTCTCCGTTATCACCTACAGCCAATATGAATAACGCCTCTATTTTGTACAAAAAATAAACTATACTTTAAAGCATTCGAGGTGCATTAACCCCGAGAAGCTTACTGTAGTCAGTGATAATGAGGTGATTTATGATCAACCATGTTTGGGGACTAATGACCCATCCCGGTCAGGAATTACAGCAAATCAAACGTGAGGGTGAAAGCATACGCCACATGTATGCTCATCACATTCTCCTGATGGCGGCTATCCCGGTGATTTGCGCATTTATCGGCACCACGCAAGTCGGTTGGAGCTTTGGTGACGGCCAGACCATAAAGCTGACACCCCTCACCGCGCTCTATTCTGCTGTGATTTTCTATGTGCTGATTCTGGCCGCCGTAGTATTGATGGGCCGAGTTATTTACTGGATGGCCCGCCGTTATGAAAGCCGCCCGAGTTGGCAAAATTGTACTCTGTTCGCTGGTTATGCTGCCACACCGATGTTTTTGGCGGGTGTGGTTGCGCTCTACCCAATTATTTGGTTGTGCTTATTGGTCGGGGTGATTGCACTTTGTTATGCCGGTTATCTGATGTATCTAGGGATCCCCACTTTCCTAAACATTGATCGGCAAGAAGGTTTTATTTTCTCCGGCTCGACCTTTGCCATCGGGGTGTTGGTGTTAGAGTTACTTCTGGGTCTAACCGTCTTACTGTGGGGTTATGGTTCGCGATTATTGTCACTGTAATAACGGATTATTGTGACACTGTCACATATTACTGCATCCGTTCTCTGGGTCATATCTCGGAGGGCGGGCCTTTAATGGGCTATTTGCCGTCACTAACAGGCTTTTATCGTGATTAATGTCGCCCAGATCGCAATCTCTTACATCCCCGCACAGAATAAGGTTGTACACTGTGTGAGACTGATGCAAACAAGGCAAAAAAAATGAAAAAGCTGACATTAAAAGAAATGACCGAAAGTGAGCAACGCGATGTCAAAACGCAACTCGATAAAGCCAGGATAAATTTAGGTAGGGCATTAACCAACTCAGAACAAAATAAAGTGAAAGATGAAGCAATAGAAAGAATCATGAACGCCCGAGAACAAATAGCCAAGTCAACCCGCGTAGAAAGAAAAACCAAAAAAACAGCACCAAGCACCACCACCTTTAGCTGGTCTGCCTCTATCAGCACACGTCCACCACGGTAACAACTTCCACTGACAGGAAATAACTGTCATGGATGACCTACAGTGGCGGAAATTCACTGCTGTAGGTCAACTTCTTACTTTCTGCATAATTATATTACATTGCTTTAGCTGCATTATTTTCGTGCCTGTTTTAGGATTAAGGAAGCTTTTTTCTTTCAGTGCTCTATTAAGGAGTTTGTGATGAAATTGTTCTATAAACCCGGTGCCTGCTCTTTGTCCCCCCATATTGTATTACGTGAAGCGGGGTTAGACTTCAGTATTGAAAGCGTCGATCTGGCGACTAAAAAAACTGAAACGGGTGAAGACTATTTGCGCATTAATCCAAAAGGACAAGTCCCCGCTCTGTTACTGGATGACGGAAGCCTACTCACTGAAGGTGTGGCTATCGTGCAATATCTGGCAGATAAAGTGCCCGATCGTCAGCTCATTGCGCCATCAGGTACACTTTCTCGCTATCACGCCATTGAGTGGTTAAATTTCGTGGCGACTGAATTACATAAAGGTTTCAGCCCGCTGTTTAACCCGAAAACGCCTGATGAATATAAAGCGATTGCTCGTGAACGGCTGGATAAACAATTCAGCTACGTCGATAGCGAATTAGCAAAACATGATTATCTGTTAGGCTCAAAATTCAGTGTGGCCGACGCCTATCTATTTACGGTAACTCGTTGGGCAAATGCCCTGAAGCTTGAAATTAAACAGCGCAGCCATTTAGACAAATATATGGCGCGCGTTGCTGAGCGCCCGGCAGTAAAAGAAGCCTTGGCAGCAGAGAAGATATAAAGAAGTCAGTCATTAGATTGATTAGAGTGCCCCAGATTAAGGGGCACTGTGCAGCAAACTATAATTTCGTCGCACTGAATTGGTGGCCAGGATGCACAATGGCATCCTGCGCTGCAACCACCTGAAGTTCATACTCCCCCATCTCCTGAGTTTTCAGCATTACTTCATAGACGGCGGCAGTCACATGCTCGAGCGCTTTATCCAAGGGTTCGCCTTTGAGCAGATTGACCAGCAATAATCCACTCGTCAAATCCCCCACACCCACGGGCTGGCGTGCACCAAAATCCACCAGCGGGCGGCTAATGTGCCAGGCATCGTCAGCGGTCACTAATAACATTTCAAAACAGTCCAGATGATAACCGGCGCGGCTCAAGTGCTTGACTAAAACAACTCTCGGCCCTTTAGCACAAAGGTCACGAGCAACCTTGACGGCTTGTTCAACATTTTCGACTCGCACACCACTGAGTTGCTCCAATTCGAGCAGATTAGGCGCAATAATGTCACTGGCGGGTAATGCTTCTTTGCAGAAAAACTCTGCCACACCCGGCGCAACGATACAGCCTTTTTCAGGGTGCCCCATGACCGGGTCACAAAAATACCAGGCATTAGGGTTGGCCTGTTTGACGCGCGCGACGGCCGCCAAAATATGGCCGCCTTGTTCCGGTGAACCTATATAACCACTCAATACAGCATCACACTCTTTCAGTCTGCCAATATCGGCAATACCTTGAACAATTTCAGTCAGATGGCTGGCTGGCATGACACATCCCGTCCAGTGACCATATTGAGTATGATTCGAAAATTGGACAGTATTCA
This sequence comes from Yersinia kristensenii, assembly GCF_900460525.1. Lineage (NCBI taxonomy): Bacteria > Pseudomonadati > Pseudomonadota > Gammaproteobacteria > Enterobacterales > Yersiniaceae > Yersinia > Yersinia kristensenii. The sequence continues at coordinate 3,704,106 of NZ_UHIY01000001.1, forward strand.
GCGGCCAGACATTAACACCCATCCGGCGCATAGGAAACTCAGCCGCACTATTACCAGCATGGCCAAAAACAACATGGGACTGAATTGAAAGTATATTTTTCATTGGTACGGCCTAAAGTGAATAAACCATCAGCAAAAAAATAAGGGGCAAACTTGCCCCTTATTTTCTTTTACTCTTACAGCCAGCTAATCAGGCAATAATGTTTTTTGCCACGGCGCAATAAGGTGTAGCGCCCAAAGAGACGATCAGCATCCGTGAAAATGTATTCCGGATCGGATAACTTCTCACCATTGATAGCCACAGCATTAGAGCTAATCATGGTACGAGCTTGACCACGGGAAGGCACCAACTCCGCATTGACCAACGCTTGCTGCAAATCTGCATCACGGGTCAGTTCAATGGTCGGCATACCATCTTGCGCCAACTGAGCAAAGTCAGCTTCTGTCATCTGGTTTAAATCACCGGAGAACAAGCTGGCGGTGATACGTTTAGCTGCCGCCAGCCCCTCTTCGCCATGCACCATACCCGTGACATTTTCGGCCAACACGTACTGAGCACGCGGTGCTTTACCGCTGTTTTTATCTTCTTCTTCCAGTGCGTTAATCTCTGCCAAACTCATGAAAGTAAAGAATTTCAGGAAGCGATAAACATCAGCATCTGCGGTATTGATCCAGAATTGGTAGAATTTGTAAGGGCTGGTTTTCTTCGGATCAAGCCATACTGCACCACCTTCCGTTTTACCGAACTTGGTGCCATCTGCTTTGGTGATCAATGGGACGGTCAACCCATAAACCTGCTGCTGGTGAAGGCGGCGAGTCAAATCAATCCCCGAGGTAATGTTACCCCATTGGTCAGAGCCGCCAATTTGCAGCGCCACCCCGTGTGCTTTATTCAGACAAGCAAAATCATAGGCTTGCAGCAAGTTGTAGGAAAACTCAGTAAATGAGATACCACTGTCGTCGCGATTCAAGCGCTGTTTGACGGCTTCTTTATTAATCATCTGATTAACCGAGAAGTGTTTGCCGATATCGCGCAGGAAAGTCAGCACATTCATGCCGCCGAACCAATCGTAATTGTTCGCTGCAATAGCGCTGTTTTCACCACAATTAAAATCCAGGAATGGCGACACTTGTCGGCGAATTTTCTCCACCCACTCATTCACCGTATCTTCAGTATTCAGTTTACGTTCGCTAGCTTTGAAGCTGGGGTCACCTATCATACCGGTAGCACCACCGACTAAAGCGACCGGGCGGTGTCCTGCCAGTTGGAAACGCTTTAAGCATAACAACGGAACCAGATGACCCAAATGCAAGCTGTCTGCGGTCGGATCGAACCCGCAATACAGTGAAATTGGCCCTTGCGCCAGTCTCTCTGCTAACGCGTTTTCATCCGTAACCTGGGCAACGAGGCCCCGCTCTTGCAATTGTTTAATCAGGTTGCTGCTGGTCATCAACGACTCCATTGTTTTTTACAAAAATTTGTCTTTTACGAAGGGTATTCAAGGAAGGGTATAGAATAAAGCGCTCGCAGCACAAGCGCTAGGATTTCATCACTCTCAGGGTGCTAAACGGTCAATTTCCCATGCATTTGCATCTCGTTGATAGATAAAACGGTCATGCAACCGGTGTTCGCCTCCTTGCCAGAACTCGACAGAGTCGAATTTAACGCGGAAGCCACCCCAAAAACTGGGCAGCGGCACATCACCTTGTTGGAATTTTTGCTTGAGCTCGAGAAATTTACTTTCCAGCACCCCTCGGGCTGAAATTCGTGAGGATTGCTGGGATACCCAAGCACCAATCTGGCTATCTTTCGGACGAGAACGGAAATATTTCAGCACTTCGAGGGTGGAAAGGCGTTCTGCTTTACCAAGGAAAATGACTTGTCGGTCGAGCATATGCCAAGGAAATAATAAGCTGATATGCGGATTTTCAGCCAATTGCTGCGCTTTGCGACTGCCTAAATTGGTATAGAACACCAAGCCTTGATCATCATAATGCTTTAGCAACACAATGCGCTGATAGGGCTGGCCGTTGGCATCAACAGTTGCCACACACATGGCTGTTGGATCAGGCAAGCGCGCATCACAGGCCTGTTTGAGCCAATGCTCAAACAACTCCAATGGATTTTCAGTTAAATCGCTACGGCGGAGACCGCCACGAATATATTCACGGCGCAAGTCAGCCACATCAAATTCATTCTTGTCAGTCATGTAAGCTCGGTCATGTACAGGAAAGCAGTGATTATCATTCTGCCCTTGCAGCAGCAGAATCACAATCACCCTGAGCCAGCAACAGCCTGATTACTTGATCAAAGTATTTATTTTATCAACATACAGTCATTGATAATAATTTTTTCGTCACGCTCAACAAAAGCCGTATTCCCTTTTGACCAAAAAGTATAGCGGCCATCACTGTATTTGGCCCCCGACGCCGCGCGTACTTGTGGCAAGACCAGTTGTTTACCATCTAACACCAAACTGACTTTATCTTGCTTATTGTCCTGCATCACTTGCAGTTGGGTGGTGCCACATTGGTAATGCAAAGTTTCGCTCTTCGGTTGCACCACACTGCACCCTGCCAGTATCAAAACGGCTACTGCACCCAATAGCGTTGTCGCGCCCAATAAATATTTCATTTTGCCGTCCTTATTGCGTGAATAAGCCACCGTACTCTATGGCAGCTTAGCACCATCATCGTGACGATACAGGATAGACTGCTCCTAAAATGGTCTCACAACTGGCTCCGGTCACTGAGGGTAAGTTACCCGGTTTACCGGACAAGGTTCTAAATGCCAGCCAGGCGAATGCCAATGCTTCCATATCATCGCCACTGACGCCAAAATCATCAGTGACACACACTTCGGTACCCGGCAGCAAGGTTGACATCCGCGACATCACTAATGGGTTGCGCGCACCGCCCCCGCAGACCAATAATCGCTCACAACCTCCGGCTAACTGCACTTGCTCAGCAATAGAGAGCGCGGTTAGCTCTGCTAATGTCGCCTGAATATCCTCAGGTTTTATGCCCGGAATTTTAGTCAACTGCTTATCCAGCCATCCCGCATTGAAATATTCGCGCCCGGTACTTTTCGGCGCGGGTTTGGCAAAGTAGGGGTCACTGAACATCAGCTTCAGGAGTGGTTGATTAACCCGCCCGGATAGGGCCCAAGCGGCGTCTTTGTCATAAGGTAAGGAGCGGTTGCGCCAAATCCAGCTATCCATCAGCATATTCCCTGGCCCAGTATCAAAACCGCGCACCGGCGAATCCGGTAATAGCAGGGATAAATTCGCAATACCGCCAATGTTCAACACCATCCGCCGCTCAGTGGCATGGGCTAATAATGCATGGTGGAAGGCCGGAACCAGAGGTGCGCCCTGCCCGCCATAGGCCATATCCCGGCGACGAAAATCCCCGACAGTGGCAATTTTTGTCATGGCAGCAATGCGATTGTTATCACCTAATTGCAGGGTAAAGGCCGGCTCTCCCAGCGGCTCATGCCATACTGTTTGCCCGTGACAACCAATGGCGGTGATATCTTGCCCCGTCAACCCCTCTTGGGCCAATAGCGCCAGCACGGCTTCGGCAAATAATATCCCCAATTGGGCATCGAGCTTCCCCACGGCTGATAGTGTGGTTGACTGCCCTTGGCACATGCCAAGAATGTCTTTCTTCAACTGTAGCGGCATCGGGTGGCAATAACTGGCCTGCTGAGCCACCATACGCTCATCAATGGCGGCCAGCACGACGTCAACACCATCCAGACTGGTTCCTGACATGACTCCAATAAAACGGCCTGATTTCATAGCAATGACCTTATTTCCCATTGAGGGACAAAATAGTAACAAGACTTTGACCGGCTAAGTCAGAATAATAAAATTAACACCATGAAAAGATATACTTTTTTAAGTGTATACCGCCATAGGGGCATACCTTAAAGAAGGTTTTTTATTTGTAGGAAGGGTCACATAAAAGTTATTGATGCTGATATTTTCGTTTACAGCATGACATTTCTGACTTTCAGAAAGTTAAACTGCTGTTTAATATTGGTTGAGCTATCACCCGCTAAGCTGCGGAGCCATTGATGTGATCGAAAAATTAACCGACTATCAAAAATAAGTTAAGTAGTGAAATAAATATTTGGGTAAGCCATACTTTATGCAAATACTAGGCCGTCAATGGACTGGATTTGGATATACCAGACATACTGAACCGTAATACGGTTATGCATTTTAATAGGAGTTTTTATGATCAAGCCATTAATCGCCATCGCTATTGCTGCGGTAACTCTAACCGGTTGTGCCAACAACAACACCTTGTCTGGTGACGTTTTTAGTGCATCACAAGCCAAACAAGTACAAACGGTGACTTACGGTACATTGCTTTCAGTTCGTCCGGTCACGATCCAAGGTGGCGATGACAACAATGTTATGGGCGCTATCGGTGGTGCTGTTCTGGGTGGTTTCCTGGGGAATACTGTTGGTGGCGGTACTGGACGTAGCCTGGCAACGGCAGCAGGCGCAGTTGCTGGTGGTATGGCAGGCCAAGGTGTTCAGGGTGCAATGAACCGTACTGACGGCGTGCAACTTGAAGTGCGCAAAGATGATGGCACAACCATTCTGGTTGTTCAGAAACAAGGCCCGACCCGCTTTAGCGTCGGTCAGCGCGTGATGCTTGCTAGCAGCGGCAGCACCGTCACGGTGAGCCCACGTTAATTGCTTATCCGGCATATTCATCAATAAATAACAGTACATCAATAACAACGCACTAATGATGTCATCACTAAAAGCCAGAGATCATAATGATCTCTGGCTTATTTTTACTGCTAAAAATTTATTTCTGCTGTGAATAGAGTCGTAAAGCTTTATTTTACTTACTTTGTAATTGAATAATGTTTTTCTCGAGCTTATCAATTAAGCCAGATAATACTTCAACTTCATCTGCTGAGATCCCCCCGAGAATTTCTTTGCGGGTGGAACATATGACTCCATCAACCTGCTCTATTATCGGTGAAGACTGTTCCGTCAGTTTTATCCTCTTTGCACGCCGATCATTTGCACAGGTATGGCGTGTGATTAGACCTTTCTCCTCCAGTTGATCTAAGGTTCTAACTAATGATGGTTGTTCGATACCAATCGCTTTTGCCAGTTGAATCTGTGATTGCTCAGGTGGTAAACGATTAATGTTATGCAAGGTAACCCAATGCGTTTGGGTCAGTTCCAACGGCTTTAACCGATGGTCAATCAGTGCGCGCCAAACGCGAACTAATCGTGCTAAATCAGATCCTAATGTCGATTCCAATTGCCCCTCCTTTTATTTAGCGTGCTAGCATAACTACCAGAGTCCAGTCTATTTTGAGTAATTAACATTAAAAACACAAATGTATATATACCGTCGATGCTAGGAGAATAGCAATAAATACGGGAAATCCTTTAAAAATATTTATGAATTCCCTTAAATTACCCCTTAAGGATTAACCTTATGTATGTATCAATATTATCCGCAAAGGCACCCCTATCCGACTTGGTATTAGGTGCATCTATCTATTTCCCGCCAATATTCAAGGCGGTTATACTCGGTTTGGTGCTATGGCTATTGATCCATCATGTGCTGCGGAATTGGATCTACTCTGGTGACATCTGGCATCCAATATTAATGGATCTATCCATTTTTGTCATTGCGGTCAGTGTTTCTTTATGGATATTAGCCAGTTGGTAAATTGATATGAATCATCCGTCTCTTAAATATTTCTCTTCGGTCATCGTGTTCGCCCTCGCACTCTGTGCCGGTTGGTGGATGTGGAATTATTATATGCAATCTCCCTGGACTCGCGATGGTAAAGTCCGGGCAGAATTAGTCAGTATCACACCAGAAGTCTCTGGCCGATTGGTTAAAATATTAGTTCATGATAACCAGTTGGTAAGCGTGGATAGCTTATTATTTGTCATTGACCCACAACCCTATCAGTTGGCCCTGGATAATGCTCAAGCGGCTGTAGTGCGCGCTCAGGCTGAATTAGCTAAAGCCAATCATGAAGCTGAACGTCGCCGAAACTTACCTAAAAATATCATCTCAGGTGAGGATCTTGATATCGCCAACTTAACGGCAGACAGCATGAAAGCGGCCTATCAGGGCGCACTGGCAAACCTCGAGCAAGCGAAGTGGAACCTCAGTAAAACCAACATTTATGCCCCAACCAGCGGCTACATTACTAACTTGCAAAGCCGCGTTGGTGATTATGCCACCACCGGGACTCCATTAGTCGCGCTAATCGATACTGATTCATTCTATGTGATGGGCTATTTCGAAGAAACCAAGCTAAGACACATTAGAGAAGGTAATAAAGCCAAGATTGTTTTGTATAATGGCAATATTCCTTTACAGGGCGTGGTGGAAAGTATTGGTCGCGCCATTTACGACCAAAGTGTCGATACCGGTGGTAATTTATTGGTTGATGTGAAACCGAATGTGCCTTGGGTACGTCTGGCGCAGCGGGTCCCGGTGAGGATTAAATTGTTGGATGTCCCAGCAGATGTCGCATTGATTGCTGGCACCACCTGTACCATTTCGCTGGTGGATTAAGCCATGCGCCTCACACTCCCCTCATGGCAACAAACGCCTTGGGGTAAGGCTAATGCAGGTCAGTGGCGTTACGCGCTGCGTAATTCGCTGGCGATGTGTCTATCCCTGTGGATTGCATTTACGCTGAATTTAGATGAGCCCTACTGGGCGATGACCTCCGCGGCAGTGGTCAGTTTCCCAACCATCGGGGGGGTCATCAGTAAGAGTATTGGGCGGGTTATCGGCAGCCTGATTGGTGCTGCGGCATCCTTAATCATTGCCGGTCATTGCCTGAATGACCCCTGGCTGTTTACTTTTGTCATTGCCGCCTGGATTGGCCTGTGTACTTTTGTTTCAAATCATTACCAGAATAATGTTTCCTATGCTTTTGCTTTAGCTGGCTATACCACCGCAATCATCGCTTTTTCTACCGTCAATACCACTGACACACAGCAAATTTTTGATATTGCCCAAGCTCGAGTCTGTGAGGTGATTACCGGCATTCTCTGCGGCGGTCTGATGATGATGCTACTACCCAGCACTTCAGACGGCGAAGCACTGCTGACATCATTACGCCGGATGCAATCCCGCTTGCTGGAACACGCGGAATTATTGTGGCAAACCGAACAAACACCACAGATCCGCACCTCACATGAGGGCGTGATTGGGCAGATTCTCACCATGAATCTGCTGCGTATTCAGGCATTTTGGAGCCATTACCGTTTGCGGCGACAAAATAATGTATTGAATTTTATTCTGCATCGCCAGCTACGCATCACCAGCGTGATTACCAGTTTACGCCGCATGTTGGTTAACTGGCCGTCTCCACCAGAGAACCTGCCCGCCGTTCTCGCGCAATTGCTCGCGGCGTTGCAGCAACCGGGCTGTGATAAATACCAGATAGCCAAGATCCTGCAACACATTGCTCCCCATGATGAGTTTGATTATCGCCATCGGGCCTTTTGGTTAAGATTACGGCATTTTTGTTGGCTCTATTTACAAGTCAATCACTGGCTGGCACAACTGGATAAAGAACCTGAAGCCGGCATGTTATTACCGCCACCGGTGACCTCACTGGCTCGCCATACCGACACCTATGAGGCCGCCTATAATGGCCTGAGAACCTTTGCTTGCATTGTTATCGGCTGTGCATTCTGGATACAAACTCAATGGAGTTCGGGCAGTGCCGCGCTAGCATTAGCAGCGGTAAGTTGCGTACTCTACTCTGCTACCCCGTCCCCCACTGACAGCATTGCTACACTACTGAAAGCCATTGTTTTGCTCTCCATCAGCTGCTTTATTCTGAAATTTGGCGTAATGATACAAATTGATGATTTTTGGCAATTTGCCGTGCTGCTATTTCCGATTTTAATCACCATGCAAATGATGAAGCTTCAGCATCCGCCTTATGCCGCTCTGTGGGGGCAATTGATTGTTTTTATGGGGTCATTCTTGAGTGTGACCAACCCACCCAGCTATGATTATCAAGAATTTCTGAATGATAACATTGGGAAATTAGTTGGCGTTATGCTGGCGGGAGTGGCATTTCAGCTACTCCGCCCTAGCTCCGATAAACGAAAAAGTCGGCGAATTATTCGTATGTTGCGACGTGATTTTATCGACCAACTCAGCAGCCATCCGCAACAAAGTCAAAATCAATTTGAATCACTGATATATCACCGCATTAATCAGCTCAATCTCAGCAAAGATCAGCCAGCGCGCCTGTGGTTGCTCCGTTGGGGTATGGTGCTGCTCAATTGCAGCCATGTGGTCTGGCAGTTACGTGATTGGCAAACTACCTCCGCCCCGTTATCCGCTGTGCGGGATGGGTGTATTCATTGCCTGAAAGGCTGTATGACAGAGAAAGGTATTCAGCCGAGTTCGCTACAAGCGACATTGCAAGAATTACTGCGTATGAGTGAAATTTTAGGGCAATATCCGGATGCCTCTGGCCGAGAGTTGGCCGGGCTTATCTGGCGATTGTATTGCTCACTGACCCAACTTCAGTTGGCCGTGCCGGGCGAGGAAAATGGTGCTGGCGAGAAAGATAAAGTTGCGCCAGCCTGAGGCTCGCTGGCGCAGAGAATCACCTTAAGGCACGTCATAGCCCAGCGCAGCACGGCGAATACGGAACCACTGCTGGCGTGTCATCGTGAGAGAGAGTGACGCCCATGCGGATTTAACCCGCTCTATCTTGCCCGAACCAATAATCGGTAATGGCGCAGAAGGCAAACGCAGCACCCAAGCATAAACCACTTGCTCAATACTTTCAGCGCCTATTTCGTCTGCTACTGTCTGTAATTCATTACGCAATGTTTGGAATTCGGGGTCACTAAACACCCGACCACCGCCCAAGCAAGACCATGCCATTGGCTTAATACGCAACTGTTGGCAAGCATCAAGTGTTCCGTCCACAATCGCTGGCTGATGCAGCGGTGAAATCTCTACCTGATTTGTGACCAAGGAGAATGGCAGCCGTGATTGCAGTAAGCTGAATTGTGCCGGTGAAAAGTTCGAAACACCAAAATGTTTTACTTTGCCGCTTTGGTGTAATTGAGTGAATGCCTCAGCAACTTCATCAGCATCCATCAATGGATCAGGACGATGAATCAGCAATAAATCAAGATAGTCTGTATGCAGATGCGTCAAAGATTGTTCTGCACTTGCAATAATATGAGAACGATCAGTAATGTAATGCCCCAAAGCATGTTCTGGTTTAGCTGTAGTGGCAATGCCACATTTACTGACTAATTCCAGTTGGCTGCGCAAAGAAGGTTTAAGGCGTAGTGCTTGCCCAAATGCCTGCTCGCACTGATAACCACCATAAATATCAGCGTGATCCGCAGTTGTGATGCCCAACTCAATATGTTGCTCGATAAAAGTCAACAATTGCGCCGGTGTCATGTCCCATTCCATCAGCCGCCAATAACCGCAAATCATGCGGGAAAACTCAGGCCCGAGCGGAGCCAGTTGGCTACGTGTATCCATTATTAGCTACCTCATTTGTTTATCTGCTCATAAGCATACACAACCAGCAGAAAGGTTAAATCCTCCCTGAGCAATGAATTGGTGCTGAGTGGTGAAATCGCCATATCCGCCATGCATCAAGCTGCATGTGCGTTGGCGGCTCTTACTCGCCCGAATCATTAACTCGCGTCCACTCATCGAATCGAGATGATGTGTCTCATCAGAGGCTCACCCTACGGGCCAGCGTAAGCGCTGTTCAAAAGGGTTTACCACCAATTTGTCTTTCACTGGCCGCCGTCCTGCAACTCGAATGATTTAGGGTGTAGATCCTAAGGTAAAATAATGGCGAATCAGAATAATGAAGGTTGCTCTGGCAGAGGGTCATCGAGCTGTTTGTTGGCGCGCTGCAAGCGCAATAGCCGTTGACGGCACAGCCGCAAGACATCTCGCTTTTGCGGGTCACTCATTTTAATCCAATTAAAGCGCTCATCCCGGCTACGCATGCATCCACGGCAGAAGCCACGGTCATCTGTTTGGCAGATACCGCGGCACGGACTGGGGATGTCAAAAAACTCAAGTTGCTGAGCCAAATCGCCTCCTGAAGCTGATTCCTTAATTGAAGACTGCTTCGCCGCTGCTGACAAGTCCCTATTTCTCATCACCGCCAATACAACGCCCTAACCACTAAGGTTATCTTAAGTTTTATTCAGTAGCATTCAGTTAATTAGTGAACTGTAGGGTCTTATTTTCACAATGAATGCTCGATATAAGTTACAGTGTAACGGTTTGGTTTTTATTTTGGCCACCGCACTGTTTTTTACTCTCTTCCAGAATGCACTGTTTATTGATAAAGCCTGGTCGCTTATTCACTTTGACAGCAGTGACAGTTATTGGTTTGCGGCCACCATTCCGGTGGTCATTTTTTGCGCCCTCAATATCATTTTCAGCCTGTTGGCCGTGCCGGTGCTGCGTAAGCCCATCATTATTTTGTTTTTGCTAGGCGGGGCCACTGCCAACTATTTTATGTTCAGTTATGGTGCCGTTATCGACGCCAATATGATGCAAAATGCTTTTGAAACCAATTCACAGGAAGCGACCGCCCTTTTTACGCCACGCATGGCTTGCTGGCTGCTGCTGTTAGGTATTCTTCCCGCGATAATTATCTGCTTTGTACATATTCGCGTTACGCGCCCATGGTGGTATATGTTAGGGCTGCGTGCAGCCAATATTCTGGCTTCGGCTGTGATTATCCTGCTGGTCGCAGCACTGTTTTATAAAGATTACGCTTCGCTTATCCGTAATAATAAAAGCATTGTAAAAATGTTGACGCCCTCTAATTTTGTCAGCGGCGGTTTTCAGTTCGCCAAACATAAATATTTCGCCAGTAATATGTCGCTAGTCACAATAGGTGAAGATGCCCATAAAGGCCCCTTAATTAGCGGGCAACCAAAGAAAACACTGGTGATTTTAGTGGTCGGGGAAACGGCTCGGGCAGAGAATTTCTCTTTGGGCGGCTACGGACGAGAAACCAATCCACGCCTGAAAAAACAAGATGTTACCTATTTCAAAAACGCCTCATCTTGCGGGACTGAAACCGCAGTTTCGGTGCCCTGCATGTTCTCAAACATGTCACGTAAAAATTATGATGCCACACTGGCCAGCCACCAGCAGGGCTTGATGGACATTCTTGCTCACGCCGGATTAACTGTGTTGTGGCGCGAAAATGACGGCGGCTGCAAAGGGGCTTGTGACCGTATTCCTCATCAAGATGTGACCCAGTTACAACTCGCCACCGACTGTGAGAATGGCGTCTGTTTGGATAATGCATTGCTCTATAAGTTAGATAACTATATCAATGGGCTACAAGGCGATGGGGTGATTGTTTTGCACCAAATGGGCAGTCACGGCCCGGCTTATTACCGCCGTTCGACACCAGAGATCCGTCAGTTTGCCCCAACCTGTGATAGCAACCAGATTCAGGATTGCACCCCACAAGAGTTGGTCAATACCTATGACAATTCCATTCTTTATACTGATGCAATGCTGGATAGTACGGTTAAATTGCTGCAACAACATCATGATAGGTTTAACACCGCACTGGTCTATCTCTCTGATCACGGCGAGTCATTGGGTGAAAATGGCCTGTATTTGCACGGAACGCCCTATATGTTCGCCCCCAGCCAGCAGACGCACATACCTTTTTTGATGTGGTTATCTCCTGAATATACAAAAAACTATAGCATTAACCGCCAGTGTTTATCGGATAGCGCACAACATGATGAAATTTCACAAGATAATCTCTTCCATACCCTACTGGGGATGATGAATATTCAAACTGCTGAATATCAATCTGGCATGGATTTACTACAGAAATGCCGGAGCCAGGTTAGCCAACCCATTGAGCCAAAAAATAGCCGATAGATAACTATCTTGATGCCAGCGCCCCCGCCGTTGGCATTTTTCTCTTGACCTAGACCGATCGGTCTATTAGGCTTTTAACCATGAACAAAATACAGCATACACATGTGGACACCCGTGAACATCTGTTAGCCATCGGTGAGAGCCTCAGCCTGCGCCTCGGCTTTAATGGTATGGGTCTCAGTCAGTTACTTACCACTGCGGGTATCCCTAAGGGTTCGTTTTATCACTATTTCCGCTCAAAGGAAGTGTTTGGTGAGGCGATGCTACAGCGCTATTTTGATCGCTATGATGCTGAAATGGAAAACCTATTGACGGGTTCACAAGGTGATAAACGCCACCATTTACTGCACTATTTTGCTCAAGCGATTGCTAACTATTGTGGCAGTGAATGCCACAATGCTTGTCTGGCGGTTAAACTATCAGCCGAAGTGAGTGATTTATCCGAACCTATGCGCCACGCGCTAGATATCGGTACTGCTCGCGTGATTGGTCGTTTGCAAGATGCCATCGAAGCCGGTATTGAAGAAGGCTCTTTGCGTATCACGCTTTCCCCTGCTGCCACCGCAGAAACGCTCTATGCCTTGTGGCTGGGCGCGTCACTGCGGGCAAAGGTGAAACGATCCGTTGCGCCGCTGACCTGTGCGCTAGAAAGCATCGAACTGATTTTACAACCCACCCAATAATCCAATGATCCTGAATCTTATACTTTTTATTTTCAGGATTTACCCAGTCACTAGTCGACTGGTCTATTAATATAGGACGCACCATGAAGACTGCTAAACTGTTCTCCCCTTTGAAGGTTGGCGCGCTCACTTTGCCGAACCGTGTATTTATGGCCCCACTGACGCGCTTGCGCAGTATTGAACCAGGTGATATTCCTACGCCATTAATGGCTGAGTATTATCGCCAACGCGCCAGCGCGGGTTTGATTATCACTGAAGCGACACAGATTTCTTTCCAGGCGAAAGGCTATGCCGGGGCTCCGGGGTTACACACGCCAGAGCAGTTAAATGCATGGAAAAAAATCACCCAAGCCGTTCACGATGACGGTGGGCATATTGCCGTGCAGTTATGGCATGTTGGCCGTATTTCACACAACAGTTTGCAGCCGGGCCAACAGGCCCCTGTAGCGCCTTCAGCTATCGCCGCAGACACTCGCACCACGGTTCGCGATGAAACGGGGGCCTGGGTTCGTGTTCCCTGCTCGACTCCACGCGCGCTGGAAACAGAAGAAATCCCAGGTATCATTAATGATTTCCGTCAGGCGACAGCCAATGCGCGTGAAGCTGGGTTTGACTATATTGAACTGCATGCAGCCCACGGCTATTTATTGCATCAATTTATGTCTCCGGCTTCAAACCAACGTACCGATCAATATGGTGGTAGCATTGAAAACCGCACTCGCCTGACATTGGAAGTGGTTGATGCTACTGCAGCTGAATGGGGCGCTGAACATATTGGTATTCGTATTTCCCCTTTAGGGCCATTCAATGGTCTGGATAATGGTGAAGATCAGGAAGAAGCGGCGCTGTATCTGGTTGAAGAGTTAAACAAACGCAATATTGCGTTCCTGCACATTTCCGAGCCAGACTGGGCCGGTGGTAAGCCTTATTCAGATGCATTCCGCGATGCGGTGCGCGCCCGTTTCAAAGGTGTGATTGTCGGTGCAGGTGCTTATACCGCAGAAAAAGCCGAAAACCTGATTGAGAAAGGATTTATTGACGCCGTTGCCTTTGGCCGCAGCTATATTTCCAACCCAGACTTGGTTGAGCGCTTGCAACAAAATGCACCACTGAATGAACCCGACGGCGAAACTTTCTACGGCGGCGGGGCCAAGGGCTATACTGACTACCCAACACTGTGATTCACCCGTAATTTAAATTATTAAATAACAGCCAGTTAGACTAAATATCTAACTGGCTGTTTTGTTTTTGACCGCCAAGTGCTAAATCAAAAAACTGTCATAATGCTTATTGGGTAAAACCAATGGATAAGTCTATATCATTCAACTGAACCAACTCAGTCCAATTGTTGAGGAAATCAGACCTTTGCATCATTTGGCACCACAGGGAAACTGCCAGCCACATCACGAAAAACCGGTGCAAATAGCAGTAATGCGAGTTTTGTATACGATTTATTGACATCTATAGTGGTAGTTAGTTAGGAAGACTCGCTTCAATATGAAAAACTTTTTGTGTGTCATATTGATGATGACAGTCAATCATGGAGGAACTGATGAGTCGTTCATTTATTATTAATTTATTAGCGCTCGCGAGCGTAATATCCCAAGCAGCGGCATCAACCATACCTGCCACTATTCCTGCTCCCCCGATTACAGACCATCATGCACAAAAGAAAGCTAATATCGCCGAAAAAACCCAAATTTATCTCATCGCGAGCTCATCTCAATACGATGAAAGTATTATCGCTCAGCTTAGAAAAACGTTTGGCCAGGAAGGATATGCGATTGATACAACTTATCTTGATCAGAACCCCACCCCATTAGGTTATGTCAACACCGATAAAATTCGGGCAGAAACTCTGATTAAGGCGCTAACAGATAATAATGTGAAATATTTATGGTTTGTCAAAGGAGGCTCTGGCGCACTAAATCTCTACCCGTACTTATATGCCAATAGAAAGAAAGTTTCAGCTTCCTCACCCAAAATACTTATTGGATTCAGCGATGTAACTGTCATCCATCACTATATTAATAATGATATAAATTGGCCCAGTATTCACGGCGTTCTGGCCTCCTATAACAAAGAAATGTATGAATTGAATAAAGTGGAAGAGATCAGTAAATACAGCAGCATAAATGAAATATTTCAAACAGTTAGCGGCGGCGTAACATACTCTGGAATAGAACCCATGAACCTCAGAGCCGTTGAGGGAGGCCGTGGTATCTTGAATGGTGGTAATCTGACCTTGGTTCAATCTCTATTTTCCACCCGATATGAAAAAAAATATTCTAATAAGATAATGCTTCTGGAAGACATTAATGTGACTTATAAGCAGCTTGATAGAACGCTACATCAACTTGAATACAGTAAGAATTTTCGCCAGAAAGCCGTCATTTTCGGCCAGTTCTATGAAATAAATGCGGCTCAGGAAGAAAAGGAACTGTACAGATACATCATTCAGGCGTTCGCCAAGCGGGTTGATTACCCTGTTTATTATTATCCCGACTTTGGTCATGGAACAACCAACCAGCCTTTCCTCCTTGCTCAGCGAGTCAGTATTTCATGTAACCATAATTCTCGGTATTGTAGCCTTACTCAGCCCCCTCTAACGCTCTAATAGATCGTGGTGCGTATCCTTGATTGGGTATCCATAAGGACTTCATTCCATACACTGCATATGACCAACATTAGGTCACCCGAGATGTCACTGAATTAGGTTAGCTAAGGTAGTGAGTAGGATAATATTCCTATATGATGGGAACTTAGTTTTGATTTATAATGACTTTTAAATATTAAACCGTTGATTGCAAAGAGGTATTATGAAGCGCTTACTCCATACCATGATCCGCGTTGGTGACTTACAACGTTCCATCGATTTCTACACCAAGGTATTAGGAATGCGTTTGCTGCGGACTAGCGAAAATACCGAGTATAAATATTCGTTGGCATTCGTCGGCTATAGCGATGAGAGCGAAGGCTCAGTGATTGAGCTGACTTATAATTGGGGCGTAGACAGCTACGAAATGGGGACTGCATTTGGTCACCTGGCGCTGGGTGTAGATGATGTTGCCGCCACCTGCGACCAAATTCGTCATGCCGGAGGCAAAGTCACCCGTGAAGCTGGCCCGGTCAAAGGCGGTAATACGATTATTGCTTTTGTCGAAGATCCCGACGGTTACAAAATCGAGTTAATCGAGAATAAGAGTGCCGGACACGGCCTCGGAAACTGATTAGCCCGAAGGCACCGGTAAGGTGCCTTTTTTCTCATCGCGATATCCCCCTGCATCCCACGCCAAAATTTGACATAATGCGTGCTGAATTCGTTGAAGATAAGAAACTGATGGCAGATAAAAGTGATCTTAACGCCCTAAGTGGCCGTTTTCGTGGGTATTACCCAGTAGTAATTGATGTAGAAACCGCCGGTTTTAATGCTCAAACTGACGCATTACTCGAAATTGCCGCCGTAACATTGCAAATGAACAAGGATGGCTGGCTGCTGCCTGATGAAACGCTTCATTTTCATGTGGAGCCGTTCGAAGGTGCCAACCTGCAACCGGAAGCACTGGCATTTAATGGGATCGACCCCAGCAACCCATTACGAGGTGCAGTCAGTGAGCATGATGCTTTGCATGCCATTTTCAAAGCCGTTCGTAAAGGACTGAAAGATAAAGGCTGCAACCGCGCCATTATCGTCGCGCATAATGCCCATTTTGACCACAGCTTTGTGATGGCCGCGGCTGAACGCGCGAGCTTGAAGCGCAACCCGTTCCATCCCTTTGCTACTTTCGATACCGCCGCTCTCAGCGGGCTGGTTCTGGGGCAAACCGTATTGGCAAAAGCTTGCCTGACGGCAGGTATTCCATTTGATAGCAGCCAGGCGCACTCTGCCTTGTACGATACAATGCAAACGGCAAAATTGTTCTGTGAGTTGGTCAATCGGTGGAAAAAACTGGGTGGCTGGCCGGTACCTGCGGGTGAATCTGAGTAATGTAATTCCAAGGGAACCCAATATTTACCGATTAAAAAAGGTGGCCTGCAAGCCACCTTTTTAGTTGTACTGCCCCTCCAGCCGATTACTCTGCTGCGGGTTTCTCTTCTTCAGTGCGATATTTATCTGCTGTTTCTTTCAACAGTTGTTGCAGTTCGCCACGCTGATACATTTCCATCAGGATGTCACAGCCGCCAACCAATTCGCCGTCGACCCATAATTGTGGGAAGGTTGGCCAGTTAGCATATTTTGGCAGCTCAGCACGAATATCTGGGTTTTGCAAAATATCTACATAAGCAAAACGTTCGCCACACGCGGAAAGCGCCTGTACCGCCTGAGCAGAGAAACCGCAGTTTGGCAGCTTAGGTGAGCCTTTCATGTAAAGCAGGATTGGATTTTCTGCTATCTGGCGCTGAATTTTATCAATCGTCGTCATTTCTTGCTTCCTCAAGCCATTTCGTGGCTACAATACTTAGAACCTAACCATTAGGGCTATTTTATTATTGCGTCCTGTCTATTGTAGCGACTGTCACTACTGGAATAAAACGCCATCTTTTGCAGGGGCTTTACTCTTTCAGCAAATGGTTATATTGTCAGCTACAAATATGTGCATTCAGAATAACATTTTTGATCCCATTACTTCATTATTATCTTCATCGTGGGATACCAGAAATGTCGGGTAGCTAACCCGTTGACATATGGTTGATTTAAGGCCATTTGCCGGGTGAAAAAGCGACGATTGCGACGCCATTAATGTTTTCTCACAATATCGACTCAAATCCTGTCGCTCTCTGCTTTTTTATATCGTGAGTTTCGGCAATACTGTGACTCTTCGTATTCATTTCAGGGCCAAGGTTGGTAGCGTTATTATGCGTTTAATTGTTACGCTGTTTGTGCTGCTTTTTACCCAGCTATTTCTAAACCTTGCGCATGCATCGCCGCAGGCTCACGTTTCGGCCGAGCAAAAGAAAGGTCAAATCAGTCAGGCGAGCCCCGATGACCGTAAAAAACGTAAAGCCGATAGAACAACCAAAAAAGCCAAAGTGACCAGCGATAAAACCGCCAGTAAAAATGTCACAAATAAAACAATAGCCAATAACGATAAAAAGAAAACAGCAGCCACTGCCAGCAAAGTTATTAAGAAGAAAGTACAAGAGGTCAGTAACCCTACAAAAAAATCAGACAGCAATAAAACAATTCCGAGTAAAACAATCGCGACTAAAACACCTCAGATTAAAACCGCCGCCCATAAAAAAGTGGCGGTGGGTAAAATAGAGAAAGTTGCTTATGGCCGCCACCGAAATAAAACCCAAGGTAAAGCAGAGACCAAATTAGCGGCAAATAATAAGCTCACGCTCAGCCCTGCACATAAAAAACGCTATCAGCACGCCAAACAGACTGCGATGAGCAAACTGATGAAGCAAGTCGGTAAACCTTATCGTTGGGGGGGGACCTCCCCTAATACAGGTTTTGATTGCAGTGGGCTTATTTATTACGCCTATAAAGATGTCATCAGAATAAAAATGCCACGCACGGCTAATGAAATGTATCATTTACGCGATGCCGCACCGGTGAAACGCGCGGAATTAGAAAGCGGAGATTTAGTCTTCTTCAATATTGCTAATCGTGGTGTTGCTGATCATGTCGGCGTTTATTTAGGCAATGGCAAATTTATTCAGTCACCGCGTACTGGTGAAGAAATTCGCATTAGCATGCTAGATAATGACTACTGGCAAGATCATTATGTTGGCGCTCGCCGCGTCGTGACACCCAAAACTATTCGTTAATCAAAAAACGGGCCGCTAATCTCGATCCCCGCACCTGGTAGACCTATCGGGTGCCAATAACTCAATCATCGCCCCTCAATCACATAACTTCAGCACATGCTTTTCACACAATACCCCATCAAACGATGTGGTTATATCTGTCATTTCTGTTGAAAGTTGTTAAGATTAATACCCACAACAAAAATACAATAATTACGATTTTAACCGCCCCTCACCCCATCTTAGCGACTGCAAATGGTTGGATTTGAGGAGCAAACACCCTGAGCAACCCCGAAAGGAGAGAGCGATGTCTTTTGAATTACCGGCATTACCTTATGCACAAAATGCACTGGAACCGCACATTTCTGCTGAAACGCTGGAATACCATTACGGCAAGCACCACAACACTTATGTGGTCAACCTCAATAATCTGATTAAGGATACTGAGTTTGCAGGTAAATCCTTGGAAGAGATTATTAAAACTTCCAGTGGCGGTGTCTTTAATAATGCAGCCCAAGTCTGGAACCACACCTTTTACTGGCACTGTTTATCACCGAATGGTGGCGGCGAACCTACCGGCAAAGTTGCCGATGCCATTAATCAATCCTTTGGTTCTTTCGCTGAATTTAAAGCACAGTTTACTGATGCGGCGGTGAAAAACTTTGGCGCAGGCTGGACGTGGCTGGTCAAAAAAGCGGATGGCGCACTGGCGATTGTCAGTACATCAAATGCGGCAACACCGCTGACGACGGCTGATAAGCCGCTGCTGACTGTGGATGTGTGGGAACACGCTTACTATATTGATTATCGTAATGCGCGACCAAAATATCTGGAAAACTTCTGGGCCTTAGTAAATTGGTCTTTCGTTGAGAAAAATTTAGCCTGATACAGCGCAAACAGAAAGACAACACGCGTGGATATTATCAGTAGAAATAATTAAGGGCGGTTTAACCGCCCTACTAATGGCTTCACACCGGCAAGTGGTTTAATTAATTCATTACCGCCACGAAGCTAAAAGCAATAATCATCGCCAGCGCACCAACAGTCGTAATCAGCGACATTTTCAGATTGGTATCCATAAAAACTCCTCAGCCGGTTAATTTTTATACTTGGTCATATTTCAAGTAGCATCTGCGTTAACTACGTTAAATCGCCCGAATCACTTACACTGTAAGTGTATCGGAGGCTCATCCTACGTGTCAGCACAAGCTCTGTTCAAAATGGTTTACAACCAATTTGCCTTTCACTTGCCGCTTTCCTGCAACTCGAATTATTTAAAGTATAGTAAGGTAAAGGCACACAATTAGTGCGTTAAATCATTTTCCCACAGTTAAGAAAAAAAATCTTGTGCTCATTACGCACTTTATAACTTTGATTACCTCTTTCACTTTTCCTCCAGATCAGCCAAAATTCGCAGTTCATAACTGTATGCCGACTAATAATGTCCAATAAAACCTCTCAGACAGCCTGCTGATTCAACTTACCAGCCTACTCTTGTGTCTCTGTCTGAGCGGTGTTCGAGTCATACAGGCAAACGATTAACATAATACTTACCTACTGCAACAGGTGAGCTTAGGAGTCATTCTTTTTATGGCAACGATTAAAGATGTGGCCAAACACGCGGGTGTGTCTACCACCACCGTTTCGCACGTTATCAATAAAACTCGTTTCGTCGCCGAAAATACCAAGGCCGCTGTGTGGGCGGCCATTAAAGAGCTGCATTATTCGCCCAGTGCTGTGGCCCGCAGCTTGAAAGTTAATCACACTAAATCAATTGGCTTGTTGGCAACATCCAGTGAAGCACCCTATTTTGCTGAGGTAATCGAAGCAGTTGAAAATAGCTGTTATAGCAAAGGCTACACCCTGATTTTGTGTAATTCTCATAATAATCTGGATAAACAAAAAGCCTATCTGTCCATGCTGGCGCAAAAGCGTGTCGATGGATTATTGGTGATGTGTTCTGAATATCCTGAACAATTACTGGGGATGTTAGAAGATTATCGCAATATTCCAATGGTTGTGATGGACTGGGGTACTGCCCGTGGCGATTTTACTGACTCGATTATTGATAATGCATTCGAAGGAGGTTATTTGGCTGGCCGTTATCTTATTGAGCGCGGTCACCGTGATATCGGGGCGATTCCCGGTCAGTTATCGCGAAATACCGGTGGTGGTCGCCACCAGGGCTTTCTGAAGGCACTGGAGGAAGCCAATATCCCGCTGCGTGACGAATGGGTGGTTCAGGGGGATTTTGAGCCAGAATCCGGTTATAAAGCTATGCACCAAATTCTGACACAAAAACACCGCCCGACCGCCGTATTCTGTGGCGGTGATATTATGGCAATGGGTGCAATATGCGCGGCGGATGAATTGGGCCTGCGGGTGCCACAAGATATTTCAGTGATCGGTTATGATAATGTGCGCAATGCACGCTATTTCTCACCGGCGCTGACCACGATTCATCAGCCCAAAGAGAGATTAGGGGAAACCGCCTTTGCCATGTTGCTCGACCGCATTGTCAGTAAACGCGAAGACCCACAAACTATTGAAGTACATCCTAAACTGGTTGAACGCCGATCGGTGGCAGATGGCCCATTCCGCGATTATCGCCGCTAATCTTCGCCCGCCGGTAGCGCCCTGTTACCGGCAACTAATTCTGCCGTGCTTAATCATTACCCATGTCATTATCATCTCTTAGCCACTCATTATTAAGTGTGACACTGTCACCTAAATACGCCAGCATCCATGCTAAGGCTGGCGAATGATTATTCTGCTCCCACGTCAAGCAACACGGGCTATCAGGAAGTGGCTCGGCCAATGTTAATGCCACCAGTTTCCCTTGTTCAATCAAGGGCGATACCATATGCGCGGGCACCATTCCGACACATAATCCTGCACACAGACAATCTATTCCCGTGGCCCAATCCGGTGCCACTAAGCGCTGTTGGTTATCCAAGGTCCAGGTATCTCGTTTCGGCAAATTTCGCGCAGTATCCTCCAAACAAAGTGAGGGATAAGGCCGCAATTGGTCATCAGTAAGGGGCCCGGTTAAGTAAGCTAAGGGGTGATTGACGCTCACGACACAATGCCAGCTTAAAAAGCCCATGTCGCGGAAGACAAATCGCCCGCCAACCGGGATGGCGCGAGTCGCTCCAATGGCCATTTCAGCTTGTCCATCCGCCAGTGCATCCCAGACACCGTTAAATACCTCATAACGCACCCGCAGTTCGATATCGGGGAAATGGCGATAAAAATCCAATACTAACCGGCGGCTCCGCTGAGGTTTGACGATTTTATCGACCACGATATTGAGTTGCCCACGCCAACCATTTGCCACTTGTTGGCACTGTCGCCGTGTGCCATTCATTTTTTTGATAACATCTCTAGCTTCTTTGATAAAAACCCTGCCCGCCTCCGTCAATTCTACGTCCCGATGACGCCGCACAAATAACGGCACTGCCAGCCACTCTTCCAACTGGCGCACGGTATAACTTACCGCCGACGGGACGCGGTGCAATTCTTGAGCTGCGGCGCTGAAACTCCCGGTGCGAGCAACTGCATCGACCACATCCAATGAATATTCTGACCACATATTTTGCCCTTCCCCTAGACTAAATATTTGCCATCAATTTTTTTGATAGCATGGCGCAAATATTACCGTTTCACAACAGAATACCTCGCCGCTAGAATGCCCCCCGCAATGGAATTTCAATGATAAAAGTTTTGCCTGCAAAATTATAATGAGACACAAAAAATGAAAACGACTTCCAGTTTCATGTTCTATCTGGCCGGTTTGAGCATGTTGGGGTACCTGGCCACCGATATGTATTTGCCTGCCTTTGGCGCTATGCAACAAGAACTACAGACCTCCGCTGGCTCCATCAGTGCCAGCCTCAGTATCTTTCTCGCTGGTTTCGCTATCGCCCAGCTTATTTGGGGGCCTGTTTCCGATAAATTAGGCCGCAAACCGGTACTATTAGTCGGATTAGGTTTATTTGCCATTGGCTGTCTGGGCATCTTATGGGTTGAAACGGCGACACAGTTATTAGTTCTGCGCTTTATTCAAGCGGTGGGCGTCTGTTCTGCCGCCGTGAGCTGGCAAGCATTGGTGGTAGATCGGTACCACAGCAGCAAAGTCAATCGAGTGTTTGCAACCATAATGCCTTTAGTGGCGTTATCCCCCGCGCTGGCCCCTTTATTAGGTGCGTGGTTATTAAACCATTTCAGTTGGCGGTCAATTTTTGTCGTTTTGTTGGTGATTACACTGCTACTGCTGATCCCGACCGCACTGCTTAAGGAACGGAAAAAAGTAGTATCGGATAGCGTGCTTAAAAGCAAAAGTGCTATTAGTTTCTGGCAGTTGCTGAAATCCCCCGTATTTAGCGGCAACGTGATGATGTTTGCAGCATGTAGCGCGGGTTTTTTCGCCTGGTTAACCGGCTCACCTTTCATTTTAGGCGATATGGGATATAGCCCGAATGCCATAGGTTTGAGTTATGTTCCACAAACATTAGCCTTTTTGCTCGGGGGTTTTGCCTGCCGCAGTGCCTTAAGTCGGATTAAAGGCAACACTCTGTTGCCATGGCTGTTAGCCGGTTATGCCTTCAGTATGATTGCGCTCTATCTGATAGCCACATTGACGACACCAACACTGATGACCTTACTTATTCCGTTTTGCATAATGGCGCTGGTGAATGGTGCCTGCTACCCTATTATCGTAGCAAATGCATTAATGCCCTTTCCGGCGAATACTGGCAAAGCGGCAGCACTGCAAAACACGCTTCAGTTAGGTTTGTGTTTTATTGCCAGCATGATAGTTTCGCTTTATATCAGCCAACCTTTACTGGCAACAGTCACGGTGATGCTATCAACGGTCGCTTTAGCCATATTGGGTTATGGCATTCATTGCTACGCGATAAAAAATGGAAAAAGCCATACTCATAGTGACGACTATAATTACGCGGAGTCATAATTCCCAATAGAAATAGTCACTAAGGAACATGCTGGCCGGAAGCGATTTATTATTGAGAAAGCGCTCCGGCAAGCCTATACTCAATCGAACTGATTAGAATACCATTTAAAAAAAGCATTATCTTAAGCATTTTCTGTGCGCGTGGATTGCGTCACATTTCCTCTTATGGATGAGTTGCCCTAAGCCAAAGTGTCATTAGGGTTTCTTCTTAATCTTCCTCTGTCCGTAATGGATACCAGACATCAACTTTATTGGTATGTACCCGCATATATAGATTTTATTGCGCGTCATAAGTCAGAAGAAAGTGATGGAGAAGCTATGAGTTCATCCTGTATAGAAGACCAAAGTATTCAAGAAAATCCATGGTTCCGCATTGTACAAGAAATGCTGAATCGGGCTGATATTGAAATCAATGGCTCACGCCCTTTCGACATTCAAGTTAATAACCCGGACTTCTTCAAGCGGGTATTACAAGAAGGATCTTTGGCATTAGGTGAGAGTTATATGGATGGCTGGTGGGAATGTGAACGCCTGGATATTTTCTTCCAACGCGTTCTCAGAGCTGGTCTGGAAAAACAACTTCCACACCATTTCAAAGATACTTTACGCATTGCCGCCGCGCGTATTATCAACTTGCAATCAAAGAAAAGAGCCTGGATTGTTGGTAAAGAACATTACGATCTGGGTAATGACCTGTTTAGCCTCATGCTCGACCCCAATATGCAATATTCTTGCGCTTATTGGAAAGACGCCACAACACTTGAGCAAGCGCAGGAAAACAAATTGCAGATGATCTGTGAGAAGCTGCAATTAGCTCCCGGCATGACATTGCTCGATATTGGTTGTGGCTGGGGCGGGCTTGCTGCTTATGCTGCACGTCATTTCGGGGTGTCCGTCTCAGGTGTCACTATTTCGGCTGAACAGCAAAAATTGGCCCAAAAACGCTGTGAAGGTTTGGATGTCACTATTTTGCTGCAAGATTATCGCGACCTGGATGAACAATTTGACCGCATCGTCTCGGTAGGAATGTTCGAACATGTCGGGCCCAAAAATTATCGCACCTATTTTGAAGTGGTTAACCGCAATTTAAAAGCTGATGGATTATTCTTGCTGCACACCATTGGCGCTAATCGTACTGACCTGAGTGTTGATCCGTGGATTGATAAGTATATTTTCCCCAATGGTTGTCTACCGTCAGTACAACATATCGCCCAAGCCAGTGAGCCTTATTTCATCATGGAAGACTGGCATAATTTCGGGGCAGATTACGACCGAACACTGATGGCATGGTATGAGCGTTTCCAAGCCGCGTGGCCGAGTTTAGCTGAGAATTACTCGCCGCGGTTTGAACGAATGTTTAGCTATTATCTGAATGCCTGTGCGGGTGCATTCCGCGCCAGAGACATTCAATTGTGGCAGGTATTACTCAGTCCAAATGGCGTAGAAGGCGGTATTCGAGTGGCGCGTTAGTCTCTAGAATAGTTTCTTAAACGCGGGGGCTCGTTAGCCCCCTACTTTTATTATCCTATCCTCGAACAGCTTTTTCAGTTGCCGCCGCAAACACTTGTGCAGTATCGCGTTGCGCTAATACCCGTTCAACGGTATCCACTACTGCCTGCGTCTGTGGGTCTATCTCGATATTCACCCGATGTCCCAGACGCTTTTTACCTAATGTCGTGCGCGCCAGTGTCTCTGGAATCAAATGCACACAAAAACGATTACCCACGACTTCACCAATGGTCAGGCTAATACCGTCAATACCGATAAAACCTTTATGTAATATATATTTCATTAAATCGTCGCTGGGCAAACGAAACCAAATCTGACGGTTATTTTCTGATGTGTATATTTTAGTTATTTCAGCGGTACAAATAATATGCCCGGACATAAGATGTCCACCAATTTCATCGCTGAATTTAGCCGCACGCTCCAGATTAACGACATCACCGACCTTAATATCACCCAAATTGGTGATACGCAGGGTTTCCTTCATTAAATCAAAACTGACCCGATTTCCGTTAACTTCAGTCACTGTCAAACAACAGCCATTGTGAGCCACCGAAGCCCCTAAGGCTAATTCAGGCAACATTTCAGTTGGCATTTCGACCACATGAGTGCGGAAGTTGGATTTTTCGTCGATGGCTACCACGGGCGCGGTGCCTTGAACAATACCGGTAAACATACGCCATGCCTCTTATCTAGAGAGAAAATTTCTTTGCCCTGATTTTGCCTCAGAAGATAAGGAAAACCAAACCACTTAGACTAAAAATATATATTGAAGTTATTTCGTTGATATCGAGTTGATATTGAATGACAAAGATTGCTTAAGCTCAGTGAGAGGGTACAATCCTTTCTTGCTTTTCCGCTATTTTATTTATCGCTCAGTGCGCGATAAATAGTCGTTATTGAAATCGTAACTAGGTTATACCCAAGTGACTTCGAGATACAGGTAGGCGGCAACCGAGTGAATTCCCAGGAGCTTAGATAATTAAGTGACTGGGGTGAGCAAGGGCAGCTAACACCCCTGTATATTGAAGGGCGACGGGTAGAAAAGGGTGTATACGTGCAGAAGTATATCGTCGAAGCGCGTAGCTTGTTGGCTCTCGCTATTCCTGTTGTTATCGCGCAATTGTCCCAAACAGCCATGGGCGTGGTTGATACTATTATGGCCGGTTCTGTCAGTGCGACCGATATGGCGGCCGTTGCTGTGGGGACTTCTATCTGGTTACCGGCTATTTTATTCGGTCACGGGCTATTATTGGCGCTGACCCCGACGGTCGCCCAACTTAACGGCTCAGGACGGCGTAATCAGATTGCCCATCAGGTCAGACAAGGGTTTTGGCTGGCATCCTGTGTCTCAGTGTTAATTATGGTGGTCATCTATAACAGCGACCATGTCATTAAACAGATGCACAATATTGACCCGGTGCTGGCCGACAAAGCCGTTGGTTTCCTGCATGCCATTATGTGGGGGGCACCCGGCTATCTCTTTTTCCAGGTGCTGCGTAATCAGTGTGAGGGGTTATCCAAAACTAAACCCGGAATGGTGATTGGCTTTATTGGCTTACTGGTCAACATCCCTATTAACTATATCTTTATCTACGGTAAATTCGGCGCCCCTGCGCTCGGTGGCGTGGGTTGCGGGGTGGCAACCGGGACAGTTTACTGGGTGATGTTCTTGATGATGCGCTGGTATGTGACTCGCGCCCGCTCACAGCAAGATATCAAGCTAGAGAAAGGTTTTGCGGCCCCTGACTGGAAGGTGATGAAACGCCTCGGAGGCCTTGGGCTCCCAGTTGCACTGGCGCTGTTTTTCGAGGTCACATTGTTCGCGGTAGTGGCATTGCTGGTTTCTCCGCTCGGTATCGCCGCCGTAGCTGGGCATCAGATTGCCCTTAATTTTAGCTCATTGATGTTTATGTTACCGATGTCACTGAGTGTGGCCGCGACTATTCGTGTTGGTTTTCGTCTCGGCCAGGGATCGGTTGAGGATGCCCGCGTGGCCGCCTATACCAGTATTGCGGTGGGGTTAATGCTGGCAAGTGTGACCGCAGTGTTTACCGTGGTGTTCCGTGAACATATTGCGCTGCTGTATAACAAAACGCCTGAAGTGGTGATGATGGCCTCCCACTTAATGTTGCTGGCGGCGCTTTACCAATTATCTGACGCTATTCAAGTCATTGGCAGCGGTGTATTGCGAGGTTACAAAGATACTCGCTCGATCTTCTTTATTACCTTTACTGCGTATTGGTTAGTGGGATTACCTAGTGGCTATCTGTTGGGACTGACCGATTATATTGTTCCGGCTATGGGCCCTAGTGGCTTCTGGATCGGATTCGTTATCGGCCTGACCTTGGCAGCAATATTGATGGCGCTGCGCATCCGTTGGTTACAAAAACAACCGCCTGCTTTCATTCTGCAAAAAGCGGCACACTAAGCGCTATTATTTGGGAAGCTAATCGTATTGTGGGCGTTAATCGCGGCGGTTTAGTCCCTGATTAACGCCCCTATAAATCAGAAAAGATGAAGAAAAAAACAGCGTAATGAGTAAAAGCTCAGCAATTACGTGAGTTTGCAGTGAATATTATGTTTTTCCCCTTGCCAGCAGACGGGCGGCTCGTTAATATTCGTCCCCGCTGTCAGCATTGATGGCAGGTAATTAAGTAAAGGAATTGCGTCCGTAGCTCAGTTGGTTAGAGCACCACCTTGACATGGTGGGGGTCGATGGTTCGAGTCCATTCGGACGCACCAACTTTATACATTACCTGACATGACAATGACCTGAAGTGACCAGAGTATCATGTGCGTCCGTAGCTCAGTTGGTTAGAGCACCACCTTGACATGGTGGGGGTCGATGGTTCGAGTCCATTCGGACGCACCACTCTCGTATTATCTGCAAATTTCAAATTGATAGTTTCTCAATGCGTTCTTAGCTCAGTTGGTTAGAGCACCACCTTGACATGGTGGGGGTCGATGGTTCGAGTCCATTAGAACGCACCACTCTGCTGTTTTCGATAAACGTCCTGTCCTACCCTCACCCTACTCGAATTGCTTAAATCTCGTTATATTGTTTTCATCAATTTTTTAACCACGCACTTGTTAAAATTGTTAAAAACTTTTTTTGTTGCGCAACAAACTAAGCATTATTCTCTCTGTTTGCGCGACTAATGGGCCATTTTTATAAAAAACGACAATGAGTTTCTGTTTTCTATTTCATTTCCGGCTACTTACCGCTTATAATACGAACCGTCGTTTCAGTTGAATGGTTTCAGCATCTTGATCTGCCGATACGCTAAAAAAATACAACTCACATTTACGCCATCGTATACCGATCATGCGTTTAGCCTCGTGCTAAAGTTTTCCATTCAATTTCCGCCACTGTCATCTATTCTTAGTAATGTTTTGCTCCTTGGTAACGTTTCGCTACACCAGACACTAATCAGATCCCACTCCGTTGCTGTATTTAACGGAACATTTGCTTTTTATCCATCACAACTTGTAGAAAAAATCCGTCATGAAAAAGACTAAAATTGTTTGTACTATCGGTCCAAAAACCGAATCCGAAGAAATGCTGACCAACCTGCTGAATGCGGGTATGAACGTTATGCGCTTAAACTTCTCCCACGGTGACTATGAAGAACATGGTCAACGTATCAAGAATATCCGTGCTGTTATGGCAAAAACTGGCTTGAAAGCCGGTATTCTGCTGGACACCAAAGGTCCTGAAATCCGCACCATGAAACTGGAAGGCGGCAAAGATGCAGCGCTGGTTGCAGGCCAGACTTTCACTTTCACCACAGACCAAAGCGTTATTGGCAACAATAACATCGTTGCGGTGACCTACCCGGGCTTTGCCGCTGACCTGAAAATTGGCAACACCGTACTGGTTGACGATGGTTTGATCGGTATGGAAGTGACTGAAGTCACTGAAAATGCAGTGGTCTGTAAAGTACTGAACAACGGTGATTTGGGCGAAAATAAAGGCGTTAACCTGCCAGGCGTTTCTATCCAACTGCCTGCATTGGCTGAAAAAGATAAAGCTGACCTGATCTTTGGTTGTGAGCAAGGCGTGGACTTCGTTGCCGCTTCCTTTATCCGTAAGCGTTCAGACGTACTGGAAATCCGCGAACACCTGAAAGCACACGGCGGCGAGCATATCCAGATCATCTCCAAAATTGAAAACCAGGAAGGTCTGAATAACTTCGACGAAATCCTGGAAGCCTCTGACGGTATCATGGTTGCCCGCGGTGACTTGGGTGTTGAGATCCCGGTAGAAGAAGTTATCTTCGCGCAGAAGATGATGATTGAGAAATGTAACCGTGCACGCAAAGTTGTTATCACTGCAACTCAGATGCTCGATTCCATGATCAAAAACCCACGCCCTACTCGTGCAGAAGCCGGCGACGTTGCTAACGCCATTTTGGACGGTACCGATGCCGTGATGCTGCCTGGTGAGAGTGCTAAGGGTAAGTACCCATTAGAGTCTGTCACCATCATGGCGACCATCTGTGAGCGTACAGACCGTATCATGCCTAGCCGCATCGAAACGCTGAACGATAACCGCAAAATGCGTATCACTGAAGCGGTTTGCCGTGGCGCAGTAGAAACTGCTGAAAAACTGGAAGCAAAAGTGATCGTAGTAGCAACTGGCGGCGGTAAATCCGCTAAGTCAGTGCGTAAATACTTCCCAACAGCGACCATTTTGGCCCTGACGACCAATGAAACCACTGCCCGTCAGTTAATTCTGACCAAAGGTGTGATAACTCAATTGGTCACCGAAATTGCTTCAACGGATGACTTCTACCGCATCGGTAAAGAAGCTGCTCTGGCCAGCGGTCTGGCACAGAAAGGCGATGTAGTGATTATGGTTTCTGGTGCTTTAGTGCCAAGCGGCACCACCAATACCTCTTCCGTACACGTTTTATAATCTCAACATAAGACTAAACGCGAATTAAAAACGCCGCTTTTCATAGCGGCGTTTTCTTTTTAAACATCTCTAAATAAACTTTCCGAAAAATCCATTTTATCCTAAGCGCCCAAAAGTTTTTTCTGAGTCAGACTTTTCCGAAAGAATCCGGCTGTTTTACCTCGTTTTTTTAACTTTTTTTTAAAACAAGATGCTTCTTTGAGCGAACGATCAAAATAAACCCCCCTAATACTAAAAATTTATTCTCTTTCGAAAAAACTTTGTGTAATACTTGTAACGCTACATGGAGATTAACTTAATCTAGAGGGTGTTAATAATGAATCGTACTAAACTTGTACTGGGCGCGGTAATTCTGGCTTCTACTATGCTGGCTGGTTGTTCAAGCAATGCTAAAATCGATCAACTGTCTTCTGACGTTCAAACTCTGAACGCTAAAGTTGACCAATTGAGCAACGACGTGAACGCAATCCGTTCTGACGTTCAAGCAGCTAAAGACGATGCAGCACGTGCTAACCAACGTCTTGACAACCAAGCTCACGCTTACAAGAAGTAATATTACTTCCTGAATGAAAAATGGCGCACATTGTGCGCCATTTTTTTATCTTGCTGAAACCTGTTTCTGATAGTGACCTTCCCTGCTGACCTCTTCCCTCTCGTCCGACCTATCATCAACTCATTTCACAATACGGTGCACGATAAACTTTGCCACAGCAAACTGCTGGCTGCCATGGCAAAGGTGCGTTTGAGGCTGAGAACTTAGTTCGCAGCTGAATAAACAGGGCCTGGCTGAACCAACTTAGGAATCACTTGCTCCGTAGGTTGCTGCTCTTCGTTCTGAGGTTGTGTCTGTTGCTCGCCCTGAGGCGCTACAACAGCCGGAGCCTGCTCAGTGGCAGTCTCACCTACAGTGACGATAACCGGCATACCAGCACGGCGTACAATCGCTTCCTGAACCACTTGTGCATCAGTCTGGCTGTCGTTAATAAACTTCTGCAGGCTGCTGCTAATAGCAATTGGCATGGTTTGCGGATCATCACTGTCTACACGAGACAACGGCTGATGAACTTCCACATAACGCTTACCATCTGGCTCAACGGAATATTTAACCGGCTCATTGATGATTTGAACGCGAGTACCTTTAGGTACGGACTTGAACAGCGCTTCAATGTCATCCGGGCGTAGACGAATACAGCCAGAGCTGACACGCATACCAATGCCGAAGTTCGCGTTAGTTCCGTGGATCAGGTATTCACCGCTCCCCGCAGACAAACGCATGGCGAACAGACCCATAGGGTTTTCTGGGCCAGCGGGAACCACTGACGGCAGAGTGATACCTTCCGCCAAATAGTTCTTACGGATATTGGCCGTTGGGGTCCAGGTTGGGTTCGGGATCTTCTGGCTGACAGAAGTTGTCATCGTTGGGGTATTACGCCCTAACTGGCCGATACCGATTGGGTACACCACAACTTTGTTTTGACCTTTAGGATAATAATAAAGGCGCAGTTCAGCCAGGTTGATGACGATACCTTCACGTGGGGTATCTGGCAGCAACATCTGGGTCGGGATAGTGAGCACTGAACCCGGTAATGGCAAATACGGATCAGCACCTGGGTTTGCTTCCAGCATCCCCAACAAACCGATTTTATAGTCGGCAGCAATAGCCTCAAGCGGACGACCATCATTTGGAACAGTATAAGTAGTATTCTCACCAATCAGACGACTATTGGCTGGCGGCAGAGGATACTCGGTCGCATTGGCAGCGGTGATACTTCCCGCCAGACAAGTTGCGAATAACATACCAATCAAAGTTAATGCACGTTTCATGCTTAGTTCCTACATCACTTCTTAAAATTCGATTTACACGGCTATACCCAATAAATTTCAAATTGCAGAAAAGCGTTAAGCGAGTAGCAACTTGGTTGTAAACCATGTTGAAGAGCGCTTGCGCAGGCCCGCAGGGTGAGTCTTATTAGAGGCTCATAATCCCGATGAGCTTACACAAGTAAGTGATTCGGGGGATATGAGAGCAGCCAACGCACCAGCAGTTTGAAAGATGACGGATATATCTACGTTAATTTTAGCAGCCAATTATAAGGCCACCATATAGTAACAGCCAATATTATAAAGGCAATTTATATCTCTAGAAATCAAGGTGTTACAATGTAATTTATTCTGCTTTTTCTGGTATGGAGGCCGATTTAAGCTGCTGAAATATCACCACTTTAATACTGTGACGCGCGGCGCAAAATACACAAGCCGCGTAGAATAAAGCACAAAATGTTGGCGTAGATCAGCAAACGTTGAGGGTAACAGCCTTAGTTCGAATAGCGCGGATCATGGCTTCAAGACCTTGGGAACGCGAAGGTGTTAAGTGCTGACTGAGAGCTAAATCGGCAAAAAAGGGCCGAACATCTAACTCAATTATCTGCTGTGGGGTCAAACCTTGGTACAGGATGAACACCACTGCAACCAAACCTTTGACGATAGCGGCATCACTATCACCAGCAAAAACCACCTGCCCCGCATCAGAGAGCGTCATTGCAATCCACACCTGACTTTGGCAACCAGAAATCACATTCTCTGGTTGGCGCTGCTGTTCAGTTAACGGGGGGAGCTGTGCGCCCAACTCAATGACATACAAGTATTTTTCTTCCCAATTTAAGCAACGGGAAAAGTTACGAATCAATTTATCTCTATCGGGCAAACCAGCCATAACATGCTTCCTACTGTAAAAATAAAAGCCGACTACTTGTTATCATAATCGGCTTTCGGGGGCACTGTCGCGAGCTGTCTGCTCTCAGCCCAGCAATTTTTCGATGCGCTGCAATCCTGCCACCAACCGATCGACTTCTTCGTGGGTATTATACAGGGCAAGTGACGCCCGGCACATGCTTGGCACCTTGTAGAATGCCATCAGCGGCATGGCGCAATGATGCCCGGTACGAATGGCAATACCGTATTGATCAAGGAAACTGCCGACATCATAAGCATGATGTGGCCCCAGGTTGAAAGCAATAACCCCAGCCCGGTTTACCGGGCCATACAGTGTCAGGCTCTTAATCTGGCTCAATTGTTCCAATGCATACTGCATCAGTGTTTGCTCATAGTGCTGGATCTCGGCGAGCCCCAACTGATTCACATAACTGATTGCAGCACCCAGCCCCATAATGCCAGCAGTATTTGGAGAACCTGCTTCAAAACGCCATGGTGCGTCAGCAAAGGTGGTGCCTTGCGTCAGACTGACAGTTTTGATCATCGAACCGCCCCCCTCCCATGGCGGCATTTGCTGTAGCAACTCGCTTTTGCCGTACAAAATACCAATGCCCGATGGGCCGTACAGCTTATGTCCAGAAAAAACATAAAAATCGCAGTCCAAATCCTGAACATCGACCGGCTGATGCATCACCGCCTGGGCACCATCCACCAGCACAACCAAGCCCGCGGCTTTAGCTTGTGCCACGATGTCTTTGATAGGGTTCACCGTCCCCAGCACATTGGAAACCTGGGTAATTGCCAGCAGTTTGGTGGTGCCATCAATCAAACTCGCCAACGCGGATAATTCCAGTTCACCCGCCACCGTCAGCGGCCAAACACGGATTTCGATGCCCATATCTTTTGCCAGCATCTGCCACGGCACAATATTGGCGTGGTGCTCCATTTCGGTAACGATAATGCTGTCACCGGCTTGCAGAAAATGGCGGCCGTAACTGTTCGCCACCAAATTGATAGCTTCAGTCGTGCCTTTAACGAAGACAATCTCTTCAACAAAAGCAGCATGAATAAAGTCAGCGACCTGCTGACGAACTGCTTCCATTTGCCCGGTTGCTTCGGCACTCAGTGTGTGAATTCCCCGATGAACCGCCGCATACCCCGCGCAATAGAAGTTAAGTTCCCGATCAATAACCACTTGTGGTTTTTGCGCACTGGCGGCGCTGTCCAGATACGCCAATGGCTGGCCGTTAACCTCCCGGCTCAGCAGTGGAAACTCGGCTCTGACTTGCTCGATACTGACTTTTCCAACAGAGAAACTCATAGTGACTCCTCAGCCAACCGTTCCGCAATTCGCGCCAATACGACTTTGCGGATAGCTTTGTTATTAATGGCCTCGGTCAATTCGGCGGCAAAAGCAAAAATAATCATTTGCTGCGCATCGGCTTGATTGATACCGCGTGATTGCAGATAAAACAGCTGTTCTGTATCAATACGCCCGACCGTCGCCCCGTGGCTGCACTTCACATCATCGGCGTAAATTTCCAACTGTGGTTTGGTATCCACTTCAGCTAACTTACTGAGCAGCAAGTTATTGTTGGTCATCTGGCCATCAGTTTTTAGCGCGTGCTGAGCGACTTTTATCATGCCATTGAAAACCGCTTTGCCCCGCTCACGAACAATGGTTTTGTGCAGCTGGCGGCTGTCACAATAGCCTTTGTTATGTTCCAGATAAGTGCGGGTATCGCAAATTTCGCGCCCTATCGGGAGCAATAAGCTATTCATCGACAAACTGGCACCCTCGCCGTTTAACTGGGCGCTGGTGTTATGGCGAGTCAGCCCCGCGCCGAGCAAGAAGCTATAACTCTTCGCCCGTGCATCGCGGCCTAACACTAAGTCATTATGGGCAAAATGGGTGCTTTGAGGCGCTTCGAACGCCAGTTTACAATGGTTCAACTCGGCATTGTCACCCACGGAAACCGTCAGCCGTGCACCGGTAAAATGCGGCTGTTCATTAAGGCTGACAAAATGCTCAATGACCTCGGCTTGCGCGCCCGCCTCAATCGCCAGATGGTGACGGTAATGGCTGGTATTCACCACTTCAGAGCCATTGCCTGAACTGATATGCAGTAAATACAGCGGCTTATCACTGTGTTGCCCGGCAGGCAAGCGGACGTGCAAACTTTCCTGAGCCAAGCTTTCTGTCAGATGCAAAAAGACTTCCGGCTGAATAGCCGCTGGAAACTGAGCATTTTCAGTTAGATGCGCCAGTTGATACGGGCCACATTCACTGTCGCTCAATTCTGGGGCATATCGCCCATCAATGAAAACCAAACGATGGGCATCTTGCAGCAATGACAAATTATCGCGCTGAGCCGCCGTCACATCCACCACCGAAGCAAAGCTGAAGTGATGGGCGAATAAACGCTCCAGCGGCGTGTATTTCCAATCTTCATGCTTGATGCTGGGGAAGCCCAACGCCAGCACCTGTTGCCAATGTGCCGTAGCTTCATCAGCACCCTGACCACTTGAATGCTGCTTAACCTTTTGATTCTGCTCAAACAACTGACCAAAATTCGCCAAAGCATTGGTTCGCTGTTCGGCAAGAATACGTTGTTGTTTTTGGATATTACTGTTGGTCGGTAAGCCAGCCATAGCCTTGCTCCTCCAACTGTTTCACCAGCGTGAAATCACCAGATTTAATGATTCGCCCCTGATACAGCACATGCACAAAGTCAGGTTTGACGTAATCGAGGATGCGTTGATAGTGGGTCACAATAATAAATGCGCGCTCTTTATTGCGCAGTGAGTTCACCCCGTTAGCAACTATTTTCAGCGCATCAATATCCAGACCGGAGTCAGTTTCATCCAGAATGCATAAAGAAGGTTCCAGTGCCGCCATCTGCAAGATATCGTTACGCTTTTTCTCACCGCCCGAGAACCCTACATTCACTGAACGAGTGAGCAAATCTGCGGGCATTTTGAGTAACTCAATTTTCTCTTCAATAAAATCAGCAAAATCAAAACGATCCAGCGGTTCCTGTTGACGGTATCTGCGCACTGCATTGACCGCGGTTTGCAGGAAGAAATGGTTACTGACCCCCGGAATTTCTACCGGATACTGGAAGGCCAGAAAGACGCCCTCACCCGCACGATCTTCCGGGGCCAGCTCCAGCAAATCTTTGCCTTTGAACGTCACACTGCCTTCAGTGACCTCATATTCCTCCCGCCCGGCCAGCGCCGCAGACAAGGTACTCTTCCCTGAGCCGTTTGGCCCCATAATGGCATGCACTTCACCGGGTTTGATCTCCAGATCCAAGCCGTTGAGGATCTCGTTACCTTCGACACTGACTTTTAAATTCTTGATGCTTAACATAGGTTTCCTTGGTGCGCAGGCGCGCAAAACTCTGCAAATACTTATTCAGCTCTGGCTCAACCAACACTGTGTTCCAAGCTGATGGCCAACAATTTCTGTGCTTCGACGGCAAATTCCAGCGGCAGTTCAGAGAACACATCCTTACAGAAACCGTTAACAATCATTGAGATGGCATCATCTTCGCTGATGCCGCGCTGCAAGCAATAAAACAGTTGGTCATCACCAATTTTTGAGGTGGTCGCCTCGTGCTCCAACTGCGCCGTGTTATTGCGCACTTCCACATAAGGGAAAGTATGTGCGCCGGAATCCGGGCCAATCAGCATCGAGTCACATTGAGTGAAATTACGCGCGTTATCCGCACCAGGCAGGATTTTTACCAACCCACGATAAGTATTTTGGCTGTGTCCGGCGGAGATCCCTTTAGCAATAATGGTTGATTTGGTGTTTTTGCCAATGTGGATCATCTTGGTGCCGGTATCCGCCTGCTGATGGCCGTTGGTCAGTGCGACAGAGAAGAACTCACCGATGGAGTTATCGCCCTGCAAAATCACACTGGGGTATTTCCAGGTAATAGCCGACCCTGTCTCAGATTGGGTCCACGACATTTTGGAACCCTCACCTTCACACAACGCCCGTTTGGTGACAAAGTTGAGGATACCGCCGGTACTGTCAGCCCCGGCAAACCAGTTCTGCACCGTCGAGTATTTCACTTCGGCATTTTTATGCAGAATGACCTCCACCACCGCCGCATGTAACTGATAACTATCACGAACTGGCGCAGAGCACCCCTCGATATAACTGACATAACTGTCTTCGTCAGCAATCAGAATGGTGCGCTCAAATTGCCCCGTTTTGGCGGCATTAATGCGGAAATAAGTCGATAATTCCATCGGACAGCGCACCCCTTTGGGCACATAAACAAAAGTGCCGTCAGAAGCCACTGCCGCATTGAGTGCGGCAAAAAAGTTATCTTTCGCTGGCACCACTGAGCCCAGATACTTGCGCACTAAATCCGGGTATTCCTGAATAGCTTCACCAAATGAGCAGAAAATAATGCCTTGCTCAGCCAGTTTCCCTCGATAAGTGGTGGCCACAGAAACCGAGTCAAAAATGGCGTCAACCGCCACTTCAGCCCCTTCTCGTACCGGCACCCCAAGCTGGGCGAACGCAGACTCTACCTCGGCGGTGAGGTACTCATTCATCGCTTGCTCAGATAAGTCGCGCGGAGCCGCGCTGTCGGCGGAGGATTGCTGCACCGCACCGGGCTGCGAATCACAGCTATCATCGCAACTGCCGCAAGATGGCGCTGAGTAATAGCTATAATCCTGATAATCCAGACTTTTATAATGAGCTTTCAGCCAATGCGGCTCTTCCATTTCCAGCCAATTTCGATAAGCCCCGAGACGAAACTCCAACATCCATTCAGGCTCGTTACGTTTTGCTGAAATGGCGCGAATAACATCCTCACTGAGGCCTTTCGCCAACTCATCAGTCGCGAGCTGGGTAAAAAAACCTTCTTTGTAGCGACCATCGCTGACCCAAGCCTGCACTTCATCTGGAACTTCTACATTGCTTCGTGTCATTTCGTTTACATCGCTCAAACGCCAAAACTCTCGCCACACCCGCAGGAATGCTGAGCTTTAGGATTATTA
Organism: Yersinia kristensenii; assembly: GCF_900460525.1. Taxonomy (NCBI): domain Bacteria; kingdom Pseudomonadati; phylum Pseudomonadota; class Gammaproteobacteria; order Enterobacterales; family Yersiniaceae; genus Yersinia; species Yersinia kristensenii. The sequence continues at coordinate 3,741,625 of NZ_UHIY01000001.1, forward strand.
AATTTAAAAATTTGATTTAGCCCTTCGCGGACGTAATCGACCACGGTGCCATCAATAAAGGGCATCGCTTTCAGTGGCACGTAAAGCCTGGCACCGTTCTGCTCGAACACTAGCGCGTCACTGGCTGGCTCCTTGGCCATATCCATCACATACGCAAATCCGGCACAACCGGACTGCTTAACCCCAAGCTGCAACCCTTTGATTTCAGGGTCCTGTTGCATGAGCCGGGAAATTTGCGCCGCGGCGCTTTCAGTGATTGTAACGCCTTGCCAAACATTCTCATCGAGTGAAAATGTCCCGACAGATTCCTGTTGCATATGCCCTACCTTATTCTCTCCCTTGGTACATGATGCCGCAGGGGGTTAGCTAAATTCATTCACCCGAATCATTGACTCAAGTCAGCTCATCGGGACTCATTCACTTGCTGTCTACCTGCAACACCCATTACTGTGGGAATAATATTTCTCAGGTTAATAATTAGCTGGCTGATTATGGAGAAACCAACACAGATTATTCACAATGGTAGTGATAATAATTATCACTTCAACCGTTTGTTTTGCAGGGATATTAAGAAAAGTACCGTTTAGACCTCAAATGAGGCGGCAACGAACCAGCATGCTGCGATGGCCGAAGAGGTCTGGATAAACAAGTGCACTTTTATCGCCATGAAATAAAAGAATAATTACCACGGCGATGTTTTAATCCCTTGTTATTTCAGAGGTTAATCGGGGTTAACCTCTGTATTTTTAAACATTCATAAAAAATACCTATTTCTCTATTAACTTTAGCTGAAAACTCTCTAAGGGGGAACCTATCAGAGAGATTCACCGCATTTATCGAGAAAACAAAACTGTCAGGAGATGAAGACAAGGCGGATGCGAGAAGAATTAATGTAGCTCCGGTTCGGAGCCACATATAGGCTTGTATTTTGAGGGGTTATTTCTCTGGCGACAGTACTGCGGTGGTTAAACGGGAAGTACAACACAGACGGTTTTGTTCATCAAAAATTTCAATCTGCCAAACCTGATGGCTGCGGCCAACATGAATAGCACGACAACAGCCGCGGACTTTCCCAGAACGGGCCGCTTTTAGGTGATTGGCGTTGATTTCCAGCCCCACCACTTGTTGCCCGTCAGTGGTACATAAATACCCCGCCATCGACCCCAACGACTCCGCCAATACCACTGACGCCCCGCCGTGTAGCAGGCCAAAAGGTTGGGTTGTTCGATGATCGACCGGCATAGTAGCTTCCAGTTCCTCATCAGTAAATCGTGTAAATTCAATGCCCAAATGCCCAACCATACAGCCCTGGCTTTGCTGATTTAACTGCTCCAGTGTCGCCGTGCGTTTCCACAACATATTTTCCCCTTCGTTCATGACATTGCAGCGCTGTTAGCTGCCCTCATTACTCGGCCCATCCATGGGGCTCGCCCCTTTGCTGCCGACCTGCAATCCCAATAACTTTGAGTCAATATTATCGTCAGGCCGCCGGTTAAACCAACTCCAATAGTGCTTGCAGTGGGTGTCGCAAACTGTTGCCTTCGATACGCTTAACCTGGCTGCGGCAAGAGTAACCGGTGGCTAGACAACGTTTACTCGGCAGTTTTTGCAATGCCTGTTGCCAGGATAATGCATAAATACCTAACGAATTATCGATGTTTTTCGCTTCATGACCATAGGTTCCCGCCATGCCACAACAGCCGACACTGACGTTTTCCAGCTTGGCACCAAAACGGGAGAATATCGAGGCCCAATGCTGACTACTGGCTGGCAGCGCCGTGGTTTCGGTGCAATGGCCGAACAGATACCAAGATTCGCCGCTCATTGGCTGTTCGGGTTGCTCCGTCAGCGCCACCTGTAGCCACTCATGCACCAGCTGCACGCTAAATTCACCACGAGAATCACCCAAAATTTCTTTATATTCATCGCGATAACAAAGCACTAAGGCCGGATCAACCCCCACCATTGGCATACCCAAGAGCGCAACGCGATTCAGGAAATCGGCCGTTTTCCCTGCTGTTTTGGCAAAACGTTGCAGGAACCCTTTGATATGCTGCGCTTTACCATTTGGCGAGAATGGCAGTAACACCGGATTGAAACCGAGCTTCTCCACCAACCGGACAAAATCGGCCACCACCTGTGCATCGTAATAACTGGTAAACGGGTCTTGCACGATCAAAACATGCTGGCTGCGCTCAGAGGTGGGCAGCTTCTCAAGCTGTTCCAGTGTCATGGTGCTGGCGTAATGACCGGACAATGACTGCTTCAAGCTAGGGCTGGATAGCAGCGGCAAATCCACCATACCAATGCTTTTGCGACTTAACGCACCAACCCAAGGTTGCTTGAGGAAGAAGTTAAACACTTTCGGCGCTTTCGCCATCAATGGGGCATAGTCTTCCACTCCCGCCACCACATAATCACGCAATGGCCGGTGGTAGCGGGTGTGATACAACTGGAGGAAGCGGGAGCGGAAGCCCGGCACATCAATTTTTATCGGGCATTGTGTCGAGCAAGCTTTGCACGCCAGACACCCCGACATCGCCTCTTTAACTTCATGAGAGAAATCATAGTCACCCTTGCTGGCATGCCAGGTATTGCGCGTCTTTTCAATTAACCCGCGCCACTGTTTCAACTCAAGCAAACCAGGCCGCTGGGTTGCCAGCCCCTTTTCCAGAGCCTCCGGGTCAACCCCTTGCTCGGATAACAGCCGTAGCCATTCCCGCACCAGAGTTGCCCGCCCTTTCGGCGAATGAATCCGGTCACCGGTTATTTTCATTGATGGACACATCGGGCTGCGGGTATCGAAGTTAAAACAGAGCCCATTACCATTGCACTCCATCGCGCCCCGGAATGAGGTTCTGACGGCCAGAGGGATGCGCCGGTCCAGAGTGCCGCGTTTATCGGAGGTATCGACTTTCATCATCGGCGCGTCACTGGCCAATGGGGAACAAATTTTCCCTGGATTCAGGCGGTTATCGGGGTCAAATGCTGATTTTATCTGCCGCAACTCATGATAAAGCACTTCCCCGAAGAACGCCGGGCTATATTCTGCGCGGAAGCCCTTACCATGCTCCCCCCACAACAAGCCGCCATAGCGCGCGGTCAATTGCACCACTTGATCCGAGATCTGCTTCATCAGCATTTCTTGTTGCGGGTCGCACATATCCAGTGCAGGACGAACATGCAATACGCCAGCATCCACATGGCCAAACATGCCGTAAGTCAGGTTGTGGCTATCCAACAACTGACGGAATTCAACAATATAATCGGCTAAATGTTGTGGCGGCACACAGGTATCTTCGGCGAACGGGATCGGTTTGGCTTGCCCTTTACTGTTACCGAGCAGCCCCACCGCTTTTTTGCGCATGCCATAAATACGTTCAATCCCGGCTAATTCACTGCAAATCTGATAGCCAATCACCCCGCCCTCATGGGCCGCCATTAAATCATCCAAACGCTGGCAAAGTGCCGCCATTTGGTTATCAATCAGTGATTTGTCATCACCGGCGAACTCCACGATATTCAGCCCCTGCATCTCTTTATCAGGGACATCAGTAATCAGCTCTTTAACCGAGTGCCAGACAATATCCTCTTTCGCCAGATTAAGAACTTTGGAGTCCACGGTTTCCACTGACAGTGCTTTGGCTTCCACCATAAAAGGGGCATTGCGCAGCGCGGAATCAAAAGAGTCATATTTCACATTCACCAAACGGCGAACTTTCGGTAAAGGTGTAATGTCCAGGGTTGCTTCGGCAATAAAAGCCAGCGTACCTTCGGAACCGGTTAGAATGCGGGTTAAATCAAATGTTTGTAGGTCATCACTGAACACATGGCGTAAATCATAGCCGGTCAGGAAGCGGTTTAATTTAGGAAATTTTTCCAGAATCAGTGCACGTTGGTCACGACATCGATTCAGCACGGTATGGTAAATACGGCCGGTAACGGAATCTTCCTGCGCAATTGTTTCTGCCAGCGGCGTCGGCATCGCGCGGGTGTCCAGTATCTCACCCCCCAGTAAAATGGCGCGCAGGCCCAGCACATGATCGGAGGTTTTGCCATAGACTAATGAGCCCTGACCAGAAGCATCAGTGTTAATCATGCCGCCCAAAGTGGCACGATTACTGGTGGATAATTCCGGTGAGAAGAAATAGCCAAACGGCCGCAGGTATTGATTAAGCTGGTCTTTAATCACGCCTGCCTCAACCCGTACCCAGCCTTGCTCGACATTGATCTCCAGAATGCGGTTCATATGGCGCGACATATCCACCACAATACCGGTGTTCAATGCCTGGCCATTGGTGCCCGTCCCGCCCCCGCGTGGGGTGAAGACCAAAGATTTGAAATTCTCCTGCCCTGCCAGACGGCCAATCAGTGCCACATCCGCAGTCGAGCGCGGAAAGATAACGGCATCAGGCAGTAGTTGATAAATACTGTTGTCCGTCGCCATCGTCAGGCGATCGGCATAATTGGTGGCGGTATCGCCGGTGAATCCGTGTTGCTTCAAAGCATCCAAAAAATCCAGCACCAACTGAATAACACCCGGTGCTTGAGAAATCTGTGGGATCATTAGTGTGACCCTATCTATATGTGTCATTGTTTTAAGGATTATTCCACTGGAAGATTATCTGTTCGCAATCACCTTTGTCGAACGATTTATCTCAATTCAGAATGATGCGAAAGTGATGACTATCAGCCAAGGTCAAATACCGTCATAAACTATTAAGTATCAAAATTTTATATTGCACAAATAACAATCAGGACACTGTGAATACGCGCTCCCTCCGCATTCATTCCACCTTCGGATTTATATTATGCCGAGGACTTCGCCTTTTTTTGATAAAAAGGCAGTAGTAAAACTCAAGCAGTCTGTTAAAAACGGACGAAATACACCATGATTACCACTGAGACTGAATGAGATTGGTACAATGCTCTCATTAGTGCAAAATTTAATGAGTACATAGAAAACAGTGCGATGGCCACCTTGCCATAATTTGTGAAGTGAGAACCCTGTGATGAATGACCCGCAGCTACGTCGTTTCGATTTACCTAAACTGATGTTTGGGGTGATATTCATTATGATAATGATTATTGCCAGTTTTTGGGTGGTGCAGCCTTTTGTTATGGGCTTTGCCTGGGCTGGCATGGTGGTGATTGCCACCTGGCCGCTGCTGATCCGGCTGCAAAATCTGCTTTGGGGCAAACGCTGGTTGGCCGCGATTATTATGACCATCCTGTTGATTTTACTGTTTGTTATCCCGATCGCATTACTGGTCAGTAGCCTGGTCGAAAACAGTGGCCCGCTTATTCAGTGGGCATCTAGCCCATCCAATTTAAAAATGCCCGATGTCACCTGGTTAAAATCTGTCCCCTTGGTGGGTAACAAGCTGTATAGCGGCTGGCATACATTGATTGCCGGTGGCGGGAATGTGCTTATCGCCAAAGTTCAGCCTTATGTCGGTGCCGCCGCAACCTGGTTGGTCGCACAAGCGGCCCATATCGGCTACTTTTTGATTCATCTGGCGCTGATGGTGCTGTTCAGTATTTTGCTCTATTTCCATGGGGAACAAGTGGGCTTAGGCATTCGCCATTTTGCAGTACGGGCGGCCGATAAACGCGGTGATGCCGTGGTGGTGCTGGCGGCAAAAGCAATTCGCGCTGTCGCGTTAGGCGTAGTCGTTACCGCGTTGGTGCAAGCCGTGTTGGGCGGGATTGGTCTCGCCATTGCTGGGATTCAATACGCGACGCTGTTTACCGTCCTAATGTTTATTTGTTGTGTCGCGCAACTTGGGCCTCTGCTAATCATGATCCCCGCCGTCATCTGGCTATACTGGACGGGCGATTCAACCTGGGGCACCATATTGCTGGTATGGAGTTGTGTTGTCGGAACTATGGATAACGTTTTACGACCTTATCTGATCCGCATGGAAGCTGATATGCCGATGATATTAATTTTGTCTGGCGTTATTGGCGGCTTGCTGTCATTCGGCATGATTGGGTTATTTATCGGCCCGGTGGTATTGGCTATTTCTTACCGATTGACGTCGGCTTGGGTCAGCGAAGCACCAGAACCCGAAGAGAGCATTACCGAAGTTGCCAAACATTTAGAAGAGCTTTGAAATTTATACCCTAAATAATTCGAGTTGCAGGAAGGTGGCCAACGAGTACATCCCGATGAGCTTACTTATATTGAAGGTCAAGACCAGTAAGTGATTCGGGTAAGCGAGAGCAGCCCATGCATATGCAGCTTGAAGGATGGCGGGTAATAGAGGTTTGGCGGTTATGCTGCCTAACCCCTATTACCCAGCAATTTACGCTATTATCAATAAACAATAAGACTTTTAATATCCATATTTATATTCCTCACAACCAATCCTATTCTTGATTAAACAAGATGACTCAATAAAATAATTAAACAAGGTCATCATTAATAACAAGACGAAATCACTTTTATAAAAAACATATATTTAATCGATTTTATTCAGAGGATTCTTAATGACTAACCCTAGGAATTTATTTAATATTATTATTAGAATTTTCCCCTGAGAAGTTTAAATAAATCATTTCATGATAGCTTCATTTCATAATGGCTTATTTAAATATCTGTAATCGAATACACGTATTGCTGTGTGTAGTCTTTGCCTGTCACCTAAGACGGGCTTTTTTTTTGCTATTTATTTCTAACGTGAAATGACAAACAGCATTTAAATCCGCAGCCATAGCTGCGGATAATGAAAACGCTCGATGACAGTATTGATCAATGCTTGGTATGTTGTGCCAAGCTTAACCAAGTCTGCACCACGGTATCAGGGTTAAGAGACAAACTGTCGATCCCTTGATCCATCAACCATAACGCAAAGTCTTCATGGTCTGACGGGCCTTGCCCGCAAATTCCGACATATTTGCCCTGCCGCTTAGCCGCCTGAATCGCCATGGATAACAGGGCTTTTACCGCCTCATTACGCTCATCAAACAACTCAGACACCACACCAGAGTCCCTGTCCAGCCCCAAAGTTAACTGAGTCATATCGTTGGAACCTATAGAGAAACCATCGAAATGTTCAAGGAACTGATCAGCTAATAAAGCATTAGATGGAATTTCACACATCATAATGATCTTCAAGCCATTTTCGCCACGTTTAAGCCCTTGTCGGGCGAGTTCTTCCACCACCGCTTTTGCCTGTTCGACGGTGCGTACGAAAGGCACCATTATCTCAACGTTGGTCAATTTCATCTCATTGCGCACGCGCTTAACCGCTTCACATTCAAGTGCGAAGCAGTCGCGGAAACTGTCAGCGATATAACGCCCTGCGCCCCGGAAGCCCAACATCGGGTTTTCCTCATGGGGTTCATATTTTTCGCCACCGACCAAGTTGGCATACTCGTTAGATTTAAAATCTGACAAGCGCACAATGACCCGTTTGGGTGAAAATGCCGCCCCCAGTGTCGCAATCCCTTGGGTCAAACGATCGATATAAAACTCAACCGGGTTATCATAACCGTTCATCAGCGCCTTAATTTCAGCCTGAATCTCCGCTGACTGTAGATCAAACTCCAGCAGCGCTTTTGGATGCACGCCAATCATGCGGTTAATGATAAATTCTAACCGTGCCAGTCCAACCCCCTCATTCGGCAAGCGGGCAAAATCGAAAGCCCGGTCAGGGTTACCCACATTCATCATGATTTTCAATGGTAAATCAGGTAACTCTGTGACCTCAGAGCTTTGAATAGAGAAGTCGAGCAGCTCATGGTAAACATAGCCGGTATCCCCTTCAGCGCAGGAAACCGTCACATTCTGCCCTTCTTTCAATAGATCCGTGGCATTACCACAACCCACGACCGCAGGAATCCCCAACTCGCGGGCAATAATGGCCGCATGGCAGGTTCGTCCACCACGGTTAGTGACGATGGCTGATGCCTTTTTCATGATGGGTTCCCAATCAGGGTCAGTCATGTCTGTTACCAGAACATCACCGGCCTGAATTCTGTCCATCTCGCTGATATCATGAATGACCTTAACCGGCCCGGCACCAATACGATGCCCAATAGCACGGCCCTCCACCAGCACATGACTTTGCGTATGCAACTGGTAGCGCTCCATGACCTGCTGATTGGAACGTACCGTTTCTGGGCGCGCTTGTACGATAAACAGCTGGCCGGTATGGCCATCTTTCGCCCACTCGATATCCATCGGGCGGCCATAATGCTGTTCAATCAATAATGCCTGATGGGCCAGTGCTTCCACTTCGTCATCACTGAGAGCGAAACGATTGCGTTGTGCTTCTGGCACATCTTCAATTTGGACTTGTTTGCCGTGGTTTTGGTTTTCGGTATAGACCATGCGAATCTTTTTCGACCCCATATTACGACGCAAAATCGCGGGATTGCCGTCACGTAATGTGGGTTTATGAACATAAAACTCGTCAGGGTTGACCGCGCCCTGCACCACCATTTCCCCCAAACCATGGGCTGCGGTGATAAAGACCACTTGATCAAAACCTGATTCAGTATCAATGGTGAACATCACGCCAGAGGAGGCGAGATCTGAGCGCACCATCCGCTGCACCCCCGCCGACAATGCCACGCCGCGATGGTCATAGCCCTGATGTACACGATAAGAAATAGCCCGGTCATTAAACAGTGAGGCAAAGACATGCTTGATAGCAATCATCACGGCATCAATACCCTGCACATTCAGGAAGGTTTCCTGCTGCCCGGCAAAAGAGGCATCCGGCATATCTTCCGCCGTGGCTGAGGAACGCACGGCAAAGGAAGCATTCGGAACATCCGCTAACTGCTTATACGCATCGTGAATGGATTGTTCGAACTCAGGATGGAACGGCGTATCAATCACCCATTGACGGATTTGTGCACCGGCTTTGGCTAACGCCGCAATATCATCAACATTGGTGTGATCCAACAATTGATAAATACGGTTATTAACGCCGCTTTGCTCCAGGAAGTCGTTAAACGCCTGGGCTGTGGTAGCAAAACCATTGGGCACCGAGACACCCAGTTCTGAAAGATGGGTTATCATTTCACCCAGGGACGCATTTTTGCCCCCCACTCTTTCAACATCATGCATGCCAAGCTGGTTGTACCAAAGCACATTACACGGGTTTAGGCCATTGTTGGGCATCGAAACAATCCTTTTACAGGTCATTAATTATGGACGATCAGTAGGGTACGTTTCAGACTAGCACAATCATCCATACCTCATGGACAGGTGAATCGATCCACCCAACAAGAAAAACTATTTTCAGGCTATTCTGACAGCGAACACTTTACCGATAGGTCGAATAAGGCACACTGATAGTGTTAAACAGCGGCAAAAATCGACCAGAAAATTATTCAGGAGTCAGTGTGGAAAGAAGTGTATTTTATATTTCGGATGGTACGGCAATCACGGCAGAAGTCCTCGGTCATGCTGTTTTATCTCAGTTTCCGGTCAAAGCGACCACCTTTACGCTGCCATTTGTTGAAAGCGCTACGCGGGCTCGAGAGGTGTGCGAGAAGATTAATGCAATATATCGCGAGACCGGCGTCCGACCTTTGGTTTTCTATTCAATAATCAGTGCTGAAGTTCGGGAAATCATTCAGCATAGTGAAGGGTTCTGCCAAGATATTGTGCAAGCGCTGGTGGCCCCACTTCAGGGCGAACTGGGAGTGTCACCGCAGCCCATACTCAACCGCACCCATGGTTTAACTGCCAGTAATCTGGGCAAATATGACGCGCGCATCGCCGCCATTGACTACGCACTAGCCCATGATGACGGCATTTCGCTGCGTAATCTCGATCAGGCTCAGGTGATTTTATTGGGCGTTTCCCGCTGTGGTAAAACGCCCACCAGCCTGTATTTGGCCATGCAATTTGGTATTCGTGCCGCTAACTACCCTTTTATCGCCGATGATATGGACAATTTGCAGCTTCCGGCGGCGCTGAAACCTTTCCAGCAGAAGTTGTTTGGCTTAACAATTAATCCTGAGCGGCTGGCTGCCATTCGTGAAGAACGCCGTGAAAACAGCCGTTACGCGTCGCTGCGCCAATGCCGGATTGAGGTTGGAGAAGTCGAGGCGCTGTTTCGTAAAAATCAAATCCGCTATCTCAACTCTACCAACTATTCCGTCGAAGAGATCTCAACCAAAATTCTGGATATTTTGGGGATGAGCCGCCGGATGTTCTAATTTTAAAATACCCACAAGAAATAATTTACAGATTATTTAATCAAAATTTGTATAAATCATAACGCTAGCGGTTGAATTCATCTATTTTTGGTTTATTGTGATCGTCATCACTTCCCGGTATTCCTGCCGCAGAGAAGAACAGATTTAGAGAATTTTCATGCACAAAACTGATGAACTGCGGACCGCGCGCATCGATAGCTTGATTACGCCACAACAACTGGCGGAAAAACTACCGATTTCCGAGTCTGTTGCTGATAACGTGACAGCGTCACGTAAGCGGATTGAAAAAATACTTACCGGTGAAGACCCACGTTTATTGGTGGTTGTCGGGCCTTGCTCGATTCACGACTTGGATGCTGCAATCGATTATGCAACGCGGCTGAATGTATTACGGACTCGCTATCAAGATCGTCTTGAAATCGTCATGCGCACCTATTTCGAAAAGCCACGGACAGTGGTCGGCTGGAAAGGGTTGATTTCAGACCCCGCATTGGATGGCTCATGTCAGGTGAATTTGGGCATTGAAATGGCGCGGCGATTATTGTTGACCGTCAATGAGTTAGGTCTGCCGACCGCCACTGAATTCCTGGATATGGTGACCGGTCAATATATTGCCGACTTGATTAGCTGGGGCGCAATTGGCGCTCGGACGACGGAAAGCCAGATCCACCGCGAAATGGCATCAGCCCTCTCCTGCCCGGTGGGCTTCAAAAATGGCACTGACGGTAATACCCGCATCGCCATTGATGCTATCCGTGCTGCACAAGCGAGCCATATGTTTTTGTCGCCAGACAAAACCGGGCAAATGACCATTTATCAAACCGGCGGTAACCCCTACGGGCACATCATTATGCGCGGGGGCAAAACACCAAATTATGGAGCATCTGACCTCGCGGCGGCTTGTGATAGCTTGCGTGAATTTGATTTACCCGAACATTTGGTGGTGGATTTCAGCCACGGCAATTGCCAGAAAATGCATCGCCGCCAGTTAGAAGTTGCAGCAGATATCGGCCAGCAGATCCGCGCCGGTTCTACCGCTATCGTCGGGGTTATGGCGGAAAGTTTCCTGGTTGAAGGCACACAGAAAATTGTGGCCGGCCAACCGCTGACTTACGGGCAATCCATTACTGACCCTTGCCTGAATTGGGCGGATACTGAGCAGTTGCTAAGTTTACTGGCGGATGCTGTGAGTAGTCGTTTTAATGAGCAATGACCGTTTTAATCAACAATGAATAGCCAGGTTAATTAGCATTAACTCCCCGCATAACAGTGATGGAATAGCTTTTTCTTAACGGGCATTCCATCACTGCACTAAATATACAAAGCCAATCCATTTGTATGCCCCCTTTTTTTCCTGCCCGAATCAGTCAAAATGCCAATAACTAATGAAAAAAAATGTATCGAAATAACGACTAATAAACATAGGATTGAAACAAACCACAAATGGAGATGATAATCATTATCAATTTAATAATAATATAAACTATAAAGAATCGCCTGATGCACAAAACCACCTATCGCACTCAAAACACCGCTGACCAGACACTTCCCTCTGTGCCATTTTCATGTATTAACAGCCAACAATTGCTTGGGTTACATGATGTTGTCGCCATCAATCATCAAGGCCAGCTTTATTATTTGCGCCAAACCAAAGCAGGGAAACTCATATTGACTAAGTAATTCTGAGTCACTTCTCTGGTGATAACCCCTATATTCCCCGCCAGCCACCGAATTCTTAACAATCAGGCAGCCAGCAATCCATTGATTATATTGAATAATATAAGGAAAGCTGTTTATGCCCCATGTCTTTCGTTTATCTTCATGCAGTTTGATTATTACCCTGGCGTTATCGTCAATGCCCAGCGCCAGCGCCTCATCAAAGCATCATAATGACACGCTAAAGGTGACCGGCACGCGCGCCAGCGCCGACAGTTTTAAGCACCATGGTGTGGTGACGGTCATTGATGCTTCACTGCCGCAACAGCAAACCGCCACCACCGCCGCCGACATGCTAAAAAATGTGCCGGGGGTGAGTATCACCGGGGTTGGCCGCACCAATGGGCAAAATGTCAATATCAGGGGCTATGACCAATACGGTGTGCTGGTGTTAATCGACGGTATTCGTCAGGGCATCAAAGGGGCGCATTTTAATGGCACATTTCTTGACCCGGCATTGATCAAGAAAGTCAGTGTGATTCGTAGCCCATCGACCTCACTATTTGGCAGCGGTGCCATGGGCGGCGTGATTGCTTACCAAACGGTTGATGCCGCTGATTTACTGGCGGATGAGCAAAAGTTGGGGCTGCGGATCAGCCATTATAGCGCCAGTGCCTACCACAGTCAGGGCCTTACTATGTCTGCTTTTGGCCGAACCGAACAGCTCGATGGTCTTATTGCCCTGAGTAAACGTATGGTCGGAAATATCCGCCAAAGCAATGGCTATGATGCCCCCAACGACGAAGCCATTAATAACCTGATGGTTAAGGGCACTATTTTCCTTTCTGATGGCCAATCATTAAGCACGGCTCTGCGTTATTACAACAGCCGCGCCCAGGAACCCCGCATGGCCAACCAGAGTGCGCCAGACCTGAAGTGGAATAAAAACCCGATGATGGCGCGCTCGACTATCCAACGCGACGCCGAGCTAACCTACCGCCTACAACCGCAGCACCTTGATTGGCTGGATGCCACCACGCAACTTTACACTTCCGAGATTAATGTCAACGACGATGTGCGCCTTGAGGGCTACGGCAGCCGCAAGCAGATAACCCGTGGTGTAAAACTGGAAAATCGCAGCTCGCTATTTACCCACAGCCCGGCGGCACATCTGTTCACTTATGGTGTTGAAACCTACCACCAGCAGCAAATTCCGCAAGGAGTGACCCGCAGTTTCCCCCCGGCTGAAATTAAATTTTCTTCTGGTTGGCTACAAAATGAAATGACTCTTCGCGACCTACCCGTGACTTTACTGGTGGGGACTCGTTTCGATAGCTATAAAAACAGCCGTGAGGGTTTTGCTGATCGAGAAGCTAAAAACCTGTCAACCCGCGGCGCGATGACCGTCAATCCGACAGATTGGTTAATGCTGTTTGGGGCTTACAGTCAGGCGTTTCGCACCCCCACATTGGCTGAGCTTTATAACAATTCACTGCATTTTCCTTTTAATTATTGGACACCTAATCTACATCTAAAACCGGAAAGTAACGTCACACGTGAAGCCGGTTTGGGGTTGCATTTTGATAATCTGCTGGCCGATAACGATACCGTCAAATTTAAGGCCAGCTATTTCAATATTGACGCCAAAGACCGTATTACTAGTGAAGTTAAGGTTGGATTTGATAAGTTTAAATTTGGTCCTAAAGATAATTATTCCACCTATATCAATATCCTCCGCAGCAAAAGCTGGGGTTGGGATGCTTCGCTGGATTACCAAAACAACCGGTTTGATTGGAATCTAGCCTATAACCGCACCCGCGGTATCAACCTCGATACTCGCCAATTTATTCACAGCATCAATCCTGACACTGTCACCAGCCGTTTGAATATCCCGATGGCCAACAGCGGTTTTAGCACCGGCTGGGTCCTCACTATGGCGGAAAACACCCAATTCATGAAAGACAATGATGCCCAAACATCACCACGCAAACCTTATAAAACGCGCGCCGGTTATGCCGTACATGACTTTTATCTGAGCTACCGCGGGCAAGGGAAACTCAATGGAGTCACGACGACAGCAGTATTGGGCAACGCCTTTAATAAAGAATATTACTCGCCGCAAGGAATCCCTCAGGATGGGCGCAATGCTAAGTTGCTGGTCAGCTATCAATGGTGATATTTCATCCATTCAACCCTGCGAATTGACCAATAAGTCACCATAATTAACTGGCTCTCTGGAACCCTGCCGCAGCGTCACACGCTGCGGCACTACATTATCAAGGAACAAATTAATGGAAATAACACTGTCCCAACGTTACCTCAACACTCAGCAAGCTCACCCGGAACTGTCCACTCGTGATTTAGCCCAAAAATTGAATGTCAGCGAAGCCGAACTGGCCCATGTCCGGGTAGGTGAGGATGCAGAACGCTTGGATATCAGCGCCAGCGTATTGCTGACCGAGTTAGAAAATGTCGGTGTGACCCGCTCAATCACCCGTAACCCACATGCAGTACATGAGCTTACGGGTGAATATCAGAACTTGCGGTTACATGGCCATCTGGGCTTGCTCCTTAACCCGCGCGCACTGGATTTAAGACTGTTTTTTCGCCATTGGAGCACTATTTTCAGTCTGCGCGAAACCACCGCATCCGGTGAGCAATTGAGTATCCAATGCTTTGATTTTCAAGGTAATGCCATTCATCAAATCTATTGTACCGAGGAAACAAATCAGGACGCTTGGCAAACATTGGTCGCCAAGTATCGCACGGTAAATAACGCTCCTCTAACCATAGAGCCAGCCGATGAGGCCGCCATCCCCCAATCTCACATCGATAACACCATTATTGATACTGAATGGCGAAAACTGACTGATATTCATCAATTTTTTATGTTGTTAAAGCGCCATAACATCACTCGCAAACACGCTTTTCGGGCAGTCGGTGATGACTTAGCTTGTCAGGTGACAAATCAGGCGTTAATACAAATACTTAACGCCGCACACACTGATCAAAATGAAATAATGATCTTCGTTGGCAACAGTGGATGCATGCAAATATTCACCGGGGTCATTGAACAATTGAAGATTTCGCAGAAGGCAAAATCCGCTGACAGCTTGTGGGTAACCGTGAGTGACCCTCAGTTTAATTTGAACATAAATCAATTAGCTATCGCCGAAAGTTGGGTGACACGCAAGCCGACCAAAGAGGGGTTTGTCTCGAGTCTGGAATTACTTGATAAGCAAGGTAAGCATATTTTGCAGATCTTTGGTCAGCGCAGCGAAGGTCAACCCGAGCAAAATATATGGCATGACCAATTAGCTGAGTTGATTGCAATAGGTGCACTGGATGAATAAATCGGCGGCGGCATTTAAATGGGTCGTTTCACTTAGATTTGTCATTTCATTCATATATGTTATTTCAATAAATTGCTTTGCCACACAGCGTATTGTAACCATTGGCGGAGACGTTTCTGAAATCGCCTACGCATTAGGTGTCGGTGACCGCATTGTGGCCCGTGACAGCACTAGCCTGAATCCCGCGGCACTGAAAACGCTACCTGATGTGGGTTATATGCGGCTGCTCAATGTGGAAGGCATTATTGCTTTGAAACCCACATTGGTGTTGAGCACCGCACGCGCCGAGCCGTCAAGGGCATTGAGTCAAGTGAGGGAATACGGAGCCAAGCTTGTCTTTGTTCCGGCAGACAAATCGCCAGCAAAAGTGATAGATAAAATAAGATTGATTGCCGCCGCTGTGGAGCAGGAAGAGAAAGGCCGACAGCTGATTCAGCATTACCAACAGCAATTAGCCGCCGTGGTCGCAACCCCGCTGCCAGTGAAAGCCTTATTTGTCATGATTCATGCAGGAATTCCGCCCTTAGCGGCGGGGGTAGACACCGCAGCTGACAGCATGTTCAAGGCTTCGGGACTGAAAAATGCCATTGAGGAATTTAGCGGGTATCGCCCTCTATCCCAAGAAGGGATCATCGCTAGTTCCCCTGATTTACTCATTGTCACCACCCATGGCGTAGCGGCGCTCAATGGCGTAGAGAATGTCTGGCGGTTACCCGGCCTGGCTCTCACGCCAGCAGGTAAACAAAAACGGCTGCTGGTGCTTGATGACATGGCTTTACTGGGGTTCGGCTTACACACCCCGGATGTTCTCAAGCAACTTCATACCGCAGCAGCATTTCACTGAGAGAAAAATAGGAAAAAAGCTCGGGTGGCGGGGAAGTTCGCCTGCCACCTATTCTAACTAACTGGAGCAGGAAATTTCCAGATGCTTACCCCACTCCGGTGGCAATTCAGCTAAATCATTAAATTCAGGTTGATCAGCAAAAGGCTGCTGCAAGGCTTGATGTAGACGTTGCAAGAGCTGAATATCATCTTTTTCAGCGTGATCAATCGCCTGCTGTGCCAAATAGTTGCGCAATATATAGTGAGGATTCACCGCTTTCATCATTTGCTGGCGCTGCGCATCATCAATCGACTCCTGTTGCAAACGCGCGCGATAACGGCTGTACCAACTATCAAAAGCGGCTCTGTCGATAAAATCATCCCGCAATGGCGATTGCGCGGAGTGTATTTCCACCTCACTCAGCAAACGGAAAGTCCGGGTATAATCCCGCCCTTCTTTGATCATCAAACTCAATAACCCGGTCAATAAGTCATTATCCTGACTATCACGCTCAGAGAAGCCTAATTTGGTGCGCATTTGCTGGCCGTAAGCCGCCATTAATTCTGGCTCATAGGCCGCCAGCCCGCGCTGCAATTGCTCTGCGGTCAGTAGACCAGACAACGCCTGCCCCAGCCGATGCAGGTTCCATAATGCCACCGCAGGTTGATTATCAAAAGCATAACGCCCTTGATGATCGGAGTGATTGCATATATAGCCGGGGGCATAATCATCAAGAAAACCGAATGGGCCATAATCCATGGTGATGCCCAGTATCGACATATTGTCGGTATTCATCACACCATGAGCAAAACCCACTGTCTGCCAATGCGCCATTAGCCGTGCTGTGCGCTTAACCACATCCGTAAACCACAATAAGTAGCTGTCCTCTTGCCCGACTAACTGCGGCCAGTGTCGCGCGATAACATAATCGGCGAGCTGTTTAACTTGAGCGGGCTGCTGGCGGTAGTAGAAATGCTCGAAATGGCCAAAACGCACATGGCTCTCAGCCACCCGTAATAGCATCGCCCCCCGCTCTGCTTGCTCGCGATAAACCGGATGGTCGCTGGTCACGATGGTCAACGCGCGGCTGGTCGGAATCCCTAAATGGTGCAAAGCTTCAGAAGCCAAAAACTCGCGCACCACGGAGCGCAATACCGCCCGCCCATCCCCCATGCGGGAATAGGGTGTTAAACCGGCCCCTTTCAAATGCCAGTCCATATGGCGGCCATCACTAAGCTGTTGTTCTCCCAGTAAAATACCGCGCCCATCCCCCAATTGCCCCGCCCACATGCCAAACTGGTGGCCGCTATACACTTGCGCCAAGGGCTCCATGCCGGGTAGCAGCGTTTCGCCCGCCCATACCGCCGCTTTTGGGGCGGTGAACCAACTGGCATCAAGCTCCAATTCCCTGGCAAGCGGCTCACTGTGATAAAGCAGCCGCGCCCCTTTTAAAGGGGTTGGTTGCAAATGAGTATAAAAACCGCTCAATTGCTGCCCATAACTGTTATTAAATTGAGGTGTTTTATCATCCATATCCATCAGCGTAATACCTCCGCTAACCAATGGCGAACTTGTAACAGTTCAGCTTGTGACTCAGGAAAATCATCACTTAATTGCAAGCAAACCGCATTAATGGCATCGGGCCGATAAGCCGCGCCCTGTAATCGTTCAGCAAGGGCTTCTAACGGAGCCGGATTCAAACTGTCAGTAAATATTTGGCAGCGATCAATTGCACCGTGTAATACATCAAAATGCAGTTCAATTCCGCCCCAGATAAAGCGAGTATCGACGAAATGGCTAAACGCCGGGGCCTGACCAAAGTTCCACTCCCAGCTACTTTGCCTGGCGAATTGTTCAGTAAAGCCGGGCAGATCGGGCAGGGCTTGTGGAGAGATGATTTCTGCGGAAACTTTCTCATCGTAGTAATTGAAAAAAGCCTGTTGGATGGCGGCACAGGTTTTTTCGTGGTCAATACCCGGTAATAACTCCACCAAGTTAGTCACCCGCGACCGTACCGATGTGATGCCTTTGGCCTGCAATTTTTTCGGGTCGGGATTGAGGTAATCAGCCAGACGATTGAGATCGGCATTGAGTAATAACGTCCCATGATGAAAACCACGATCTTTGGTTTCTTTATAAGCTGAGCCGGAGACTTTGCGCTCACCATCATTCTTGACCACGACCAAATCATTACGGCCCGATGCCGTGGCCTGAATGCCAAGAGAAGCCAATGCATTCAGAATAATTTGCGTTGATATCGTTTTATCGTATTCCGGTTTACCGGCCATAAAAGTAAAGCAGGTATTACCCAAATCATGAAATACCGCCCCGCCGCCGCTGCTACGCCGGGCCAGTTTCACAGCATCTTGTTCCATGCGGCGGGTATTACACTCTTTCCATGGATTCTGTGCGCGGCCGATGACTACGGTATTGGCATTACGCCATAAAAACAGAACCCGCTGATCCGGCGACATCTGGCGGAAAATACACTCTTCTACCGCCAAATTGAACCAGGGATCATAGGAATCAGAAATGAGTAACCGAAGGGATGACATAAGCGCGGCTCCGAACCAAAATAAGCAGCCACTAAGATAACATAACCGGCATAGATATCTTTAGGTTCGGGTGAATGAGAGTGAGAATGGCTAACACCCCTGCGGCTGCAAGGGTGAAGGGGGGATGCTTACATACGGCGCGCTTGCCAATACACCCGTTTCCAGTAAACATTCTCTAGTGATGAGCGAATGACACCCTTGCTCGTTGAAGCATGGATGAATTCATCATTAGTATCGTAAATCCCAACGTGTAATCCATTTTGTCCGCTGCCGGTTTTAAAGAACACTAAATCACCCGGCATCAGTTCATCACGGGAGACTTTCGTGCCTAACGTGGTTTGCGCAATAGTCGTGCGAGGCAATTGCATGTCAAAACGATCGCGGAATGTGCGGTAAACAAAGCCAGAACAATCAACGCCGCGTTGGTCTAACCCGCCATTACGATAAGGCGTACCCTCCCACTGACGCAGTTGTTCATTCAGTTTTGCAACTACCACAATAGAATCAGACAAGTGACCACTTGGTGTCGGAGCATGGCTGCTACAGCCTGCAAGGATAATACTGACTAGAAAGATCCAGAAACGTATCCGCATCGATAATTCACCAAGATAAAGCTTAGCCAATTTACTATACAATCAGCTAGTTGCTAATGAAGGATATCAGTAAGGTAATTTAACTATCGAGTTTGGAAAAAACAAGTTATACCCGCCATCTTTCAAATTGCGGGTGTGCTGGTGACTTTCATTACTCAAGGCTATCCCGGAGCATCACATCTATAAAGTCGCCATATATTGAACTTTATTGCTCTAATATCAGTTGGATAGTTATTTCAATCTCTTTTTATTGGCTTTGTATTAATCAACCATATGCCCAACAAAATTAAGCCCGCGCCCAATGTCTTCAGTAAAGTTGCGGATTCACTAAACCATGGGAGTGATACAGCGCCTAAATAAACCAATGCATAACTGAGGCTTAATAGTGGATACGCACGATTGAGCGGTAAATATCTTAGTGCAAAGAACCAGCACAACATTGATAAAGCATATCCCGCCAGCCCGCAAATAACGGCGATTAATTGTGTCAGGTGATTGAATAAGAATTGCCCATTAATATCAGCCAATGACATTAATGGGGTATTCATCATGCCCCATTTCAGTATTAATTGGGCTGCCGTCACCAACAGCACACTTCCTATTCCCCAGCCATACCCTTTCATAAATGCCAACTAATCAAAAGAATGCCAAACATAATGGATGCAATCCCCAACCAATGGCGAGAAGTCGCTTTCTCACCATAAAACAGCTGAGCGGCCAAAGTCACTAATACGAAATTAAAACTGAGGATTGGATAAGCCACACTCAGAGGTAAATGTTGCAGTAAACGTAACCACAGCAACATCCCCAAACCAAGTAACAACACGGCACCAGCCAACCAACGCAATACCGGGGCCAGCCGTTCTTCTCGCGGCAAGGCCCAACATTGCGCAGCTTGTTTCTGACACAACTGCCCCGCACAGGTCAATAAACTGACCATTATTAATAACAAGTAGTGGGTCATGGTGTTTTCTTGTACCACAAAAGAACTAAGCGATTCATCAGGTTAACTTTATCTGCCGCAGGTAAATTATTCGGTATTTTCTCATCGCGAGATAGTTGAACCACCAGTGAAACATCCCCCTGCTTGCGAGCTTCAACCAACCAATTGCTGAAATTTTCGCTACTGATATAGTGACTTTGACTATCAGCATAGGCCAACCCATAAGCTAATTCGCCCTTCTCGCTAAACATCAGAATATCGCTACGTTTTAGCTCCCACGCGAGTCCAGCCGCGACACCCACACTGTCAGTTGCTACATAACGGCTGCTATTAAGTTCATCAAAATTATTCCGAATGAAGTTCTGCGGCTGTTTGGAGTCAATGACCTGTTGCGGGATCAGATAACCTACCAGCAATATAAACAGCAATGGGCAAGCCGCAGCCCAGCGCCAATGGCGTGCATTATTACGCAGAGTAGCAAAACCGACGATCCCCCATCCGGCAAAGGCAATTGCCGCCAGGATGGCTTTTTGATGTTCGTGGGGTTCATACGCCACCAGATGAGCGACAAACCCCATGCCAATAATCAAGATAGCCAGTGCACAGATAAACCCAAAGCCGAGATTTATCGCAGCATTAATCTTTAATGCCCGCATGCGCATCTTCTCGGCACAATCAGTAGCATAAGCGGCCATCAATAAAGATAACGGTGCCATGCACGGTAAAATATAAGTTGGAAGTTTTCCTTTAGCCACACTGAAAAATAGCAACGGCATTAATACCCAACTGAGCAAAAAGAATAACTCAGGCCGTGTAACCCGTTCGCGCCACCCTTTCAATAAGGCTCCAGGTAATAACCCCAACCAAGGCAAGACACCCAGACACAAAATAGGCAGATAATACCAAATAGGGGCTTTATGCTGAGCATCTTTCTCTGCAAATCGCTGAATATGTTCGACCCAGAAAAAATAGCGCCAAAAATCAGGCTCACGTTGAGCAATAGCTAATGCCCATGGCAAGCTCAATATTACCGCACCGACAATGGCTATTGGGCCAAAAACAATCAGCTCTTTTACTCTTTTTTGCTGTATGACAATCGGCAATACCGAGATAACTGGCACGGCCAATGCCAGAAACCCCTTGGTCATAAAGCCCATACCGCAGGCCAAACCAAGGAGGAGGTAAGCACCTGCCTTTTGTTTGGCTGTTTCTGCTCTCAGCGTGAGATAAAAACAGACCATCGATGCAGTGAGCCATAATGAAATCATCGGATCCAGTACAGCATAAGAACCTATACTAAATACCAACAACATGGAGAGGTAAATTAATGCCGCTAAAAACGATGTGGAACGGTTACGCCATAATAACGTTGCCAGCCAATAAACTAAAACAGCACTCAGGGCGGTGCTAAATATTGAACCAAATCGTACGGCAAAATTAGTATCACCAAAGATCCACTGGCTAATATTATTGAACCAATATCCCGCGATAGGTTTTTCAAAATAACGAATCCCCAGTAAATGCGGAACAACCCAGTCGCCACGCTGTAACATTTCGCGGCTTATTTCAGCATAACGTGTTTCATCAGGCTGCCATAATAAACGGCTATTAATCGGCAATAGATAAACCAGAGCAAAAAACAATGCCAGCAGCGCAGCGCCACTTCCTTTTAACAGCCTCATTGCATATCCTTTATATCTGACTGACACCCTAACCACCCCTCTCGCCCTGGAAAAGCAGCTCGTACAACTTTGCCAACAGGGAGTGAATCCAGATTTTCGGGTAATAGTGAACTCAGAGTACAAAATTGAATACCGCGCTCCTGCGCCGCAATCAATAATTGTTCGAACATTAATGCCTGTGACATCCCTTCGACTTCAGCATGAATAGTGTAAACCGGCACACCGCTGTCGTGTGAAATGGTATTCAGAATGAAATCATTAAAGTCTTCGGCCCGAACCTCACTGCCCACCACTTCATCGTAAGTAGGTAAAGTGACGGGAATTTGCACAGTGCCCACGCTACCATCAGGTAACAATGGGCGGAAAGGATGAGTACCACGGCAATCACTGTTATAGCTGAATGAGAACAACTGCTTTACTGCCAAAACGCGTTCATCGGCACGCCAACCCGCCGCAGCAGAACAGGTAACCGGCTGCTGAATGCTTTTTTGTAATGCATCAACGCCCCATTGCACCTGCGCGGTTAATTGCTGTTCTGACCAAGAGGCGACTTTAGCTTGCCAACCTTGATGGTCCCAGGCATGTAAGCCAACTTCGTGCCCCGCCTGTAAAGTTGCTTTCATCAACGGGCCGAAATCTTTAGCGATTTGTTTGCCCGGCCAAGCCGTCCCAGCCAGCAAGATATCCCAGCCATAAAGCGAAGCAGCATTAGAACGCAGCATTTTCCACAGGAAACGGGGGCGGAAAAGGCGCCATAAATGGCGCCCCATGTTATCCGGCCCAACACTGAAAAAAAAACTGGCACTGATATCATATTTTTCCAGCACAGCAAGCAGTGACGGCACACCTTCCTTCGTTCCACGGTAGGTATCTACATCAATCCTCAGGCCAACTTGCTTCATACCTGATGTTCATCCTTCGAGGTTTGGTTTTGCTCATTAACACTCTGCTCAATAACAACGCCACGCAGGAAGAAGTCCAAAGTTTCCGTGACAGTTTGCTGCAAAGTAATTTCTGGTTGCCATTGTAAAATACGACGCGCATTGCGAATACTTGGCGTGCGATGTTCTACATCCTGATAGCCTTTCCCATAATATGCACTGCTTTCGATATCTTTAAAGCCAGCAAATGGCGGGAATTTATCGCGTAATTCGTGTTGTTCGAAACTGCTTAATAACATTTCCGCCAATTCACGAATACTGGCTTCATTAGTTGGGTTCCCGATATTAATTATCTGTCCATCACACGCACCATCACGATTCTCAATAATACGGAATAATGCTTCAATACCATCATGAATATCTGTGAAGCAGCGTTTTTGCTCCCCACCATCGACAAGTTTAATTGGGGAACCTTCGACCAGATTCAAAATAAGCTGCGTAATGGCACGGGAACTGCCAATGCGGGCTGCATCAAGATTATCCAAACGCGGCCCCATCCAGTTGAATGGACGGAACAGGGTAAACTTCAGGTTTTCTTTCGCACCGTAAGCCCAGATAACACGGTCTAACAGTTGTTTGGAGACCGAGTAAATCCAACGCTGTTTATTAATCGGCCCAACAATCAGTCGTGAAGTATCTTCATCGAATTCCTTATCATCACACATACCATACACTTCGGAGGTGGATGGGAAGACAATCCGTTTATTGTATTTAACGCAATCACGAACGATTTTCAGGTTTTCTTCAAAATCTAATTCGAAAACACGCAGCGGGTTACGGGTATATTCAATAGGGGTCGCAATCGCCACCAAAGGCAAAATAACGTCACATTTTTTAATGTGATATTCAATCCATTCGGAATGAATACTAATATCACCCTCAACAAAATGAAAATTAGGGTTGCCCAGGAACCGGCTGATGGCATCAGAACCAATATCTAAGCCATAAACTTCGTAGCGATCATCACGTAACAAACGCTCAGTCAGATGGTTACCAATGAAACCATTGACACCCAATATCAATACCCGGGTACGCCTTTTCAGGATTTTACTTGGTTTGTTACCGAGACGGACGTCAGTGACAATCCCCATCTCTTGTGCCAAACGGTGCCCTTGAACATATAACCCGTCCTCCCCCTGACCCGTCATAATCTCCAGCGCGCCTTCACCACAAGCTACAACCAATGGAGATGTTGACAGTACAGTGCCGGGTAGCTTGCTATGAACAGTATTGAGTGGACGCGCGCGCCAGACGATCAATTTACGTTGTCCAAGATAACTGAATGCCCCCGGATAAGGTTCGGTCACTGCGCGCACCAGATTATTGATTTCTAATGCTGATTTTTGCCAAAAAATCTCGCCATCGTCCGCCGTCCGGCGGCCAAAATAGCTGGCGTCGGCTTCTTTTTGGGGTAGCAGAGGCAATGACGCGTTTTTCATTTTAGGCAATAAGTCATGCAGCAATTCTTGGGCGGCATCGCGCATTTTTGCATGTAGCGTTAAGGCGGTATCTGTCTCACTAATAATGACTTTATGTTGACCGACGATCGGGCCTGCATCGGCTTTCTTCACCATCTGGTGTAAGGTCACACCGGTTTCAGTCTCACCATTGACCAAAGCCCAGTTAATCGGCGCTCGCCCACGGTATTTCGGTAATAAAGAACCATGTAGATTGAAGCCGCCACGGGGTGCCGATGACAAAATGTCATCGCAGAGCATATTGCGGTAGTAGAAAGAGAAAATAACGTCGGGATGTAATTGCTTAATGCGCTCAATCCACAGCGGATGGTTAACATCTTCTGGCGCAAATACAGGTAGCTCTAAATCTGCGGCCACTTTGGCCACAGAAGAGAAAAAGCGATTCTCACCAGGAGAGTCAGTATGGGTAAATACTGCCTGAATATCGTAACCTGCTTCAACAAGAGCTTTCAGGCCGACACAGCCAATATCATGATAGGCAAAGACAATCGCTTTCATTTTTCTACTTCCTGATTATTTTCGGTCTGCTCAGCGCTGACCACTTTCTGTATGAAATAACGTGGGCGCGCACGCACATCGTTATAAATACGACCGATATATTCACCGAGTAATCCCATACCAACAAATTGGGCACCAATAAACATAAACAACACAGCAAACAGCGTAAATACGCCGCCGCCAGCCCATTCAGGGCCGAATACTAAACGTAAAACCACTAACAACACGGCAAGAGTGAAACCAGAAAGTGCGATGACACTGCCCACCAGACTTAATAAACGTAATGGCGTTGTTGTCAGGCAAGTAATCAAGTCATACATCAGATTGATGAGCTTCATCAGGCTATATTTAGAATCGCCAAACTCACGTTCTGCATGATGTACGGTAATTTCAGTCGTGCGACGGGCAAAGGTGTTTGCCAAGATAGGAATAAAGGTACTACGCTCGTGACAGTGTAACATTGCTTCAACGATATGACGGCGATAAGCACGTAGCATGCAGCCATAATCCCCCATTGATTTCCCGGTGGCACGTTGAATCATCATATTGATCATGCGTGAAGCCGTTTTGCGGAACAAAGAATCCTGACGGTTTGCACGTACAGTGCCCACGACGTCATAACCCTCTTCTGCGACGCTAACCAGCCGGGGGATCTCCTCCGGGGGATTTTGCAGGTCGGCATCAAGTGTAATGACCAAATCGCCGCTGACCTGATTGAACCCCGCCATAATGGCGGAATGTTGTCCATAATTACGATTGAGTAAAACAGCAATGATGTGGTTCTCTGGCTCACTCGCTGCTGCCGTCAAAAGCTCGGCGGAA